>CALKVG010000001.1 GCA_937998045.1 uncultured Myxococcales bacterium
AGCGACGGCGCCACGACCCGTGCTTCGTGCGGGAGCTCGATCTCGCCGAAGCTCTCCGACGGCGCTTGCGACTGCTGCTCGCGCGCCGGAAGGTACGTGTCGGGCGAAACCGCCGCCGGAAGCGACTCGGCGACGCTGGGGAGATCGATTTCGCCGAACGCGCGAGTCGCCCGCGGGGAGCTCACGGTGGGGAGCGACTGGGCAGGCACCGGCAGCCCCGACGCCACGGAGGGGAGGGAGGCTGCGACCGCCGGAAGCCCGGGGCCGGCGGGAACGGGCAGGCCAGCCGCGACCACCGGAAGCCCAGCGGCGACCACCGGAAGGCCAGGGGAGGCCGCGACGGGCAGCCCGGCCGCGACGACCGGGAGATCGATCTCCTGGGCGCTCTGCGGTTTGGCGGCCGGCAGATCGGCGGCCGGCGCGTTGAGATCGAAGTCGTAGCCCTGAACGGCGCGCGCTCCCGTCGCCCGCGAGGGTGCGGGCTTCGCCGTCGGCAGATCGGGCGCGACGACGGGGAGGTCCATCTCGAGGGCCTCCAGCGCGCTCGCCGTCGGCGCCGGCGCGCGAGAGAGCGCGGGGGCCGTCGGCGCTCTCGGCGCCGGCACCGTCGCGGACGTCTTCAGGGCCGGGAGCCCCGGCGGCGCCGCGCTCTTGGACGCGGGAAGATCGGCCGAGACTACCGGGAGGTCGAGGTCATCGAGCGAGCCGAGCGCCGCGGGGAAGTCCGACGGGAAGGAAGCGCGCGAGGTGAAGGCCTGCGGAGCCGCGGCAGGCGGAGCGGGCGGCTGACGCGATGGAGAGGCCGGCGCGGCCGGTGCGGCGCGCGGAGGCGGCCGAGGCGCACCGGCCGGCGGGGCAGCGACGCCGATGATGGTGCTCTTGGCGGCGGCAACGGGCGCGGGCGGCGGTGCGGCGGACGGCTGAGCCATTCCCACGCCGACCATGGTGCGCTTGGCGGGGTTCGGCGCCGGCGGCTTGGCAGGAGGGTCGGCGTTCGCCGGGGGCGCCCCCCCGAGGGGCGACACCAGGAAGGAGTGCCCGCACTTGGGGCACCGCATTTTCAGCCCCGCGGGCGGCACTCGCCGCTCGTCGATCTGATACGGCGCCTTGCACGACTCGCACTCGACCCTCAGCATCGACTCGAAGCCGAGCGTATCACGCAGCTTACGTTGCGACGCGATTCTTGCCCGCCCGCTTGGCCCGATACATCGCGCGGTCGGCCGCCTGAAAGAGAGCCTCCGCGTCGGCCGCTCGCGTGGCCGTTACCGGCCCGTCGCTCCCGTCCTCCCCTTGCCCGGGGATCGTCGCGACGCCGCAGCTCAATCCGGGATGTACGCGCACTCCGTCCTTCTCGTACACGTGTTCGACGACTGCGAGCCGAAGCGTCTCGGCGCTCGCCACCGCGAGTTCCTTCGTCATGCCGGGGAACGCCGCGGCAAACTCGTCGCCGCCGAAGCGCGTGGCAAAGCCGCGCGGCTGGATCTTCTGCAGCGTGCGCTCGATGACATGGCCCGCCTCGCCAATCACGAACGCGCCCATCGAGTGGCCGTGGGTGTCGTTGATGGCCTTCACGCCGTCCATGTCCATGACGATGACGCTCAGCGCCGACACGTTCCCGCACGCGACGGCCTCGACGCTGGCGGCGAGCTGCGCGTCGAAGCGGCGCTTGACCCAAAGGCCGCTCAGCTCGTCGATCGACAGGAGCCGCTCGAGCTCGGCCGCGTGCGCGTCGCGGAGCGCGTCCTGCTGCACCTCGATGACGGTCTTTCCGAGGAAGACGCGGTCGCCCGGCTTGAGGATGGCGCCGGCGCAAGGGCGGTCGTTCACGAGCGTGCCGTTGGTGCTGCCGAGGTCGACGACGGCCCACTCGCCGGCGCCGCGATCCTCGACGCGCGCGTGCCGCCACGAGACGTTCTCGTCGTGCAAGGGAAGCTCGCACGACGGGTCACGCCCCATCTCGATCGAACGCTCGAGCACGACTCGCGTGCCGACGTCCTTGCCCAGGACGACGAGGAGCGACGGCGAGACCGATTTGCGGAGCTCGCGCTGCAGGGCCTCGCGCAAGCTGTTCGAGTCGTCGTCGAACGGCTTGGTGCGCAGCGGAGCGCCCCGATGCGCGCGACCTTTGTTGCCGCCGGGGTCCTCGGGCATCACTCCAAAGGTAACACTGCTAACCTGCGCGTCGCCATGGCCGAAAGCTCGCTCTCTTCAACCTCGTATGGCCGATCGTACGCCGAGCGGCTCGACGCGCGCGCGGCCGCGCTGGCCACCGTCTGCGTGCACGCCGGCGACCATCCGGACGCGGCAACGCGCGCGCTCGACGTGCCGCTCGTCCTCTCGGCGTCGTTCGGGTTCGCGAGCGCCGCGGAGGCAGCCGACGCGTTCTCCGGCAGGAGCGACGCGTACATCTACGGCCGCCTGGCCAATCCCACGGTCGAGGCGCTCGAGGCGAAGCTTTCGGCGCTCGAGGGTCCGGAGGACGCGTGCGCGACCGCGAGCGGCATGGCGGCGGTGACCGGCGCGGTGCTGGCCTTCTGCGGGCAGGGCGATCACGTGGTGGCGCCCCGATCGATGTACGCCGAGAGCGCGCGCCTCCTCGGCGAGCGGTTGCCGCGCCTCGGCATCGAGACGACGTTCGTCGACGCGACGGACGCGTCCGCGTACGCGCGCGCGCTTCGACCGCGCACGCGGCTCCTCTACATCGAGACGCCCGCCAACCCGAACCTGGCGTTGACCGATATCGCTTCGGTCGTCGCCCTGGCCCGCGATCGGCAGCTCGCGACGATCGCCGACAACACGTTCGCGACGCCGTTCGCGCAGACACCGCACGCCCTCGGCGTCGACGTGATCGTTCACTCGATGACGAAGGCGCTCGGCGGCCACGGCGACGCGATCGGCGGTTGCGCCTGCGGACGTACGAGCGACGTCGCGCGCATCCGCGACGTCATGGTGAAGACGTTCGGCGGCGTCATCTCGCCGTTCAACGCGTACATGGTCGCGCGAGGCCTGCGGACGTTCGCGCTGCGTCAGCGGCAACAGTGCGCCTCCGCCGCCACGCTCGCCGAGAGGCTCGCGCGGCGCGACGACGTCACCGCCGTTCATCACCCGTCGCTCGGAGCCCATCCAGGGCACGATCTCGCGCTCCGGCAGATGCACGCGTTCGGATCTCTGCTGTCTTTCGAGCTCCGCGCCGGCGCCGGAGGGAGCGCGATCGACCGGGGGCGGCGCGCGCTCGACGGCGTACGCACGATCACCCACGCGGTCAGTCTGGGCGATGTCCGCACGCTGCTCGTGCATCCCGCGTCGACGACGCACTCGACCATGCCGGCGGACGCCCGCGCGGCCGCGAACATCTCCGACGGCCTGCTGCGCCTGAGCGTCGGCCTCGAGTCGGTCGACGACCTCTGGACCGACCTAGAGCGCGCGCTGTCGCAATGACCAATTCCAAGGCGAGCCTCGGCTTGGCGTCTTTGCGCACTGCCGCGGCCTCTCTTCGCGTCGGGCTTAAGGCAAAAACCCATGACGCGCGGCGATTACGCATTGGCGGAATTTGGGCTCGAAAGGTCTGAAATTCGTCGCAAAAATCAGGAACCTCTCTTGCGCTCGCGTTCCACGTGCTACGCCCTCGCCGGTGGATCGCCTCGTTGTCGTTGGCGCCCGGCAGCACAATCTGAAGAGCGTCAGCCTCAGCCTGCCGCGCGGGCAGATCGTCGTCTTCACCGGGCCGAGCGGCTCGGGCAAGTCATCGCTGGCATTCGACACGATTTACGCCGAAGGGCAAAGGCGATACGTCGAGTCGCTCAGCGCGTACGCGCGACAATTCCTCGAGCAGCTGGCGAAGCCTGACGTCGAGCGGATCGAGGGACTCAGCCCGGCCATCGCGATCGAGCAGCGGCCGCTCTCGAAGTCCCCCCGCTCGACCGTGGGCACCGTCACCGAAATTGCGGATTATCTGAGGCTGCTTTACGCACGCGTCGGCGTGCCCCATTGCCCGAGCTGCGGAAAGCGGATCGAGGCGCAGACCGTCCAGCAGATCGTCGACCGCGTCCTCGCGCTGCCGGAGGGGACGAAGCTCAGCGTCCTCGCGCCCATCGCGCGCGCCCGCAAGGGTGAGCTCAAGCTCGAGCTCGAGCGCCTGCGTCGCGAGGGCTTCGTGCGCGCGCGCATCGACGGATCGGTCGTCGATCTGGGCGACGAGATCGAACTCGATCGGGCCAAGACGCACGACCTCGACGTCGTCGTGGACCGCCTCGTCCTCAAAGACGGGCTGAAGGGGCGGCTCACCGACAGCGTGGAGCTCGCGCTGAAGCTCGGAGAGGGTCGCCTGCTCGTGCAGCCCGGGGACGACGAGCCGTTCTGGATGAGCGAGCGATTCGCATGCGTCGACTGCGGCATCTCTCTGCCGCCGATCGAGCCGCGGATGTTCTCGTTCAACGGCCCGCACGGCGCCTGCCCGGCGTGCGACGGCCTGGGCGCGCGCGACGTCGTCGACCCCGAGCGGTGCGTCGGGGACTCCAGGCACACCCTGCGCGAGGGCGTCGTTCTGGCGTGGGGGCGGCGTGGCAGCGTCGCGCTCGCGACGGAGGTTGCGCGCGCGGTCGAGGTGCTCGGAATCAACCCGGACACGCCGTGGGGCAAGCTCCCCGAAGAGCAGCGCAAGGCGGTGCTGTACGGCGCGGGCGGCGGCAAAGGCAAAAAGAGGTTCGAGGGCGTCGTGCCGCGGCTCGAGCAGCGGCTGGCGTCGCTCCCCGACGCGCGCGTCGACGATGCGGACGACGACGATCCGGACGCGAGCGAGGGCGGAGTGGCCGACGATGAGCTCGGGCGCTTTCTCGTGACCCGCACGTGCGACGCCTGCAAGGGCAAGCGCCTCAGGCCGGAAGCGCTCGCGGTCAAGCTCGGGGAGAGGGACATCGCTCAGGTGGGCGCGTTGCCGCTGCGGCACGTCCGCAAGTTCGTCGAGGGCCTCGGCGACGAGGGCTCGGCTCAGGTCTTCGGCCCGCGCGAGAGCGCCATTGCCCAGCCGCTGCTCAAGGCGGTCGCAGCGCGCCTCGGCTTCCTCATCGACGTCGGGCTCGATTATCTCACGCTCGACCGCAGCGCGCAGACGCTGTCGTCCGGCGAGGGCCAGCGCATTCGCCTCGCGACGCAGATCGGCGCCGCCCTGGTGGGCGTGCTCTATGTGCTCGACGAGCCCAGCGTCGGACTCCACGCGCGCGACAACGCGCGCCTCATCGAGGCCCAGGCGCGCTTGAGGGACCTGGGCAACACGGTCATCGTGGTCGAGCACGACCGCGAGGCGATCCTCGCGGCCGACCACGTGGTGGACATGGGCCCTGGCGCCGGCGTGCACGGGGGCGAGGTCGTCGCGCAGGGGACGCCGCGGGAAATCATCGCGAACGCGAAGTCGATCACCGGACCGTGGCTCAGCGGCAAGCGTCAGCTCCCGATTCCGGCCAAACGCAAGAGCCGCGGCAAGGCGAGCGTGCGCGTCGTCGGGGCGCGCGCGCACAACTTGCACGACGTGACCGCGGAGGTGCCGGTGGGCCTCTTCACGTGCTTCACCGGCGTGAGCGGGAGCGGCAAATCGAGCCTGGTCGTCGACACGTTGCTGCCGGCGGCGCGAGCAAAGCTCTACAACGCGACGGCGCCCATCGGCGAATGCGACCGTGTCGATGGCCTCGATCACATCGACAAGGTCGTATCCATCGACCAGGCGCCCATCGGACGCACGCCTCGCTCGAACCCCGCGACCTACACGGGCATCTTTGCGCTGCTACGCGAGCTCTACGCCGGTCTCCCGGACGCGCGCGCCCGTGGCTACAAGGCCGGCCGCTTCTCGTTCAACGTGAAGGGCGGCCGCTGCGAGGCGTGCCAGGGCGACGGAGTTCTGCGCGTCGAGATGCACTTCTTGCCCGACGTATTCGTCACCTGCGACGCCTGCGGCGGGCGGCGCTACAACCGCGAGACCCTCGAGGTGAAGTACCGCGGGCTGTCGATCGCCGACGCGCTCGACGTCACGGTCGAGCAGGCGAGCGAACTGTTCGGCGCCGTGCCACGCATCGCCGACAAGCTGGAGGCCCTGCGCAAGGTCGGCCTCGGATACCTGACCCTCGGGCAGCCCGCCACGACGCTCTCGGGCGGAGAGGCTCAGCGCGTGAAGCTGGCGCGCGAGCTGTCGCGCAAGGCCACGGGTCGCACGCTCTACGTGCTCGACGAGCCGACGACCGGGCTGCACTTCGCGGACATCGAGGTCCTTCTCGTCGCGCTCATGGATCTTCGCGATCAAGGCAACACGATCGTGGTCATCGAGCACAACCTCGATGTCGTGGCGTGCGCCGACTGGATCGTGGACCTCGGCCCGGAGGGTGGCGAGGGCGGCGGCGAGATCGTCGCGGTGGGGACGCCGGAGCAGGTCGTCCAGTCCGAGCGATCGCACACGGGCAGGTACCTGCGCGAGGTTCTCGCCCGCAACGCCCCGCCGGCGACCAAGAAGGCCGCGCGGGGATGACCGTCTCGCCGAGCCCGACAGCGGCCAGATGACTCGGCACGAATCTTGGGCTCCCTCGACGACGTGAAAGCCTACGAGCTCTACTACTGGCCGAGCATCCAAGGCCGCGGCGAATTCGTGCGGCTCGCGCTGGAGGAGGTCCGCGCGCCTTACGTCGACGTCGCACGGCGCGCGGGTGGTGTGCGCGCGATGACGAAGCTCATGGCCAGCGTCGGAAGAAGCGGGCTCGAGCCGTTCGCTCCCCCTTTTCTCCGGTCGGGGAAGCTCGTCATCGGGCAAACGGCGAACATCCTCCTGTATCTGGGCCCCCGCCACGGGCTGGTCGGCAGCGGCGAAGGCGCACGTCTGCGCGCACACCAGCTGCAGCTCACGGCAGCGGATCTCGTCGCCGAGGCACACGACGCCCATCATCCAGTGAGCGTCGAGCTCTACTACGAAGACCAGAAGGTCGAGGCGAAGGCGCGTGCCCGTTCGCTCGTCCGCCATCGCCTCCCGAAGTATCTCGGATACTTCCAGCGCGTCCTCCGCCATTCCGGCGGCAAGACGATGCTCGGCCGCTTCTCGTACGTGGACCTTACGATGTTCCAGCTGATCGAGGGGCTGAGCTACGCCTTTCCCAACGCGATGGCCCGCATGAAGAGGGACATTCGGGGCCTCCTCGCGCTGCGAGATCGCGTCGCAGATCGCCCCCGCATCGCGGAGTACCTGGCGTCCGAGCGGCGCATCCCGTTCAACGAGGAGGGTATCTTCCGCCACTACCCGGAGCTCGACGCGCCGTGACCCCGTGATGCACGTTCCGTGACTGGCATCTGCGATGCTTTCGATTCGCCGCTGGCCCTGGGGTTTGTTCGTTCCGCGACCCCACCAGGGCCGAGGCGGGTCCCATGAACGTCGACGAAGGTCGCGCTCCTTCTCCTCTCGAGGAAGGAGTCGCCACCAAGCAAAGCCCCGTCGCGCCACAACGCGCCATCGAACGCCTCGTCCGCGAACACGACAACATCGCGCAGCTGCTCGTCGTTCTCGACTCCCAATTCGCGTCGATCGCCCGCGGCGACGACGAGGCCGACGACGGTCTGATTCGCGACGCGATGACGTACATGACGGATTTCGTCGACAACTTTCACCACGGCAAGGAAGACCTCGCGGTCGCCTCCGTCGCGGACCGCGTCGAGAGCGTTCGCCCGCTGCAGAAGGAGCTCAACGGGCAACACCTGCGCATCCGCGAGGCGGGTCGGACGCTGACCGCCGAGCTCGAGCGCATGCTGCTCGACGAACCGGTTCGCCGACGAGAGCTGGCCACGATCGGGTTCGATTACGCGGCGCAGGTGCGCCGGAACATGGAATTCGAGGAGGGTCGCGTATTTCCACGCCTGATGGAGGGGTTCGACGAGGAGGCGTGTGCGCGGATCGACGCACGGCTCGGCTCGCCGCCCGATCCGCTGTTCGGCCCCGCGGTGCACGCACGCTACCGGGCACTCTTCCAGACGCTCAGGCGCCGCATCGGCATCGATTCCGACTGGCCCTAGGTCCTGCGCGGCCGAGGCATGGCGCCTGGCACGCACGATGCGTACGTTTACGGCGAGAGGCAAGCGATGTCCGGCCTCGTCCGCACGCACCACCTGGTCACCTGCATGCCCGCCATCGTGCGGGAGTTCGGTTGGCGCACGTATGCGCGATGCGTGCGAAAGACGCTCTTCGCGCCGGGTCCCGTGACGTTTCTCGAGTGCGTGGCGCTCGGCGCCGACGCCGAGCCGGATGCCGAGGGTCGGCGGCTCCAGGCTCCCTGAGCGCGCGGCTACGTGTAGTCCTTCTCCATCCGCTCCTGGTCTTCCTTGCAGCGGATGCAGAGGGTCGTCTCGGGTCGAGCCTCGAGGCGTTTCACCGAGATTTCTTCGCCGCACTCCTCGCAGACGCCGAAGCTTCCCTCGTCGATCTTCTTGAGGGCCTTCTCGATCTTGTCGAGGAAGCTCTTCTCGCGACCGCGCAGACGGAACGTGAACGACTGCAGGTACTCACTCGAGGCCAGGTCCATCTCGTCCGGCAAGTCGTCGGTGTCGAGCGCCATGTCTTGCTCGAGCGTCTGCTTGGCCTTCTTGAGGATCTCGTCGCGCTTGTCGGTCAGGAGCGTCTTGAACTTCTTCAGCGTGGCCTTGTTCACGGTTGACCTCGAATGTTCGCTCGGCAGCAGGGCACCTAGCAAGCTCCGTCCCCACGCGGGGGCGAGCACCTTAAGTTTCCCGAGGGCATCCGTCAATCGGTCGGCCTTACGTCTGTCTCTTATACACATCTGACGCTGCCGACGATCTTACGCGT
>CALKVG010000002.1 GCA_937998045.1 uncultured Myxococcales bacterium
GGGAGCGGCATGTGGGGTGCACCCCCTTCCGGGCGGCTGAAGTGGAGAAAGACAGGGCGATCCACCATGAAGCAACAGCGGCCTCGCGACGGCCTCTCGGCACGGCCGGCGTCGTGGCTCGATTGAGCCTGATCGGCGTCGCTCTTGCAGCGGTCGCCGGGATCTTCGCCTATCTCGGCGGTTGGCTCACCCCGCATGCGTTGACGCCTGCGCGGCTCACCGACGGTTTTCAGGAGGTCTCCGGCCTCCACCCCGGCTTCCGTCGCAATCACGCCAGGGGCGTCGGCGTCTCCGGTTTCTTCGAGAGCAACGGGAACGGCGTTCGGCTCTCGAAAGCGGCTGTCTTCCGGCCCGGCCGTGTGCCGGTTCTCGGCCGTTTCTCGCTGGGTGGCGGCAATCCCTTCGCGCCCGACACGCTGTCCGCGCCGCGCGGCCTGGCGATCCAGTTCCCCTCGCCGGACGGCGAGCTGTGGCAAACTGCGATGATCCATCTGCCGGTGTTCCCGTTCCGCACGCCCGAAGCCTTTTACGAGCAACTCTTCGCGTTCAGGCCTGACCCCAGCACGGGTCAGCCCGACCCTGCCAAGGTGCAGGCGTTTCTCGCGGGCCATCCAGAGACGGTGGAGGCGCTGAAGTTCATCAAGAGCCAGCCCGCCCCATCGGGGTTCGCCGACGCCACGTTCCACGGCCTGAATGCGTTTCGCTTCATCAGCGCGACCAACGAGTCCACACCGGTGCGCTGGATCCTGGCACCGGCGCAGCCTTCGAAGCCGGCAAGCGTGGCCACTCCTGTCCAGGACAAGAACTTCTTGTTCGACGAGCTGATCGCACAGGTGCACGGCCGGCCGTTGCGGTGGCATCTCATCGTCATCGTCGGCCAACCTGGCGACCCGACCAACGATGCCACCATCCCCTGGCCCGCGGAACGGGAGCAGGTCAACGTCGGCACGCTGACGCTCGACCGAGTCGAGAGTGACGACACGAGTCCCGCGCGGGACATCAACTTCGACCCCCTGGTGTTGCCCTGCGGCATCGCGCCGTCGGACGACCCGCTGCTGAGCGCCCGGTCGGCGGTCTACTCACGGTCCTTCACCCGGCGGGCCGGCGAGCCGAAGGAGCCCAGCCCGATCACACCGGCCGAGGTAGGTAAAGCACAATGACGGCGCCCAACCAACGAACGCAATACACCGCCCTCATGCGGATTCTGCACTGGGCGATGGCCGCGATGGTGCTGACCATGCTCGGCGTCGGCGTCACCATGGTCGCATCGCTTGCCGACTACCACGCTCTCATATCCGTTCATCGGCCGCTCGGCGTCGCAATCCTGATCCTGGTCGTCGTCCGCTTCGTGGTTCGCCGGCTGAGTCGTCTTCCGCCGTTCCCACCCACGATGTCGCGCCTCGAGCGCCGGGTGGCGGCGGCGTCGGAATACGCGATGTATGGCTTGATGTTCGCGCAGCCGCTGGTCGGCTGGAGCATGCTGTCGGCGGCGCGGTACCCGATCATGCTGTTCGGCTGCGTCCACTTGCCGTTCATCCTGCCGCACGACGCGCTGCTGTACGCGACCTTGCGGAAGGCGCACACGGTCCTGGCGTCCTTGCTCTTTCTGACAGGCCTCGCCCACGTCGGGGCGATCTCGTTTCACACGCTGATCGTGCGGGATGGAATGCTGTTCCGGATGGTGCCGTGGAACGTTCGGCCGCGCGAGGTGCCAGCGGGGCCGCCGCCGCACGGCACGCGATAGTATGCCGCTCCCATGCGGACGCTCATCGCGAATGCGCGCATCATCGACGGCACCGGCGCGCCTGCGCGCGAGGGAGAACTCCCAATCGAGGACGCGACCATCGCGGCGGTGGGCAACGTCGACGGCGACGGCAAGCCCGACCATGTGCTCGATGCGCGCGGGATGGTCGTCGCCCCGGGCTTCGTCGACATGCACTCCACAGCGACTTCGCGCTGCCCGACGACCCGCTCGCGGCGGCGAAGGTGCTACAGGGCGTGACGACGGAGGTCGTCGGCAATTGCGGCGTGGGCCATCCCTCACGTCTTCGTCAACGGCGCCTGGACGGTGAAGGACGGCAAGCACACCGGCGCCCGCCGCGGCCGCGTTCTACGGCGGCAAGCGGAGCACGCCTAGGAGCCACCCCCGCGCTCGCGTGGGCTTCCGCCTCCGAGGAGCTGGGCCGCAGGAGATGGGGTGCGGGGCGGGAATGACCTGCTGGCGACGGCTGCGGGATTGCGTGCTTGGCGAAGTGCCGTCGGTACGTCCGGCTCGTTCGCGTGAGCGGGCTTAGCCGACATTCCGCCCGAGACGCTGTACGGGCACCCTGGTTGCATCGGCGCCCCTGCCGTACATGCGAAGCATCACAGCCGGCGTGGTCGTGGCACTGACGGGGGTCGGTGCTGCCTGCGCACTATCGGGCAAGCGAGGCGCTGCGGAGCGGCAGCCCGACGCGAGCGCGTTTGTCGACGCGGCCGCGGGCGCTGGTGACGCGCAGGCCATCTACGACCCCTACCCGCCCGGAATCCTCCCGTCCGACCTCGACGCCGAGATTGGGCGCGTCTTGCGCGAGATCGACTCCATCGAACGCCAGGCGATCGCGGAGTGGCACGCGCTGACCCCGCCGACGGTGGCCGGCAATCCGCCCATCGCCCAGGGCACGGGCGCCGCGTCGATCGAGTTACTCGGCAAGCTGATGAACTACGACAAGAGCATGTCACCTCGCAGGAACCAGGCCTGTGCCTCCTGCCACATGCCCTACGTCGCCTTCAGTGGACCGATCCCCTCCGTCAATCTGACGATGGTGGCGTATTCCGGCACTTCGTACTTCCGGGCCGGCAAGCGCACCGCCCAGCGATACACGTACTCACCCTTTTTCCCGGTCCTCCACTACGACGAGGACCAGAAGGCGTTCATCGGCGGGAACTTCTTCGATTCCAGGGCCACGGGGTATCTCCTGCGGAATCCGGACTCCGAGCAAGCGCTGCATCCGCCCGTCGACCCCGAGGAGATGGGTTTTCCGGACATCGCTTGCGTCGCGTACCGGCTCTCGCACGCCGAGTACCGGTCGCTCTTCGAGCAGGTCTGGGGGGAGGGCTCGTTCGACATCGAGTTCCCGACCGACACCGAGTCGATCTGTGCGACGCCCGGAGGGGCCGCGATCTTCGGCGGAAGCGCCACGCCGATTCCCCTGGGCCCCGGAGACCGCACGCGCGCGACCGTGGTCTTCGACCGTTGGGGGCAGTCGCTCGACGCCTTCGAGCAGTCCGCCGCGGTCAGTTCGTTTTCCTCCAAGTTCGACGCGTTCCTCGCGGGCAAGGCACGGCTCAGCGCCGACGAGGCCGCGGGCTTGAAGCTGTTCGACGGCAAGGCCAACTGCAACTCGTGCCATCTCGACGGGCGGGGCACGACGCTGAAGACCGGTCAGACGGACACCAGCACCAAAGCAGGCGTGCAGCCCCTCTTCACCTGCTTCGGCTCGGCCAATCTCGGCCTTCCCCTCAACCCGCGGGTGGCCTTCTATTACGAGGACAAGCCGGATTCGGTGGGGCAGATAGGCAACCCCCTGGGGTTCGCCTACCGAGACCTGGGCCTGGGAACCTTCCTGCGAAACGGCCTTGGAGCCGGTCCGAGCCCGAGCGCTGACTGGACGCAGTACGCGCAGGCGACCGACGGGCAGATGCAGACGACCACGGCGCGCAACGTCGCCATGACGCCGCCACAGTGCCCCACGACCGAGGCGCCGGGCCCGTACTTCCAGAAGGAGTTCTTCCACAACGGTTACATCAAGAGCCTCAAGCAGCTCGTCCACTTCTACAACACGCGTGACGTTTACAAGTACGACGTCACGTCCGGACACTGCCCGCCCGGAACGACCGAGAAAGTCGACTGCTGGCCAAAGCCGGAGGTGCCCAACAACATGGACATGACCATGGGCAACCTCGGACTCACGGACAACGAGGAGGACCAGCTCGTCGCGTTCTTGCAGACGCTCACCGACGGCTTCACGCGGCCCTACGTGGACGCGGGTACATTCACGGGCCAGTGCATGTCGGGCGGCTCCGCGAAGACGCAGGGCAACGAGCTGCTCATCCCGACTCCGCCGCTCCCGCCGTGCGCACCGGGCGTCTGCGGCGTCGCCCCCGTCCCCAGTCCGGCGATCCCGTGACGCGAGCGTATGTGCCATGAGCAAGATGTGGATTGTGGCTCTCACGGTTGCACTGACGATCGGCGGGGTGCGGATCATCGAGGGACCGGAGATCGAACGCGTCGATCCCGACTTCGCGATCGTCCGTTGGACGAGCACCAACCCCGGAGGTTCGCCCGTGCACCAGGGTGTGGTGCACTACGGTACGGATAGCGAGAAACTGATCCAGACGGCGCAATCGCCCGTCCGCCTCAATCCGAACCATCCGTCCACCGTCTTCCGCGTGCGCCTCAACGGCCTGCGGCCTCGGACGACGTACTACTACCGGGTGGACTCGCGGGACGCCGCTGGCAAAGACGACGGGCTGAAGAGCCAACTCCAGCACTTCACGACGCGCTGACCTCAGCGCATGACCGGCGTCGATCAGCGATCGAGGTTCTTCGCGTGCTCCTCCATGAATCGCGCGACGGCCTCGTCGCCCGGGCCGCGCCGCTCGCGAAGCGCCGCGGCGACGCGCGATCGATCCGCTGGCGAGCGATTTTGACTGAGCTTCATCTTCGTCTCGAACCGCTCGATTCGGATCGTGAACGCGACGATACCGTCGAGCAGCAGGTCGACGTACGACCTGTCCGCCCGCATGGGCGACCACGGCTCGGGGGCGTCGGCCTCGTGCTGCGCGGTGAGGTCGGTGAGCGCGCGGCGCACCTCGTCGCGATCGTCGATGCGTGTCGCCACGCCGTACGCATGCACCGCCGTGAAGTTCCACGTCGGCACGTTCCGCTGCGGCGCTTCGTACCAGCGCGGCGACACATAGGCATGCGGGCCCGTGAAGACGGCGATGACCGCGGACGAAGGCGGGATTGCGCCGATGGGATTGCCGCGAGCGACGTGCACGCGGAGCGCGCCGAGCGGCCCGGGCTCGCGGTCGAGGACGAACGGGAGGTGCGCGAGCTCGACTCGGTTCTCGGGCAGCGAGACGACGAGCAAGCCGAACGGGTTCTCGGAGATGAGCGCTCTGGCAGTCGCCGGATCGGAGTCGGCGAAGTGTTGAGGGATGTACATCGGCGGGACCTTGGTGGTTTCGCTGTTGAGGAGGAGAGCTCGCTCTGCGGGAGCATCGCCTCAGGGTAAGCCATCCAGCCCGGCGGCGGTTGCGCCCGCGCCTGGACGCGGGCCGAGCCCGAGCGACCATGTCGAAGGGGTGACCTCGCCCATTCGGTGGGCCTTCAAGGCGCGAGGCGCGCAAGGCGGCTCTTCGGAGAGCCGTCGATGCCGGTCCCGATGGCCCGGCACCAGACCGGCCTCGATCTTGAACCCAGTGCCGGCATGGCGATGGGAAGCGGCAAGACCCGTCCTGGTCGCGGCGTCACCGGGGCGAGAGCGCCCGCATGCCGGAAGAGCTCTACGACGTCGTCGAGGCCGCCCGACCGCGCCGGGATGCGCCACGTGATTCCGTCGGACGTCTCTGTCGACGTCCACAAGCTCGACTGCGGAGATCTTCATGTCCCAGCGATGGATCATCGAGAAGTTTTCTCAGGTTGACCAAATCAAGCGACCAGCCCCTGAATGCCGCCGCGCCTCGCCGTCATCCAAAGACTGGAGGAAGTATGGCTGGCCCTGATTCTTTCGAGTCGACTATGGTCTGCGTCTCAGGAAACACGATTTTCGTGCGCCGCGATGGAAAGGGGTCGGCAATTCTGTTGGTGCACGGCTTCTCGCGTACGAGCCTCATGTGGAGTTTCCTCGCGCCGAGGCTTGCCGAGGCTTACCGTGATCTGCGTAGACCTGCGCGCTTACGGACGCAGCGGGATACCCGCCTCCGCCGACGACGATTTTCCTTATTCGAAGCGCGCCATGGCGAAGGAGTTGGTCGAGGTGATGGGCAAGCTCGGCTTTGCGACATTCGCAGTGATTGGTCACGACCGCGAGCAGTTCCTCTCTGCCTAAGAGAGCTGCTGCGGACCGTGCTCTCGGCCGCGGCATCAATGATGAGCGAGGCGACCTCTTTCGGGTGCGACAGGATCGCCACGTGGCTCGAGGGAACGCCGACGACGGTCGCCGCAAGGTGCTTGGCCATCCTGCGCTGGAGGTCCGGCTGGATGGCGCGATCGTCGGCGGCGATCAGGTACCAGCTCTTCTGTTGCGCCACGCGGGTGTCGAGACCGCCGCGCCGAACACCTGGCCGTTGGTGGCGCCTTGCACGGCGAAGAGGACGCGCCGCTCGACCTCTGGCAGATCCTGGGCGTAGGCGTCGAACACGCCTTCGCGCGTTAGCCGCAAAAAGCCCTCGGCGTCCGGCCGGACCTCCGCGGCAATCGGCGCCGGCGGAACGCTCGCTTCGAGCGACTCCGCCGACTCGCCGGCATCGGGCGCGAAGGCCGCGATGTACACGAGAGCCTTCACCTTCGGGTCGTTCCCCGCCTCGGTGACGACCACGCCGCCGTAGGAATGCCCGACGAGTACGACCGGCCCCTCCTGAAGCGCGAGGGCGCGCTTGACCGTCGCGACGTCGGCCGGGAGTGACGTGAGGGGAAGCTGCACCGCCGTCGGGCGAATTCCGGCGTCCTCGATGCGCGGGATCACCTTCGACCAGCACGAACCGTCGGCCCAAGCTCCGTGCACGAGCACAGCGCTGACTCTACTTGGCATGAGGGACACGCAATAAGGCTCCAGCAACTGTCGCGCCGGTCTGACCCACGCATGTTGGGCGGCGGTTTACTCTGGATGCGGCGGACGCCTGAACTCCGTCGTCAAGGGTGCGGCATCTTGTGCGTTCGCACGAGCACCTTGTGCTTCCGCACGAGATTGTTTGCGAACTCGCGAGCACGAGCTTCCCCTTCAGCGTCACACCTTTTGCATCGTCGAATGAGCACTGAAGATCCAGGGGTGCTCCAATGCCTCGATGTGCGAAGTGTGCGCTCGCATGTGTGCTCTTGATTCCCGCAACCGCGTTCGCCGAAGAACTTTCGACCGCCATCGATCCGCTGCCGCGCGGCACGTTCACGAGCTCGCAGCACCCCGACGAGTGGAAGGTCGAAAACGCTCTGAGCGCAGGCCCGCCGTGGATTGCGGACAACGCGACCGTCGTCGAGATGGCCATCGCCACGACCGGGGGAGCGCCCAAGACGACCGAACGCCTCATTCGACGGGGCACCAACGGGTGGACATGCATACCGGACACTCCCGGTCGACCGCAGCACGACCCGATGTGCGGGGACGAGACGTTCATGAAGTGGTGGACGGCCGTCATGGAGGGCCGGAAGCCGAACATCGACCGCGTCGGGCTCTCGTACATGCTGCTGGGAGAAGCGCGCCAGGGACAGAATGTGCCGCCAGCGAAGGACCCGTCGACGGTCCGTGACTGGTACTACGTCGGTCCCCACGTCATGGTCGCCCTGCCCGACAACGATATGGACGCGTTCCGAGGCTCGAACGAGGACCTGTCCAAGGACGGGGATTACATCACGTCGTTGAATGGTTCGAAGAGCCTCCTCTGGATCATTCCGGTGGCAAGAGCCGGAGAGAGGATCAAGGCGTATCGCCCCGATGCCACGTCGCACTAAAACGGAGCTCACGGCACGCGTGGTGCCTCGCGTCGAGGAATGACGTCTCTCGCAAAGGGTCCTCGCGTCTAGTGCATCTTGGGCGGCTGCCAGTCGAGCTTCGCGTGGTCCCAGCCAGGTCCCGTCGCCTCGGCCTCATAGGAGCTCTGGAAGAAATCGAGGAGTGCGCGGCGCGGGTCGGGCGCGCGGCGCACGTCGTCGTAGAGCAGCACGTACTCGCCGAGCTTCGCATCGAAGCGTGCGGCACTCGGCAGCACCCGCCGCGACCTGTCGCGCGAGGGCGGCGGGCTCCCGAACGCGTAGAATGCTGGCGCCGGGAGCCGCGTGTCGCCCGGCCAGAAGCCGCACTCGACCTGCTCCTCGTCGAACGCGTAGCGCTCGATGATGTTGGCCCCCGCCGGCGGCTCGACGCGGCGCCCCGAGTAGCGCGAGAGCGCGAGATCGAACGTGCCCCAGAAGAAGTGCACGGGCGAGACGCGGCCGAGGAAGCGCGCCGCGGCTTCCTTCAGCGCCTGATCGGTCTGGACGAGGATGCGCCACCAGCGGTGGACGGCGTCCGCATCGTAGGAGGCGTGCACGCGGTCGCGGTCGAACCGCTCCGGGCTCGGCTCCAAGAGCTCGACGGGGACCGGCCAGATCGGCGTCGCGAGGCCTGCGTCCGCGAGCCGGCGCATCACATCGTCGTAGAAGTCGGCGACCGGACGCGGCGCGAGCGGGATGCGGGCGACCGTGCCGTCGCTCACGTCGAGCCGGAGCTCTTGCGTGATGAAGTCGAACGCGAGCTCGAAGACCCGCTCACCGGCCGGAATCGGCGACGTCGATAGGCCGCGCGCCGTCACGTAGAGCGGCACTTGCCACCAGCCATCCGTCATCGGCGCGCGGGCGAGCCGCACTTTACCGACGATCTGAGCCCAGCGGTGCAAGGTCTCGAGCGTGTCGCGCCATGCTTCATAGGGAAGCTCGGGCCAAGCGTCGGAAGCTCCCATGCCGAAGTCACCTGCAACGACCGGTCCCGGAGAACGACGAGCGGACAAGGCGCCGCACGCAGAGTGCAGATCGACGCGCGTGGCGGCCCGAGGCATGAGGTGTACAACCGTCTCGCGCACGCGAGGTAGACGCCGCGCGTGTCGAGCTCGCGGAGCGAGGCCTCACGCGACGCTCGATTGCGCCGGGCGCAACCAGTGCTTTCGGCAAAAGGGTAGCGCGGGTTCGCGGGGGCATGTGCGCTGCACGGACGCTCCGGCGTCCCCATGAAGCGAATTCTTCACGCCACCAGCCCGCTCTTTGCCACAGCTCTCGCGGTCGCCGCATGTCATGCGGGCGCCTCCCGCGAGCCGATCATCCAGCAGAGCGCAGCGGCGCGCGCGCAGCCTCTGCGCCCGCAGGCCGCGGCCGGAATCGAAGCTCCCCAGGCGACGCCCTCCACGGCGCTCACGGCCGGACCGAGCGCGCTGAGCTTCATGCCGGTCATCACGCAACCGTTCTCGGAGGTCTTCGCTCGGTTGACGGCGGCCAAGCCGGCCGTCATGCAGCGCCAGCTCGCGCTGATGGCGGCTCGCTACGACCTCTCGAACCGGCCGGCGCGCGGCGTCGCGATGTCCGGCGGCAAGCCGATTCAGGCGGGCGTGCGCGTCAAGCTCCCGCCCGGCGTGACGTGGAACAGCCTCGCCACGATGAGCGCCGCCGAGATCCGCGAAAAGGAGCTTTGGCCGGCCGGTTTCTACCCGCTACCCCACACCAACCAGTCCGAAGGCGGATTCGTCTTTCCCCATTTCCAGATCGAAGAAACGAAGCGGCAGGAAGGCCGGGACCTCGCGCGCTTCGACCTCGACTACGATCTGCCAGACCAGTTCCTCCCGGAGTTCCCGCCGCCCATCTACCTGACGACGCGCCCGGATCTCGGCGACGTGTCGCACGGCAAGCTCGTGACCAACCAGACGTACTTCGGGCTGTTCGATGGCATCCTGAATCCCAAGGATCTAGACGGGCTCCGACTGCTCGTCTCGCCGTTCCCCCAGCAACAGTTCAACCTCACCGATGACCGCCGCTCGGCGCGTCCGAGCACGGGCGCCTCGTGTTTCGACTGCCATGCCAACGGCCACACGAACGGGGCGTATCACCTCGCTCCGGACGCGCGGCCGGAGGCGTACCGGCACCGGATCAACACGCCCACGCTGCGCGGCGTGAACATGCAAAGGCTGTTCGGCTCGCAGCGGGCGCTCAAGACGGTCGAGGACTTCACGCAGTTCGAACAGCGCGGCGCCTACTTTGACGGCGACGTCGTGATCGCGACGAAGAAGGGCGTCAACGTGCTTGACCTCGGCAGCCAGGTCGCCAACATGACGGATTTCCAGGAGCTCCTCGACTTCCCGCCTGCGCCCAAACTACGCGTGAGCGACAAGAAGCTCGACCCCGCGCTCGCCACGCCGGCGGAGCTGCGCGGGCAGGCCGTGTTCTTCGGAAAGGGCCAGTGCGCGAACTGCCACGCGCCGCCCATCTACTCCGACAACTTCAGCCACGATCTGCACACCGAGCGGTTCTTCACTCAGCGTGAGATCAACGGGATCATCGCCGTAGGCGACGGGCCGATCAAGACGTTCCCGCTGCGCGGCGTCAAGGACTCGCCGCCCTACCTCCACGACGGTCGCCTCCTCACGCTCGAGGACACGGTGGAGTTCTTCAACCTGGTGCTCGAGCTCAAGCTCGACGACCAAGAGAAGGCGGATCTCGTCGCTGTCTCTTATACACATCTGACGCTGCCGACGATCTTACGCGTGTAG
>CALKVG010000003.1 GCA_937998045.1 uncultured Myxococcales bacterium
GTGCTCGACGGTCAGACCCCGCGGTCCCACGAGGTACAGCGCGAGGAAGGGCGAAACGAAGGCGCCGGCGCGATTGACCAGCGTACCGACCCAGAGCACCCAGAATGCGCGGGGCATGCCGCGCATCGAGGGCCAGGACATCGTGGGCACACCTTACTATGCACCGGCGACGGCGAAGATATCGGGGTCGTCCGGCTCACGAGACCATTGCAGGGGCGGCGCCGGCGGCTCCGGCACGGCCCATACGTCCCCGCTGAAGCGGGTCCCGAGGAGCTTCTCGAGCTGCTCCTCGCTGAATCGGCCGCTCGCTCGAAGGTAGTCGGCGTCGTCTGCGTCGAAGGCGAGAGCGCCCAGGCGATCGAGCGCCTGCTCCAGCCCCGCTGCGACGAGGTAGGACCGCACGGGGGGAAGCGTCCGGACGAACAGGCTGAACGTCGCGGGGGCGTTCATGCCGAGCGCCAGGCAGGTTCCGCCCATCGTCAGCTCGTAGAGGTCGGTGGCGAGGGCGAGGTGGCCGACGCGTCCCTCCGGCATCGTCGCTTGTCGTGCAGCGCTCGTGCCGGGGCGGCAAGGGACGACGACGCGGGCAGCTCATGCTCCGCCGCTCCGTTCACGGCGCTTGCTTGCCACCGGTTCCAGGCCGCGGCGAGGAAACGAACGGCGGATGGCTCGGCTCTCGCTTCTGGGTGTCGGCGCGATGCGCTCACCACGCTTTGCACCGGCTGGATTGCTCGTCGAGTGCGGGCCGGACCGCGTAATGATCGACGGGGAGCCGGGGGGACACTCCTGCGTCCTCGACGTCGCCCGGGAGGCGCGCGCGCGTGGCGTGCGTCGACTCGTATTTGCGCACATCGGACGGCCCACGATTCGCGCCATCGACGCAGGCGAGTGCCCGCCCTTCGGAGAGCTCGGCCACGACGGGCAGGTCTTCACGATCCGGCACGGCCGCGCCCAGTCGAGCTACGCGTAAGGCCCATCCGTCGCCGCAGCGCTTCCAGGGACATGGGAGGCATGTACTCGCCGAGCGCCTCCCGCCGCCACCAGGCGCGTGTACGTCGGCGTTCCGCCCAGCTCGTGTACTGGTAGCGATAGTAACTCGCGCGGACGAAGCGAGGAGCGCGGCCGGAGAACGGATCGCGCCCGAGGAGCCGCAGCGTGGGTCGGTCGGCCTCGAGCAGCCGCTCGACGAGCCGCATGAACCACAAATCGTACCCGAACACGACGACGCTGCCCTCGTAGACGTGGGTGGAAAAGGGGAGAAACCATAGGAGCCAATCCAGGCGAAGATGGTAGGGCGCGACCTGAGGAGGCATTCGCGATACGCGGCCCGGCTTGGCTCTGCATTCGTATTCCCGCCACTCACCGGCGTTCGGGTCCTCCGATTCGGTTCCTTCGAGCACGATCTCGTATCTATCGCGCGTGACCTGGCCAAACGCCCCATAGGTGTTGACCAGGTGCAGGGGGTTGTAGCTGAGGTTCATCGCTTGATTCTTGGAGGCCAGATTGAGTATCGGCTTCACGCTGAGGACGATCGTCATGCCGACGAGCAAGAGGGCGAACGAGTCGTAGCCGGCCGGCCTGGCGTGCAGTGCAGTCGGCGCCGGCAGCGGGACGCTCAACGCGGAAGCGCCGAGGACGATCGTGAGCCAGTTCAACCAGGAGTAGTTCCCGCTCACGACGAGCCACACCTGATGGAAGATCGTGAGGCCCCCGGCGACCGACGCGATGGGCTGCGGCGCGAACAGGCCAATAGGCACGATGAGCTGGACGAAGTGGCTGAACAGCACGCTGAGGCGGTGCATCCGCTTCGGCATTCGGTGAAAAAACCAGCTCAGAGGGTTCGGCAGCGGCTGCGTCTCGTAGTGGAAATACAGGCACGTGAGGTCCCGCCAGCACCGGTCGTGGCGCAGCTTGATCAAGCCGGCGCCGAGCTCCACGCGGAAGAGCATCCAGCGGAGGAGCAGGACCGGCACGACCGAAGGGGCCATCCGGGCGGGGCCCAGGAAGGCCGCAAAGAAGCCCGCTTCGAGGAGCATCGACTCCCAGCCGAACGCGTAGAAAGCCTGCCCTACGTTGACGATGGAGAGGTAGAGCGCCCACATCGCGAGCCAGACCGCGGCCGACAACCAGAATGGGCCGGCTTCCGAGAGGCCCGAAAGCGCTACGCCCGCCAGAACAACGCCGGCGAGCGCCACGGCCGACGCGAGGCGATCTCCATAGCGGAGGTGGAAGATGCTGGGCGCGTCGAGAAAACTCACGCCCCGGAGAAACTCGGGCGTGGGCAGGAGCCCGCGTTCGCCGAGGAGGGCGCGGAACTGGTGGAGCGCCGACAGAAACGCCACGAGATAGATGGCCGCGATGCCGCGATGCAGGATGAGGCGCACCCACCAGATGCTTCCGGCGAACGTGTCCATCGGGGCGCGATCAGGCGCCGCAAAGCCGACGCAAGGCGAGTGCCACGCACCACGCTAGAGATTGTCTCGAACCGCCTTCAGGCGAGCCGATGCCGCAGCAAACGGGCATTGCGATGGCAGCGACCCTCCATCGGCTGGACGCGACGCCGCTGTCTCTCGGAAGCGGCCACCAGAGAGCGAGAAACAGTCGTCGGGGACAACCGGGCCGATCTCGAACAAGGCCCGTCGCCCGTTCCACGCGTCGACTGAAAAACAAGGAGAGGGCACTCGCCCGCAAAGGTCAGCGCACGTCTTCCCGGTGCTCGCGCCTCTCCTCGCGTCGCTCCTCCCTCGGGTGGTCGTCCCGATCGCGGCGATGCTCCACGTAGACCTCGCGCGGGTGTTCGCGGAAGAAACACCCTGCCTGTGGCGCGGCCATCGCGAAAGCGATGGCGGCGCAGGGCAAACGACTCAATCGGTATCGCACGCCCTCGAGGCGTGCATCGGACGTGCCGGCTACTTGCCGGCGCGCAGCTCTGCCGCGGGAAGACGCTCCGGTCATCTGCCGCGAGCAAGCCGCGCTCGGCGGTTCCGAGGTTCTTCGTTCGGCGTGCGCCGCCACCCGCATCGAGAGCGATGACGTATCCGTCGGTCATTCCTCGGTCCGCGTGTTCGACAAGCGCGCCGCTGGCTGGCTGGCGGCGGTGGCGATTGTGGCCCCTCCGGGACTCGAACCCGGACACCCGTTAGGGTCGCGGATTTTAAATCCGCTGCGTCTGCCGTTCCGCCAAGGGGCCGCGCCGCGCCATGCGCAAGTCCGCCAGTGTAGCTGGAGGAGGTGACTCTATCCTGGGTCCACGTTAGCTTGCGGTGCGATGAAGGAATCTCTCGGCGGCGCGCGGGTTGCGCTTCTCGAGGCAAGGAGAGAGAGCGAGCTAGCCTCGCTCGTGCGGCGGCACGGAGGCGACCCGGTATGCGTACCGGCGCTCCGCGAGGCCGAGCGCGACTTCGGGGACGAACTCCTCGCGGTGTGCCGCACGGTCGACTGGCCCCGGGGGCTCGTCGTTTTGACGACGGGTACGGGGCTCGAGCGCGTCTTGCGGGTGGCCGGCGAGCTTGGGCAGGGGGAGGGCTTTCGCGCCGGGCTCGCGCAGTCCACGGTGGTCTGCCGCGGGCCAAAGCCCATCGCGGTGCTAAAGCGCGAGGGCCTCCCCGTGCACGTTCGCGCTGAGCCGCCCCATACGACGGTGGAGCTTCTGGCGGCGCTCGCGGCGATCGACCCGGCAGGACGCGACGCGATCGTCGTGCAGGACGGGGGAGCGAGCCGCGCGGTCGCGGCGTCTCTCGCGGAGCGCGGCGGTAGGGTCTGGGAGGTTCGACCTTACGAGTGGGCGCTTCCGGAAGACCTGGAGCCGCTGCGCCAGCTCGTGCACGACATCATCGCGGAAAAAGTGGACGCGCTGGCGATCACCACGCAGGTGCAAGCGCGCCACCTGTTCCAGGTCGCCGAGTCTCTCGGGAGCGCACGCGATCTCGCGCACGCGCTCCAGGGGCGCACGGTCGTCGCCGCGGTGGGACCGACGTGCGCGCACGCGCTCACGGAGCTGGGCGTGCCGCCGCAGGTCCTACCGGAGCAGTCGAAGATGGGACCCATGGTCCTGGCGCTGGCCGAATACCTCGCGCGCAGCCGCCCGCGCGCGGGTTAGCGTACGCACGCGCCCTTCAGGTCGCGGCACTCGCGGACGCCGTCGCGTCGGTCGCGCGGCCGCGCAGGGCCGCGAGCACCGCGTACCCCGCAAGCACCCAGACGAGCTCCTTGGCGCGCTTCAACAGGACGAACGCCGGGACGACGCCGAGATCGGCGCCGAGCGCAGGCAGCACCGCGCCGTATCCGAGATCGACGACGCCGAGGCCCGACGGGGCAATGACTGCGGCCGATCGGACGAGCGACAAGCCGGCCTCGATCGCGAACACCGCGGGTAGGCCGATATCGGCTCCGACGAAGTGCAGCAGCAGTGCGGATTCGAGGGCTTCGAAGCACCAGCAACCGAGGAAGGCCAGCGTGGCCGGCGCGGTTGCCGAATGCGCGGATCGCAGTCGCGCCGACTGCATGTCCGTCGCGGCCGCCTCTTGCCGGCGCGACTGCAGCCAGCGCGCCAGCCGGCGCGAGGGGACGCGAGACAGTACGGCGTGAATCCGCGCGAAGGTCGAACGGCCCAGCAAACTGGCCGCGACGGCTGCGGAGAGGAGCAGCGGCACGACCGACGACGCGAGGACGACCCAGGGCAGCCCCGCGCGGCCGAGTAGCTGGGCGGAGAGCGCTGCCAGCGCAGGAAAACCCAGCGCCGCGCCGAAGAGGATGTACACGGCGTGCGCGCGCATCACCAGCCAGCGCCGCGCGAGCGAGGCGACCACTCCGTCGCGCAGGCGGACGTCGCACCGCGCCTCGAGCAACGCCGCGGTGGCCGTATCGGCTGCAACGACGCCCCCCGGAACGCTCAGGTGCAACGCCTCGCTGGCGACGCGCACCGGGAAGACCTGCGACAGCGTTGCTCGACAGCCCAGCCCCCGCAGCAGCAAGACGGTCGCGTACGCGTCCAGCGACATGCCCACCGCGCATGGGAGAAGGCCGATCAGAACGAACGGTCCGGCATGGCCGATGGCTCGCCACGTAGTCGCCGCATCGGCCTGGAGGACCAGTCTGCCGAGCAGCCAGAGACCGAAGGCGCAGCCGAAGGCCGTGAGCGCGAACCGCACCCGACCTGTCCGCTCGTTCACGGGCGGAAGGTCGCCCGAGCCTGTGACGACCGCGTGGCGGGAGGGCGAGTCGCTCGTGAATTCACTCATCGTTTCGCCGCGTATTCCTCTGGCACGTCAGCGAGCAATTCATCGATTGGCGCACCCGACAGCGGCGCATCGTCCGCCGCCTGGTGAAGAAGAGCGCGCTCTGGAAAGATGCGGCCGTGAAAGCGATGGTCCCGGGCGCGGCCGTGGTCGGTGGTGACGAAGACTGTGGTACTCGCCCCTCGCGCCGCCATGCGGTCGAGCGTCTCGAAGAGCCGCCCGATGACGGCGTCGGTCGCGCGTAGAGAGGCGACGTACCCCGAGTAGTCCCCTCGATGCGCATATTCGTCGGGCTCGCCGAGGCCCAGAAACACGAACCGTGGGCGCCGCCATTCGAGGTAGCGCAGCGCGAGTTCGGCCGCGTAGCGATCGGGCCGGAAGTCGCCCTTTCCCGGGTACGGCGCCGCTCGGGCGCCGGCCTCCTGCCAGCGGCGCGCCGAGTCGTCTGCGAGGAACCGTTCGGCATGCGCCTGCCAGCGAACGCCGTCCAAGACGACGAGTAACGATGGGGGGGTCGTCGCTCTTCGCGTCCTCGTCGAGCGAGCCCGGTGGCGCCTCGCGTTCGCTCTCGACGGCGTCGGTCACCGGCGGCTGGATGGCCCGTGGACGCGCGCGGCCTTCGACGACGTGATCGACGGGGATACAGCTCGCACCGGCCGGAAATAGCACCACGCTCGCCGCGCGCAGCCACTGCTTCGTGCGGCGAACGGCGGCAGAGGCTCCTCTCACGCTCGTTCACGGTCGAGCCCCCAGATGGCGAGCAAAAGGCGCCCGCACGAAATCAACGTGAACTCCCGCTCAGGTCCGACCCCGAGCCGCCTGCCGCGCCGGAAGCCCTGCCGCTCGAGCGCTGCTGCGGCTGAGCTTCTTTCGTGCGAAGGAGCCTTGGCGAGACGGTGACAGCAACGTGAATTCGCCCACCGATTGCGTGCCCAGGCGGTAGCGGGGAGCGATAGTTACCCAATGGGCGCCCACCACCACAAGCACACCTCGAAACAGGAAAAGCGCAGCTCGGGGGTCTTCGAGCTGCCGGCCGGGGCGCGCGTGGCCAGGCGCGGTTCGACGCGGGTCGAGCCGCGGGTTCCCACCGAGCACGCGCACTCCGGGCGAGGCCGATCGCGCGGGACCGATTCGAGCGAGAGCTAGTATCCCGAGTCGCGTCCCCGGCGGGCCGACTACTCGGGACACGAATCCCCGCCCGTCGTCGTCGTGCGTGCGGCACGACGACGACGGCGGAGGGGACGGTACGTGGGGCTTCGCCCCCCTCGGCGTTCCGCTTCGCTTCGCGCCGTCCAGTGCGGAGCACTGGAGGGGGGCGGCCGCCCCCACGAGCGACCCAGTGGCGGCGAGTCGCTACGTCGGTGCTCAGGCGCGAGCTTCGCTGCGCTCCTGGCCGCGATCGCGGCGTTCCCGGCTCACGTCCTCGTGCCCCAGGCCCCGACCGATCTCGCCGATGGCCGCTTCGAAGATCTCGAAGCCGCGTTCGAGCATCGCCACCCCGTACGTCGCCGTCGCGGCCACTCCGAGGGCTGCCGCCGAGGGAAACGCGACGATCCCCGTCAGCGTCTTTTCCCACTGACGCAGCGCCACCGTCGATAGATGGTGCGCGAGCTCCGCGGTCCGCGCCCGCTCGACCGCACGATCGGCCGGCCGCAATCCACCGCTCTCCTGGCTCCACTTGTCCATGACGTTCATGAGGCTTCTCCTTTCGGTGCGCCCAACGCTTCCGCGCCAGCGTGACCGTACCGCGAAGGCGTCGACAACGTGGAGTGAGCATTTCGCTTGGGTCTGCCACTTTTTCCGTCTGCCGAGTTTGTTGCGTCGGCCTCCGCTTGCGCGTTTGCTCGCGTTTGCTCGTGCGATTGCTGAATGCGGTTCGTGACGGAAATGTCACACCCGCTCCCCGCGAGTGACCCCCGTCGCCTCTACCGTCGCGCGCCATGGCACGTGTAGTCCTCATCGAGGACGAGCCCGACCTGCGGGAAATCCTTCAATACAACCTCACGCAAGCGGGGCACCGGGTCCAGGCTGCAGCCACGGCGGAGGCGGGTCTGCGGCTCGCGCGCGAATCGCTGCCCGACATCGTGCTCCTCGACCTCATGCTGCCCGACCGACCGGGCACGACGGTCTGCACCGCGCTCAAGCGGGAGCCGCGCACGCAAGACATCCCGATCATCATGGTGACGGCCAAGGGAGAAGAGGTGGATCGAATCGTCGGACTCGAGCTCGGCGCCGACGACTACCTGGTCAAGCCCTTCAGCGTCCGCGAGCTCGTTCTCAGGATGAACGCGGTGCTTCGCCGGGGCGACGCCAAGGAGCCGCAGATCCTCGAGATCGCCGAGCTGAAGATCGACCGCGACGCGCATCGGGTCGAAGTCGAAAATAGCGAGATCCCGATGACACCTCTCGAGTTCAAGCTGCTCATCACGCTGGCGCTGCGGCGCGAGCGCGTTCAGACGCGGTCGACGCTCCTCAGCGACGTCTGGGAGCTCGACCCCGGCGTCTCCTCGCGCACCGTCGACACGCACGTGAAGCGCCTTCGCGACAAGCTCGGCAGCGCAGGCCGCTTCATCCAGACGGTTCGTGGCGTGGGATATCGCTTCTCGGAGCGTGCACCCGAGATGGAGGAGAGCTGAGGGCCCGAACGCTCCCGACACCGTCCTCCGCTATTTGTGTTTGAAGTACTTCGCAACTTCCGTCGAAGAGCTATCGCGCAGTGCGACGCACAATCCCGCGCGCTCGAGCGCCTCGTCCAGGTCGCGTTTGACCCCCTCGATACCCTGCGTCGCCGGTACGAAGAACGCCTTCGCATCGTCGCGCGCCTGGGCATCGCACAGGTCGGCCGCCACCGCCACGAGCATCCCCCTCCCGTATGATCCCGGCAGCCGCTCGGTGAGCTTCGCCCAGTTCTCCTTCTCCCAGGCGAAGAGCACGGGCGCAACGCCTGGCCGGCCATGCGCTGCCCCGAAGAGGTAACGCAGCTCGGAGAGCTTCAGCTCGTCGGTCAGCGCGAGGTCGAGCGCTTTTCGCAGGACGCTCGGGTCGTCGAACATCCCCATCGAGCGTACGGCCAGCATTCGCTGCTCCGGTGTCTTCGCGCTCCGCGCGGCCGCGCGGAGCTCGTCCAGCCGGCCCGCACCTGCCAGCAGGGACGCGGCGGGGAGCGCGACGGCGGCGGTGTCTCCGCGAACGCTCGACGGATCCGCGAGCCACTTCGCAGCGTACTTCTCGGCCTCCGCGAGGGTCCCCTTGTCGTGGGCCACTTCGCCCATCGTCCGTAGGACCGCGCGTCGCTCGAGCGCGTGCTCGTCGTCCTCCTTCGCTCCCCGTGGCGGCTCCCAGCCGAGCATCGCCTTCCGCCCCGCCATCCTCGCCGCGACGTAGCGACGGAACGCGCTTCGCGTCGCGTCGTCCACGAGCGATCCATCGATCCCGCGAAGCGCGTTCGCGATGTGTTCGAGGACGTAATGGTTCGTCTCGCCGTCCAGCGCGGGCAGCGCGTCGAGGAGGACGCCTGGACCGATGGCGCCCTGGCGCACCTCCGCCCAGGCGTTGGATACGAGGCCCACGCGCTCGATCGGCGCGAGGGATCGAGCCGAGCGCGCGAGCGCCCCGAGCTGCGCCGGTTCGAGGACAAAACGGTAGTAGCCGGCGCTGTCGGCGTTGGGATAGAGCCAGGTGGGGCAGCGCGCGCCGAGGTCGCGCGTGATGGGGTCCTGCGTGAGCGTGAAGCAACTCTTCGCCTTCTGCGTGTCGCTCGAAAGGCACACGGGAAGGGTCCACGTGCGTGGGGGGTCGCCTCCGTCACCGAGGGCCCGCCACTCCGACTCGCGCAGGTCGACGCTCGCGCCGCCCGCGCGGCATTTCCACGCGACCAGCACCTCGGGCACGCCGGGGTGATCGAGGAAGCCGTTCGCGAGTTGGCCGACGTGCTGGGCGGAGACGAAGTCGAGCGCGGCGAAGAGGTCTTCCGCGCGGGCGTTCTTCCAGGCGTTCTCGTGGATGTAGCGCTGCACGCCGCGCCGGAACGTGTCGGCGCCGAGCCAGCTCTCGAGCATCCGTAGCACGCCGGCGCCCTTGTCGTAGACGATGTTGTCGATCTCCATCGCCTCGCTCGTGGAATGCACCGGCTGCCGCACGGCGCGCGCGCTCTTCAGGGCGTCCGTATCCATGATGCCCTGCACGTCCGAGATGGCCTCGAGGGTCGCGCCGAAGGACGGCTTCCACGCGTCGACGACCTTGGCCTCCGCCCACGTGGCGAAGCCCTCGTTGAGCCAGATGTCGTCCCACCACTGCATCGTGACCAGGTCGCCGAACCATTGGTGGGCGAACTCGTGCGCGATGACGAGCGCCTGCGTGCGCTTGATCGTGGTCGTGGCGGTCTGGGGATCGACCAGGAGGAGGGTGTCGCGGAACGTGACCAGGCCGGGGTTCTCCATCGCGCCTGGTCCGAAGTCGGGAACCGCGACCAGATCGAGCTTCTGGTACGGATAGCCGACGTCGAAATAGTCGCCGAGCTTCGCGACGAGCGCGGCCGCGGCCTCCAGCGCGAGCGACGTCATCGCGGCCTTGCCCTTCGTCGTGACGACCCGGATCGGGAACGGTTCCTTCTGGCCCTCGGCCAGGTCGAAGTCGCCGACCGCGAAGGCCACGAGGTAGCTCGGCATCGGCCGCGACGTCTCGAAGTGGTGCGCCACCATGCCGTCGGGCAAGTCCTCGTGGGACTTCTCGGGCGAATTCGTGAGCGCGGCCAGGCCGAGGGGCGAGACGATGCTTATGTCGTAAGCCGTCTTGAAGCCGGGCTCGTCGAAGCACGGGAAGGCTCGCCGCGCATCGACGGCTTCGAACTGCGTGTACGCGTACCAGCGCCCCGCCTCCTGCACGCGATAGAGCCCGGCAAGGTCGGCCGCGAAGGGCGCGTCGTAGGCGATCTCGATCAGCGCGGTGCCCGCCGTGAGCGGTCGCTCGAAGGCGAGGACGAGCTCCTCGGGGACGACGCCGTCGTGCGCCAGGCGGGTGCTCGTCGCGGCGGGAAGATCCGTCGCAGCCTGGTGCGCGACGGCGCCGGCCACGTGAATATCCCGTGCGTGCAGGACGACGTACGGCGTCGGCGCTGGCAACTCCACCTGGATGGTCACGGTGCCCGAGAACCTCGGCTGCGTCGGATCGATGCGCAGCGAGAGTGCGTAGCGTTGCGGCGTCGCGGTGACGGGGAGCTTGCCGTCCTCGCGGGGCGCGGGCGGTGGGGGGGGCGC
>CALKVG010000004.1 GCA_937998045.1 uncultured Myxococcales bacterium
GAGATTTCTGCCTGTCTCGTGGGCTCGGAGATGTGTATAAGAGACAGCGACGAGCGTGTATGGGTCGCCGACGGGGGGCATGCCGTTCCTCGATCTCTGTCCCGACGACGAGGCGGTCGTCGGGCTTCAGGGGAACCTGTCGGCGCATGAAATGCCCGCGCTCGTCCTCGGCGCGATCCAGGCGACGTGTGCATCGATGGCGGCGGACCCGTCGTCAGGGCAAGTCACGACGACGCCAGGCGCCGTGCTCGGGGTCCAGGGTACCAGTGCGGCGGGCGCATGGACCCAGACGTGCCCGGCGGGTCAGGTCGTCGTAGGCTTCGTGGGGCGGTCTGGAGTGGCGGTCGATCGGGCTGCGTTCGAGTGCGCGTCCCTGACGGTCAACCTCGAAACGGGGTCGTTCTCCATGGGGCCACTCGTCGCCCTCCCCGCAGCGGGCGGCGACGGTGGGCAGCCTTTCCAGAGCGAGTGTCCCGTGGGCCAGCTCGCCCGCGGCCTGGTAGGTCGCTCAGGAACGTGGATCGACGAGCTCGGCCTCGCCTGCGCGTCCCCCGCCCTGAGTGGGAGCGACTGATAGAGAGTCGTCCTGGCGGCCGACATTGGCCTGTAGACGGTGGCCGTCGGTCGCGAACGTATCTTTTTCGACGCGCGCGGTACGCCTTGGCGCGGGTCGAAGAAAAGTGAGCCGAAGTCCGGCGTGCGGGTTTTTTTGTAGTGTGAGACTCGCAGACACAAGAGACGCGAATGGGCACGTCGTCGAAGGTTGCCCTCGGACGCTACCGCCGCGACGCACGTCGTTGGACGAGGATCCGTGCGGACCGCCGCCGCGATCGCCCCGCCCCCGGTAGGCCCGGTCCGCGGCCGGTGATCCGAAGCGGGCCCGATCCCCACTAACCGACGGGGATATCAGCCTTGTGGGGCGCGACTCAGGCGCCACGCGGAGGATCCAAATGGCCATTTCGTTCCAGAAGCGGGCACACCGAACGGCTATCGCAGCGGCGGCGCTGGCAATCGGTTCGCTCGGTGCGTGCGCGGATTCGTCGAGCGAGACGAATACGACAGGGGACGACGGGGGTAGCGGCTCGGGCACGTCCGGAAGCGGCGGTTCGAGCGGCAGCGGCGGTTCGAGCGGCTCCGGCTCCTCCGGTAGCTCCGGCTCCTCCGGGAGCTCCGGCGCCTCAGGCAGCTCGAGCGGCAGCCGACCGGGCAACGACGCCGGCACGGGTTCGGGCGGTTCCGACGCATCGTCCTCGGGGACCGGCCCCGGTGCGGGTGAAGGAGGGGTGTGCGGCGCGGGCGGCAGCCCCGCCATCGCGCCACTTCCGAACCTGGCGACCCGGTACCAGGGCACGTTCACGTCCCCTCCGTCGCAGACCGATACGCAGGAGACGACCGACGCTCCGCTTCTCGGCAACGGAGACGTGGGCGTGGCGATTCTCGGCACCATCGACGCGATGACGTTCATCCTGTCAAAGACGGAGTTCTGGTCGCTGGGCGGCGGCTCGCTCAAGGCGATGTCGCGCCTGTCGCTCTCCATTCCCGGCATGGCCGGCGCCTCTTACTCGATGAAGGAGGACATCGGGACCGGGCAGGTGACCGGGACGTTCGCCAACGGCGGGAACAGCATCAAGACAACGAGCTGGGTTCAGGCCACCGACTCCACCAACAACGCGTTCTTCACGCAGATCGCCAACCAAGGGAGCGCCGACCAGAACGTGACCGTCTCTCTGGCCGTAGGCGAGAACAACAACAACCCGAACAGCGTCAACAGCATGAACGACATCCTCTACGAGGACGTTCAAGCCGATGGTTCGGACACCGTCGGCGGTTCCAATACCCACAAGGTCCGCGTGGCCACGCGCGCCGTCGGCGCCACCGGGACCGTCGCGAACGGGAACTTGAGCTTCACCGTTCCGGCAGGCCAGACGGTCACGCTGGCGACGGGAATCATGAGCAACTACGACAGCGCCAGCTATCAGAGTCAGGTCCTCCAGAACGTCGCCGCGCTCATGCCGAGCGACGTCTCCACTCTCAACACGGCGCACATCGCCTGGTGGGACGCGTTCTATCGCAAGTCGTTCGTCGCGATCCCCGACAAGGTCGCGGAGAAGGAGTTCTATGGGTCTCTCTACCTGCTCGCGAGCACTTCGCGGACGGGCGAGGCGCCTCCCGGCCTCTGGGGCGCGTGGATCCTGAAGGACCCTGCGTGGTTTGGCGACTACACGCTCAATTACAACTACGAGGCTCCCTTCTTCTGCGCCTTCCCGACCAACCATGCGGAGCTCGCCGACAGCTACGACGCGCCCGTCATCGCGTGGATGCCCAACGCGCAGCAGCTGGCGATGAAGAACGGCTGGACCGGGGCCTACTACCGCGTGCACATCGGCCCGATGCCGAACGGCAGCGCCGACACCAGCGAGCACAATCAAAAGTTCAACAACGCGTACGCGGCGACGGTCATGATCATGCACGCGTACTACACGCGCAATCTCGACTACGAAAAGAGCATCTACGACACGCTCAAGCAGATGACGACGTTCTGGCAGAACTATCTGTCGTTCGACGGCACCCGATACGTGGACAACGACGACGCCCAGCACGAAGACAATTCCTACCCGCAGGTGAACGGCGTCATGTCCCTCGGCCTGGTCCGATTCCTGCTCCAGGCCACGATCGACTTCAGCACCGACCTCGGAATGGACGCGACCGATCGTGCGACGTGGCAGGACCGCCTGAACAAGCTGAGCGCGTTCCCGACGTACATGCGCAACGGGAAGACGGTCTTTCGATACACCGAGGTGGGGCTCGACTGGAACAACGGCAACACGATCGGCATCCAGCACATCTACCCGGGGAGCCAGATCGGCCTGTCGTCGGACCCCACCCTGCTGCAGACCGCCTACAACATGGTGGACGAGATGGCCCGCTGGAGCGACGGCAACGGCACCGACACGTTCTACCCGGCCGCCGCTCGCGTCGGCTACGACCCCGCAACGATCCTCTCTCAGCTGGACTCCTGGATTCAGAACAACACGTTTCCGAATCTCCACATTCACACCGGCGGCGGCGGGATCGAAAATCTCAATACCGTGCCCGCGGGCATCAGCGAGATGCTCCTTCAGTCCTTCCAGAACGTGATCCGGGTATTCCCCGACTGGCCGTCGGGCACGGACGCGAAGTTCGGGAATCTCGCCGCGTACGGCGGCTTTCTCGTCTCCAGCCAGATGAGCCAGAGCGCCATCCAGTACGTGACGATCACCAGTCAGAACGGGGGCTCGCTCGTGGTCGCGAACCCGTGGCCCCAGGGACAGCTGGCGATGTACCTCAACGGATCCACCGCAAACGCACCGAGCGGCGCCATGCTCACGATTCCGACGTCGCCGTGCGACACGATCGTGCTCGCACCCGCGGGAACCTCTTATTCGTCGGTCGTCGGGCTCATGAACGCGCAGCCCCAGTGACTTCGGGCGCCGTTCATCGGCGCCCTCGAACATTCGCTAGCAACCGAATCAGGATTGGAGGCCGGCAATGCGTCGTCCCGCGATCTCAGTACCGTTCGTGCGCCTCGGGTCCGTCGGCTCGCTCATCGCTGCGACCGCCGTGTGCGTCTTCACGGCCTGCGGCGACGACTCCTCGTCCTGGCAAGGGGGAGCGCCCGGGGACGACGGCGGCGCCAACACGACGCCCGGCACCGACGCATCGGTCCCCGCGGATGCCCAAGCACCGGGCGCGGGCGAAGGCTCGGCGCCCCAGGACGGCGCCTCGCAGGGCGACGACTCTCAGGGCGACGATGGCTCCACGAGCGACGCCCCGCCGGTCCCGTGGGTCGGCGATCCCGCGTCGCACGTCAACACCATGCTCGGCACGACCGGCGGGGTCAACATGTTTCCCGGCGCGGACATGCCGTTCGGCATGATCCAGTGGAGCCCCGACACCTCACCCCATCGGCCGCCCGGCAGCGGGTACGAATACAACGACTCGCAGATCACCGGCTTCGCTTTGACGCACCTCAGCGGGGTCGGCTGCCCCGCTTTTGGCGATATACCCATTCTGCCGATGACCGGCGGGCTGCCGTCGGGCGATCCGAACGCTCACACAGAGCCCTTTACCCACATGGGCGAAGTGGCCACCGCCGGATACTACTCCGTTCAGGTCGGCTCGCCTGCGATCACGACCGAGCTCACGTCGACGCTGCACAGCGCGATGGGCCGGTTCACCTTTCCGTCGACGAACGACGCCAACCTGCTCATCAAGCTCGTGGGCAGCGAGAACGGCAGCAAGGGAAACTCCTCCGCCAGCATCGTAGGCATGAACGAAGTGAACGGGTCGGCCCAGAGTGGTTCGTTCTGCAACGACGGGGGCGAGAAGTACACGGTCTACTTCGACATCATCTTCGATCAGCCCTTCACGGCTTCGCAGATCCTCGGAGGCCAGTCGTCCCCGGGCGAGGTGTTTCTGACCTTCGACACCACGCAAAAGCAAACGATCCAGGCCAAGGTCGCCATCTCGTACGTCAGCACGGCCAACGCACGCGCGAACTGGAGCGCGGAGAACCCCGACGGCACCTGGGACTTCGACTCCGTGAAGAGCGCCGCGAAGGCGTCGTGGAACGCGCTCCTCGGGCGGGTTCAGATCGTCGGGGGGACGGACAGCGAGCAGGAACTCTTCTACACGTCGCTGTACCGCGCGCTCCTTCACCCTAACGTCTTCAGCGACGCGAATGGGCAGTACATTGGCTTCGACAACCAGGTCCATTCGGTGGCAAAAGGGCAGAAGGACCAGTATGCAAACTACTCGGGCTGGGACATCTACCACGGCCAGGTTCAGCTCAGTGCGATGGTCGCCCCCCAGCAGATGAGCGATTCCGCGCAGTCGATGGTGAACGACGCCACGCAGAACAACGGGATGCTGCCCAAGTGGTCGATGGCCAACAGCGAGACGTACGTCATGCTCGGCGACCCGGCAGACCCCATCATCGCGGGCTATTACGCGTTCGGAGCCAAACAATTCGATACGGCGACGGCGCTGAAGCAGATGCTCCAAGAGGCGACGATGCCGAGCAACATCCGCCCCGGGCTCAATTACTACCTTTCCATGGGTTACCTGCCGGACGACGGTCAGTACGGGTGCTGCAACTACTACGCCTCGGTCGCGACGCTCCTCGAGTACGCCAAGGCCGACTTCGCGGTGTCCCAGTTCGCCGGCGCGCTGGGCGACATGACGAACGCGCAAACCCTCCTCACGCGGTCGCAGAACTGGCAGAACATCCTGGATCCCTCGACGAACTTCTTGTCGCCCAAGCTGCAGAATGGGTCGTTCGCGGGCGGCATCAATCTGACGTCCGGCCAGGGAATGGCCGAAGGCTCGGCGTCGCAGTATCGCTGGATCATTCCCTATGCCACGCAGACGCAGATTGCGGCGATGGGAGGCCTAGGGGTGGTCACGCCGCTGCTTGACGCGTTCTTCATGAATCTCGACGACTTCAGCGGCAAGGGCGCCCTTCTCAGCAACGAGTTCGATCTCGGAGTGGAGTATTGGTACAACTACACGGGGCAACCCTGGAAGACTCAGGACGTTTGCAACCGGATACGCACCCAGCTGTATCACGACGCCCCGAAGTACCTGGACAACAACGACGACCTCGGCACCATGGCGTCGAACCTCGTCTGGCCGATGCTGGGCCTCTATCCCATCTATCCGGGCAGCTCGATCCTCACAATCAACGGACCGGTGTTCACCGATGTGCGCATCCAGCTTCCGAGCGGGAAAGCGCTCCGCATCCACGCAGACGGCGCCTCGGACACGAGCCAGTACATCCAGTCGCTCGACGTCAACGGCCAGCCGTCGACCCACCTATGGCTCGATCCGTCGGTCCTCGACAGCGGCGCGACCCTCGACTTCACGATGGGCGCTACACCGAACATGAGCTGGGGCACGAGCCCGAGCGACGCGCCCCCGTCGTACGGGAAATGACCCGCGACATCGACCGACCACGCGACCCGACCTGCCCGACCGGTCGCAATCGTGCGCTTGCGCAGAAGATGGCGTCGATGGGTACATCGACGTCACTCGGACCCAGCGCCTCGCGCAGAAGCCTGGAACACTACGGGGTCGTCTCGTTGCTCGCGGTGTGCGCGGCCGCGAGGGCGATGCGGCTCCGATAAGGCTCGTCGGTGAGAGTCTGCAAGAAAGCGACGATGGCATCGATGTCGGCATCGTCCAGGGCCGGCGGGTCGCGCTCGCGCCGGTTGTAGGGAAACGAAAGGGTGTTCACGTTGCTCCGATATCGATCGGGCACGTCGTCGAACCGGGCCCCGTGCGGGTACCAGAGATCGGGGTTGGTCGAGCGCGTGGCATAGAATGCCACGACGTCGCGGAGCTTCGTGAACACGCCGTTATGCATGAACCGCTGGCGAACTGCCACGTTGCGAAGTGACGGAATCCGAAATGAGCCGCACCATTTCGGGTCCGACGAGTCCAGTGGGCGCCCCGCCTTCTGCTTCCGCTCGCACAGACCGAGGTCGTAGCGCTCGGGGTCGGCGTTGGCGGCGATGGCGCGGTTCCTGGGCACGCCCACGGCGTCGTACGCGTAGGTCGTGAAGAGCGACGACTCGGGGCGATTCGAGTGCGGGTACATCTGATGGCAGTGGTTGCATGCGCCCTTCGCCCGGTTCTCGAACGCCGTCAGCCCTTTCATTTCGAGCGGCGAGAGCCGGGCCTTGCCGCGCAAGAAGTCGTCGAACTTCGAGGTGAACGGAGACATCGTGTCGCTGGTCAAAAAAACCTGCAGCGCCTCGCCGAGGGCCTTCATGGAGGCCGCCGGAGTTTCGAGCGCGCCGGGGAACTCTCGAGCGAGGTCGGCCGCGTAGGGCGAACCGCGCAGCTTGCGTGCGACCTCCGCCTCGCTGGCGTTGTTCATCTCGTCGGCGTCGAACAGCGGAAGGCGTGCGAACTCCGCGACCGTGTCGGCGCGCCCGCTCCATGTCAGCCCGCCGAAGGGAGACTCCGCCACGTCGTCGTCGTCCTCCAGCGCGAAATGGAACGGCGGGACGAATTTCACGTACATGACGGACGGCGCGTTTCGGCGCGCGAAGTGTCCCGGGCGCGAGCCCCGCGCGACGCCGCTCGCCGACCCGTTGTTGCCGGAGAACGCCGTGTCCGGGTCGTGGCAGCTCGCGCAACTGGTGCCCGGAGGATTGGAAAGAGTGGTGTCGAGAAAGATCGACTGACCTACCTTCTCACGCGCCGTCAACGCGGGCACGGTGTGCGGGGGAATCGGGTCAACGATGGGCGCACGCTCCGCCGCAACCGGTCGCGTGGCCTCCCCCGCCGACGTCGAAGCTTGCGAGCTTGCCGGCGAAACGGTCAGGCGGTTTGGCTGGGTTTCTCCGCCGCCGGACCCGCTTTCGGGCGCATGCTTGCTGCACGCACCGAGCACCACGCACAAGACCGAGCAGACGGCGGCAGTCACGCTGGACTGCCACCGCCTGCTCTGCGCCGCCGCCCACAAGGGCGTCGGCGTCGGCGTCTGGGTTTCCGAGGCCGGGCCTCGAGTCATACGCTGATCAGTACACGCCGGCGTCGTCCGGCGGGATGACGCCCCAAGACGCGCAGGAGATCTGGCCGCTCGTCTGAACGGTGCAAACGTCACGCACGGTGTTGTCCGTCCGGTATTCCGTCGACGTCCAGGTGGCCGGCGGGCCGGCATTGAACTGCAGCACCATGTAGCCGAAGTCGTTGTCGGTGCTGCTGTTGGGATTCTGGAAAGGCACGTCATTGTCCGACGTCGCGAACTCTTGCACACCGCCGACGGTAGCGACACTCACCGCCGTCGGGTTGCCGACGGACGACACGGCCGCCCCGGTCAGCGGGTAGGGCAACGCCGTGTCCAGGATGTCGCCGGCGTTGCCGCTCACCAGCGTCGCGGCCGGCTGGAACGTGCCGCCGTCAGGCAGGGTGCCGGTCTGGAAGTTGATCGCCTGGTAGTCGTGCGTGTGACCGTGCAGCGCCAGGTTGATCGGGGGCGGGTAGTAGGTGCCCGGGAAGACCGAGTTCATGACCTTGGGGAATGCGGGGATCGGGTTCGCCGGCGGGTTGCCCGTCGCATACCCGAAGATGGGGTGGTGGTTCGACCAGAGATTGAAGGGCAGCGGCGAAGCGCCGAGCAGACTGCCGGCGGTCGTCAGCTCGCTCGCGTAGGTCGTGAAGAACATCGACCCGGGGCCGGTCGGCAGCGCCGGCGACTGCGACTGCGGCTTGGCATTGGCGGTATCGAAGACGACGATCTGCGTGCTCGAGTTGATGTTGACCAGAAACGGGTTGTTCCAGTTGCCGCCCGCTGCGATGGCGTCGTCCGCGGGGTCGTCGCAGGTGTGAACGCCGGTGGTGTCGTACGCGCCGGTGTCGAGGAAGCGGTACCAGCCCTGGCCGGCGCGGTTGCACTGCTCGTGGTTGCCGCGGGTCATGATCCAGGGAGCCGCGGCGAGCAGCGGGGCGCCCGGCGCAAACAAGTCGGCTTGCCAGGTGTCCCAGCCGAAGCCCCACGGGCTCCCGCCGCAGTTGTACCCCTGCCCAGCCGGGCACGGGTTATCGCGGTAGGCGTAGTCGCCGACGTGAAGCACCAGGTCCGGATTCTGCGCCGCGGCCAGGGCGGCGATGGCCGCGAACGGGTACGGAGTGTCGGTGCCGTTCGGGTCCGTGTCGTTGCAGCTCTGCGTGCCGTTGCCGTTCTGCAGGCGGCAACCCGTGTCGCCGATGACGACGATCTTGGTCGGATTCGGCTTCGGCACCGGCAGCGACTGCCCGCCGACCACGGCGCTCGTGGCCCCCGAGGGCAGCGGATATTCGCAGGAGCTGACCGGAAACAGCGCCGGCTTGGCAGGGGGTGTGTTCACCGAGCGCTGGGCGAGGCTCGTCGTGGCGCCCGCGCGCAGGTTCATCTGCACCGGTGTGCCGCCGTTGATCGTGATCGTCGGACAGGGGTTCGCTCCGCCGGCAGCCGTGGCCTCCGTCACCGCGCGCGCGATCGCGACGTTGCCGGTCAGACCGTTCGACCCGTTGGGCCCGGTGAGCTCGACCCAGGCCGCCGCGACCTGATTGCTCGGAACCGCGTCGCACGTCACGGTGGTCGTCTGCGTGCTGAGGTTCGTCGGGCACGTTCCGCCGTCGGTCGGGCCGTCGTCGATCACCACGGTGATCGTGGTCGTTCCCGGCGCGGTGCACATGAACTGCATCGGATCGGACGGGCCAACGCCCTCGTCCTGCCCCTGCGCGCCCACGCCGCCCGACGTGGCGCCGAACGCTCCGATCGCGTTGCTCATCGTCCACGTGTAGCCGAGGTTGCCGGGGTTCGGCCCTGTCGCCGTGGCGGTCATCACGAGCGACTCGCCGACGTACACCTCGCTGCTCGTCGACGACAGCGAGGTCCAGGTGCCGCAGTTGGCCGCAGTGCCGCTGACGAAGACGTTCCCCGAATCCGGACCCGGCAGCGAGCAGAGCATGTTCACGGTGACCTGCGTCGTGTGGCCCGCAGTGACGTTGATCCCGGACGCGCTGCCCTGGCAGTTGCCTCCGCCCGCGATCGAGGCCGTGAGCGAGAGGGAGTCGCCGGTCGCCGCGGGCACGCCGCCGAGCTGGAAGTGAATGCCCGCGCTGTTGCTCAGGTTCACGGTACCGGGGTTGGGGGCGCGCGGCAGCGTGACCGGGGTGCCGGAGCCATTCAGGAGGTCGTACGTGACGCTCGAAATGACGTCGCCTCCGGGCAACGTCAGTCCGAGGCTCAACGTGCCGGTTTGCTCGCCCGTGCTCGACGTAGCCGGCGGGTTGGGCGCCTGACCGCTGCCGCCGTTCTCCGAGGGTGACCCGGAGCACGCAAGGGGCATGGCTCCGGCCACGACAGCCACCGCTCCGCTGAGGACCACGGCCTTCTTCCAGTTCGGTCTCACGCTCATTTTGCCTGACATCGATGCGCCTCCAGTGACGGGCGATGCTCGCGGCGGACACGCCGCGCGAAGGGCCTTGGCGTGCAACGTGCGGACCAGTCGGCTTGCATCGAAACGGCGGCAAAATCACGGCTAAATCGGGACGCCGGACGCGCCGACCCTCCGAGATTCGAAGAGCCGCTTCCGGAAATCGTTCGCTGGGCCTCGGAATCGGTGCATGGGTCAGCTGGGCAGCCCCAGCTCGCGCCACCGCACCATCCCCCCCGCGATGCTGGCGACGTGCGCGACGCCGGCCTTCTTGAGGATGGCCGCTCCCAGGCCCGACCGCCGCCCGGTCTGACAGACGACCACGACCGGCCTGTCGGCGGGCACCTCGGACGCGCGCGCGCGCAGCTCGTCGATGGGCACGAGCTGCGCGCCTTCGAGGTGCCCGAGCTCCCCGCCGTACTCGGCGGGCGAGCGCACGTCGAGCACGCGGACCTCGCCGCGGTGCTGGGCCACCCACTCGCTGTCTCTTATACACATCTCCGAGCCCACGAGACAGGCAGAAATCT
>CALKVG010000005.1 GCA_937998045.1 uncultured Myxococcales bacterium
GGCGCCGCGCTCGTCGAGTCGAGCGCCGGGGGCGGCGACCGCATCGTGCCGGTCGCGGCGCCGCCGGCAAAGGGTGGCCACGCGTCCATCGACTCGCCGATGCACGCGACGTGGGCCGTCGCCTCCGGCGACGACGGCGCGCTCTACCTGGGGACCGTCGCCGGGCTGTACTACGGAAAAGACGGCCGCTTCGCGCGCGCGTCGGTCGCGAGCGGCGCGCTCGAGGACGACTGGGTCACGGCCCTCGCGGTCCGCGGCGACGACCTCTTCGTGGGGACGTACTCGGCCGGCGTTGCGCGGCTGCGGCTCGGCGATCGCGCTCCCGGCGCCACGCCTCTCGGCGGCGGCTACATCAACGCCGCGGGGCTCGTCGTTCGGGGAGGTCGGCTCTACGCGGCGACGATGGAGGGCGCGCGTGTGCGCTCGCTTGACGACCAAGAGTCGCGCTGGGAGGTCCTCGCGGCGCCAGCCTCCGGGCGCGATGTCACCGCCGTGTCCTTCCTCGGCGCGGATCTCTGGCTGGCGAGCCGTCGCGGCGTGGTCGTCGTTCCCGCGCCGCCGGTGGCGACGCTTGGGCTCACTTCGGTTTCCGCGCCTTGAGGAGATCGCCGAACGTCCCGAACGACGCCGGCGCCGCGCTCTGCTTCTCCTTTTCCTTGGCGCGGAAGCTCTCGACCTCCGCCCGCTCTTCGTCGTCCTTGAGAGCGCGCAGCGAGAGGCGCATCTTGCCCTCCTCGATCGCGACGACCTTCGCCTTGAGCTTCGTTCCAAGCGGAAAGGCCTTTCGCAGGTCGGCCCCGCGCGGCGTGCCCAGCTCGGCGGTCGGCGCCAGCCCGCGACCGCCGCGGCCCTTCGTCCCGTCGATCTGGACGAAGACCCCGTAGTTCTCGACGCGGTCGACCGTACCGGAGACGACCTGCCCGACGGCAATCTTGAACCCCTCGCTCTCGCCGCTTGCCCCACCGAGGCTCACGCTCGCGCCGACCGCGACTGCCGCTTCGACCGTCGGCACCAGCCGGATCCCCTCGTCGCCGACGTCGACGACGCGCGCGCGCAGCTTCGCGCCGGTCGCAATGGGGATCGTACCGTCCGGTGCGCGAACGTCGTTCGCTTCGAGGTAGCCCTGGCGCCTGCCGTCGAGCTCGACGAAGACGGCGTCTTTTCCGACCTGCACGACGACGACGTCCAGCACGTCGCCGGGGCGAGGGCTGCGCGCGCGGGGCGCGGCGCGCCCGGTTTGCTCGAAGAGCGACGCGAAAGACTCGTCCGGGCGGTCCGAGGGCATTGTCGGCTCTTAGCACATTCAAAGTTCAACTACGCTCCGGCAGCATTTCATCCACGCAGCCTCGCAAGCGAGGCCGGGGCGGAGACGTGCCGTCACGGGGAGCCGCCGCGTCGCCTGCCTGCCGGGTGCTCGACGACGTGGAACCCGAGCGCCGTCGCGGCGGCGACGAGGTCCGGATGCGTACTGGTGGCGAGGAGGTCGTGGACGTACTCGCCGCCGCGTCGCTTGTCCTTCATCGCCCCGAACGCGGCCGCTGGGACGACGCGCGCCTCGAGCGGCGCCGCGCTTGGCGGCGGGTCGAGCGACGCGGTCTTGCCCTTGGCGGCCTCGATGTTCCCGGTACTGGCGGCTGCGTACGCGCTGAGCCACGTCGCGAGCGGCCCGAGGACGAGGGGATAGCGTCCGAGGAGCGTCGCGACCTCGGCGGCGCGACCGCGCGCGACGAGCAGGTATGCGCGCTCCCAGAGGACCCGGGGGGTGACGGTGCCGTGCTCGAGCGACACCGTCGACAGCGACTCCGCCGCATCGAGGCGTCCCTCGTAGCGCGCGAGCCGCGCGACGCGCATCGCGCGCAGCGAGCTCGGGTCGCCCTCCTTGGCCCACGCGGCCGCGATCTTGTCGGCAGCCGCCAGGTTCCCCTCGTCGAGCGCGATGTCCATCGCGAGCAAGTCGCTCCAGGGTGCGTCGTCGGCCGCCAGGTTCGCCAGCTTCGTGCCGTCGAGCTGAAGCCGCCCGGAGAGCGCGCCTTGCATCTGCGACAACGCAGCGAGATACGGCAGCTTGCGCGCGTCCGCCGGAAGCGCCTCGATCGCGCGCGCCACGCCGTCGGCGTCCACGCGCTCGTACGCCGCCGCCGCGCGGACGACGGCGACGTCCGGCGACGTCGCGTCCAGGTCCTCGGTCGCCTTGAGCGCCTCGTCGAGGCGCCCGCCGAGCAGCGCGACGCGTGCGGCCAGGCCGCGCGCCGGCTCGTACACCGCGGAGAACTGCAGCGCGGCGACGGCGGCCTTGCGTCCGAGCGCTTCGTCCCCCAGCGGCAGCGCCATTGTGCCCAGCCACACCGCCGCGCCCGGCGACTCTGCGAGCGCGAGCCCCTTTTGGATCTCGGCCCGCGCCTCGGCGCTCTGGTGCTTGTCGACCGAACGCAGCGCCGCGATCGCGTGCTGCGCGAACTTGAGCGACGACGGAAGCTCGGCTTCACGCTTCGGGAGCTCGTCGATCTCCGGCGGCCCCGGGGTGTCCTCCCGCAGCGGATCGCGCCCCCACGCGATCGCGACGAGGGCGACCGGTTCGGCGCGATCCGGGAGCTGCGTGCGCAGCCCGCGGGCGAGGCGCATGCCCTCCTGCGCGTCTCCGTCGATGGCCGTTGCGCGGGCTTGCGAGATGCGCGCCACCACCAGATCCGGGTCGAGCTTCGCGGCGGCCTGGTAGCGCGTCTTGGCGCGCGCGTCGCCCGCGCGTTCGAGCGTCGCGCCGGCGACCAGCTGGTACCACGCATCGGAAGCCGCGGGGCCGTCCCACCGCGGAAGGACGGCCGCCGCTCCCGCGGTGTCGCCCTGGAAGAGGAACGACGCCACCCGCGCGAAGGCGTACTTCTCCTCGGGCAGGCCCACCTCCTTCGCGCGCCCCATCGCGTCCTCGAACGCCACGTCGGCGCCGCTCTTGACGAGGCCGACGAGCGCGCGCTCGCGAATCCAGTCGAGCGCCGCGCGCGGGCTGCGCGACTCGAGGGCAAACGCCTGGGCCAGCTGCTTCTCGGAGTCGGGCAGGTCGCCGGGCTTGCTCGCGTGGAGCTGCGCCTCCACCGTGGCGAGGAGCGCTTCCGAGCGGCGGTGTTCCGCTGCGCGCTTGTCCTTGTAGAAATAGTAGATGCCGAAGGAAGCTCCGACGAACATCGCCATCGCGGCGACGAGCGTGAAGGTGCCCTTGCGCTTCGGGCCGCGGTCGGGCCGGTCCCATGCGGCGGTCTGCGCCGTGCGCCGCGCGGGCGGCTCGAAGACGCCGGCGAGCGCGAGGGCGTCGAGGACGTCGCGCGGGTGAGGGACGAGGGGACGGTCGCTGGTGCGCGGCACCGGCGCCTGGTGCCTGTAGGCGTGCATCCCCCCGTTGGCGTGTGGGAGGGGCATTTCGAGGCGCGACGGCACCGCGGGTCCGGTGGGCACAGGCTCGAGGAGAGCGGCGTCGAGCTCGTCGGCGAGGGGGGGCCGGCCGGCGGGGCGGGACGTGGTGAACCGCCGCTGCAACGTATCCGCGTCGTCGTCCAGGTCACGACCACGCTCCGGCAGTGCGCCGTCACCCACCTCGATCAGCTCGGACGTGTCGACGCGCATCGCGGGCGTGTCACCGGAGTCGCCGGGGTCGTGCAGCTGCGGCTCGCTCGAGTGCGCGACCTCGGCCGCCACCGCGCGCGTCCCCAACTTCGCCTGCATCGGGCGGAGCGCGCGGGCGCGCCTGAGCCACTGCTCTGCCTCCGCTCCGTTCGACCCGAGTCCGATGGCGCGCTCGAGCACCTTCTCCGCGCGGTCCGCATCGCCGCGCCGAAGGAGCGCTTCGCCGAGCCAGCGGTATACAGTCCCGTCGCGAGGAGCCTGCTTTCCCGCGGTTACGAGCACCGCCTGCGCGTCCGCAAACCGGTGCGCCTGCATGTACATGCGGGCCACCGAGACGAGCACCGACACGTCCCCCGCGTGCCGCTGCGTGGCGAACTCGCCGACCTGCTGCACGAGGGGCCCGCGCGGGCTCGCGCGGAGGGCCTCGCACAGCGCGATGGTCGAGCTGTCTCTTATACACATCTCCGAGCCCACGAGAC
>CALKVG010000006.1 GCA_937998045.1 uncultured Myxococcales bacterium
GGCGCGCACGCCTACGCTGATATAGGCGAGCCAGGGGGTGGTGTTCGCCCGCAGTGCGCTGCCCGGCGAGTTGATGCTGCCTCGGTATCGCGCGATGATCCGGGACATTATGCCGGCAAGCGGGTGGCTCCGGACGGCGCCGATCGTCGTCAGCGCGACGCTGATAGGGGCGGGCTGCACGTACGACTTCGATCGCTACGACCCGAACGGGGCGAACGACGACGCGTCGGCGGCGCACGACAGCGCGCTGCCCGACGCTCCGAACGAAGGTGCCCCATACGAGGACTCTCCAGGTACGCCAGCCGACGCACTGCCCGACGAGGCAGGACCGCCGGACGGCGGCCGGGCGACCGACGGCGCCATCGTGGACGCCGCGGCCGAGGACACAGGCCTCAACGACGCTCCCGACGATGCGACGAGAGGTCCGGACGGCCCGTCCGTCGATGGCTCAGCCCCGCTATTCACGGTGGGCGGCACGCTCGCCGGGCTTCATCAGGGTCGCCGTGTCACTCTCCAGGACAACGGCGGCGACAGTCTCACCGTCTCGAGCAACGGCCCCTTCGTCTTCTCGCAGGATCTCGCTTCGGGCGCGACGTATCGCGTCACGGTCTCCACGCAGCCGCAAGGCCAGACGTGCCGAGCGATGAGCGCCACCGGGACCGTTCTTTCGGCGAACGTCACGACCGTCTCGATCGCCTGCCAATGACGAGAAGCGGGCCCCTCGAACGGGTCCGTCGTCGACTGCTGCATGGACCGGACCGCAATGGTCAATCGAGCGACCCCCAGGGACGGGCCGATCGGCCGGTAGGGGGGCGAGAAATCCCGCGCGACGGTCGCAACGCGGGAGGGCGCGGGCGCGGGCACATCGCGTGCTCTCGTGAGGGCCACCCATGGCTATCGACGCCGACGGCCGGTCATGCCCGATGTTGCTTGTCGTCGAAAACCAGGGGGGAGCGCGCCTCGAGCTCACGCTGACGCTGGGCGACCGATACCAGGTCGCAGGGGTGGGAAGCGCTCGCGAGGCTCTCGACCTCCTCGCGTTCGGCGCGCGGTTCGACGTCGTCCTGTGTCGGCTGAAGATGCCCGAGATGGACGGGGTGCAGTTCTGCCATCGATTGCGCGAGCTCGAGTCCGAGCTCGCGTCGCGCGTCGTCCTCATCGCCGACGGCACGCCCGACGTCGAGACGCGAAGCGCGCTGGCGAGCTTGCCGAATCCGTGCCTCACGCGGCCGTTCGACGGCGACGCGCTGGCGGATGCGATCGAACGCTGTCGCGCCGCGAGCCGCAAGCCGGAGCGCACCGAGGACGCTTTTCAGACGAAGCTGAGGCGCCGTCCATTCCAGAGTTACTCCTGCGTGTTCGCGCTCGCGGTGCGGCTGCTGCAGGGGGAGGACCTGCAGCTGGTGGACGAGGACGGGTGGCCCTGGGTCGCGACGGCGACGACGCTCGAGCTCAAGGGGCTCGGCGGCAGCCAGGGGACGACGATGCTGCGCGGGTACGCTGCCGACATGGCGCTGGAGATCGTTCGCAGGGGCCTCCGCTCGGCCGAGCAGGCGTTCGGGGACGACGTCGTGCGGAGCGCCTGAATTGGCGAGGACGTCTCTCGCAGCTCACGAAACGATGTCGACTTGGGAAACGGCCCGACCAAACTGGCCACGCAGCCGACCAGCGACCAGGTGGCCCACTCTCGTGCCGCTCGCGCAAGGGGTGCGGCTAGATTCCGCAAATTTTCGAGGGCGGCGGTGACCTACTTTGGAGCCATCGACGGCAGACGCAGCCTGGACGCAGCGGTACGCGGCGTGCTTCGAGGGGAAGCGCGCACGGGCGCGGGCTCCATGCTCCGTGTGCAGAGAACTTACAGGAGGTAGGCCGGAATGGGTTCCGAGACGACAAGCGCGAAGGCACCGGAACTGCGAGACCCGCAGAGTTCTTGGTCGGCAGTGCGACCCCGCGCTTGCATTCCCCCGTCGGCAGAAGGGCCGAGCGACAAGGGTGCTTCGTCCGCCGAGCCTCCGGAGCCCCGCGCCGGTGCGTTGCCTCCGTCGGATGCTGCGTTCCTGCCGGAGCAGGAGGCCTGGTTCGCGACGGAGCCTCCGTCGGAGGAGCCGGCGGTCTCCCCGTCGATTCCTCCGGCACGCGAGGCGGTCGTCGTGCGTGCGCGCCTGCGAAGGCGCAACGTGGTGCTGGGGGCAGTGTGTACGCTGGGAGGCGTCGTCTTTGCGCTCGCGGCCTGGCAGGGCCTGCGAAGGAGCGCGGCATCGCACGCGGCGGACGCGCACGTTGCACCGTCTGTCGCGCCACATGTGCCGCTCTCTGCATCGACGGCGCCCCCCGCGCCGGAGGCGCCGGCCCCGAGCGCAAGGCCCGCGGTGCAATCGAATCCGGCGAAGCCCGCCCGGGGCGCCGTACGCGCGACGGCATCCGGCCGGGCAGGTAGAGCGACGGCGATTCCGCGATAGACCGTCGAGCGATCCGCGCCCACGACCCGCCCGGCGCGGCGGTCATTGAACGCCTTCCGAGGCTGCGGGCACAAACCCGGCGACCATGGGAATTCTCCGGGCCATCGCCCCCGCACGGCCGGCTCCGCTATCCTTGGGGGTCGTGGATGGGGCGGCAGGCGGGAGCGGTGAGCTCGTAACGCGGCTGCGCGCAGGGGCAATCTCCGCGCTGGGTGAGGCGTACGATGCACACCAGGCGCACGTCCGTGCGTTTGCCCGGCGCCTGGTCGGCGACATAGGCGCGGCCGAGGATCTCGTCCAGGAGACGTTCCTCACGTTGCCGCGGGCCATTCGACGCTACCGAGGGGACGCCTCGTTGCGAACCTTTCTTCTCGGGATCGCCGCGCGGCACGCGAGCCATTACGTTCGCGCCGCCGCCCGGAGAAGGGCGGCGATGGAGAGTGCCGCGCGCGAGCGCCGCGACCCCGCGCCCACGCCGGACGATGGCGCGCAACGTGCGCAACTGGCCGAGCGGCTGTTGCGAGCGCTCGATCGTCTGCCGATGGAACAGCGCGTGGCGATCGTTCTGTGCGAGGTCGAGGGGTACACGAGCGAGGAAGCTTCACGCATCACCGGCGCCCCGGAGGGTACGGTGCGAACGCGCCTGTTCCATGCGAAAAAGAAGCTCCGCGTCGCGCTGAGCGAGGAAGGGCTGCGATGAAGGGGGACGCAATTCAGGAGCACGCTCACGCGCTACGGCAGGTGTGCGATGGCGAGTCCGCAGATGCCGCGGCGACGCGTCGCCGGATCCTCGAAGTGGCGCACGCGCGGGCGCGCCGACGTCGTCGACTGGTCGTGCTGACCGCGCCCATGGCCGCGGCGCTCGTGCTCTCGAGTGCGTGGGCGGCCGTCAGCGGTCGATTGCCGAGACTGGTGGCTCTCCTGGCCGAGAGCGCGCCCGCTCCCACGGATGCCTCGCACTCCGCGCGGGGCGACGTCGGGAGGAACGGCCTGGAGCAAGGGAACAGCCAGGTCGCGAGTGCGCCCTTGCCGGCGCCGTCGGTTCCGGCGCCCTCACTCACGGAGACCAGCGCCCCGCCGGTGCTGCGCGAAGTCCACTCGCCTCAGGCCCGCGGCTCGGCCGTCGACGCGAGCGCCTACGCCGAGGAGTCGATGTACGAGGCGGCGCACCGTGCCCACTTCGTCACGCGAGATCCGGCGGCGGCGCTGCGCGGCTGGGACGAGTACCTGGCCGAGTACCCCGCGGGGCGCTTCGCGCCCGAGGCACGCTACAACCGCGCGCTGACGCTGGTTCGCCTAGGCCGCATCGAGGAGGCGCGAGCGGCTCTCGCCCCGTTCGCGGAGGGCGCCTACGGCGGGTACAGACGCGCCGAGGCGCGGGAGGTCCTGGACGCTCTGGCGAGCACGGCCCGATGAATGCGCGCGCTGCCCCGATCAGCGCGCCGCGCCTTCGAAGGCGGCGTCGTCGTAGACGGCCGTCCAGCCCGCGGTAGGGGTGCGCACGAAGGTGAGGCCGACGCCGAGCTCCTCGGTGAATTTCGTTACCGGAACGTTGATTCCGTTGGCGGTGGGCTGGTCGCCGTCGAAGCTCGTGGTGACCGTGCCGCTGCCGCCGCCGAAGGGTGCGTCGATGAC
>CALKVG010000007.1 GCA_937998045.1 uncultured Myxococcales bacterium
ACGCGCGAAAGCTTCAGGGAGGAACGGGGGGGGTCCAGGGTCATCGGGCTCGGGTGTCGGCCCGATGAGTGCAGGCGATGTGCCGCGGGGTGGGGAGGCCTGCTTTCCGCAAGAATGCGGACCGAAAGGCGCTTTTCGTAGCCCCCCGGGCTACGGCCGCGACACTCGAGACCGCGGTGGCAACTCGCGCGGGTGCGGCCTGGCAGGCCGCGCACGCCGGCGTTCGGGATAGGTCCCCGCTAGCCGCGCCGACGAGGTCTCGTCCAGCCGTAGGATGCCAGGCGCGAGACCAGCGTTCGGCGCGACATGCCGAGGACCTCGGCAGCCCGAGTCTGATTGAAGTCGCACTGCTGGAGGACGCCGAGGATGCGAGCCTGCTCCGGGTTGTCGACCAGGGTGGGTTCCTCGAGGTCGCGACCGCGCACTCCGATGCGCGGACGAATGCGCGAGACGCGCGGTGCCGCGGGCGGCTCCGGCGGCGCCGGCGCGAGCTTCTCCGTCGGCAGATGCTCGGGCAGGATGACGTCTCCGGGAGCGAGCAGGACCGCTCGCTCGATCACGTTTCGCAGCTCGCGCACGTTGCCCGGCCACGAGTACCCGAGGAACAGCGAGAGCGCCTCCGGCGAGATGCGCGGCTCGGTCGCCCGTTCGGCCTGGCGGCAGGCCATCGACACGAACGTCCGGGCGAGGGGGGCGATCTCGTCGCGCCGCTGACGCAACGGAGGAATCACGATTTGGGCCGCGTTGAGACGGAAGAAAAGGTCGGCGCGGAAACTCCCGCGCGCCACGTCGCCCTCGAGATCGCGGTTGGTCGCTGCGAGGAAACGGACGTCGATCGGGCGCGGCGTCGTCGTCCCGAGCCGCAGCACCTCGCGGCGATCGATGACGCGTAGGAGCTTCGCCTGCACGGCGGCGGGCATTTCCGCCACCTCGTCGAGGAGCACCGTGCCCCCCTTGGCCGCCTCGAGGATGCCCGGCTTCGTCTGCGCCGCGCCCGTGTACGCCCCGCGCTCGTGCCCGAAGAGCTCACTCTCGAGGAGCGCCTCCGGAAGGGCGGCGCAGTTGAGGCACACGAGGGGTTTCGAGGCGCGCGGCGACAGCGCGTGGATCATCGTCGCCAGCACTTCCTTGCCGACCCCGGTCTCACCGAGCAGCAGCACGGGGATGACGCCCGGGGCGAAGCGCTCGACCATCGGCCTCAGCCTCTCGAGCGCTCCCCCGTGCGCGACGATGCTGCCGTTCTCGCTGGGCGCCGGGCGCGCGGCGCGCGCACGCTCTCCCGCGCGGGCGAGAAGCGCTTCCGCCGTGCGACCGTCTTGCGGATAGCAGGCGACGCCGACATCGACCTGCGTTCCGTCGGCGGCGAACTCCGTGACGAGGCGCGTCGCGAGCTCGTCGGCGCCGTCCCAGTCCGCGCGGTACGACGCAAGGAGCTCATACTCGTGGAGCGCGTACGTGCCGACGACGGGCGCATCGACGAGGACGCGGCCCAGGACCTCGTGCATCGTTCCCGCGGCACCCGACGACGAAAAGTGCATCCGGATGACGGCGAACGGGCCGCCGTTCCGCAAGCGGGCGCGCTCGCAGGTCCGCTGCAGGCGCCCTGCGAAGCTCGCGTGGCTCAAGACGTTGCGTGTGGGCGAGTCGCGCCGCGCGGCCTGCAAGAGAATGACGGTGGTGCCGAGCGCAATGAGGTCGCCCGCCTCGAACTCGACCGGCTCGTGCGGCACGAGATCGCGGTTCCCGAGGCGCGTCCCGTTCGAGCTTCCGAGATCGACGAGCTGGTAACGCTCTCCTTCGACGCGGACGCAGGCGTGCTCGCGGGATAGCTGCGGATCGGCGACGACGATATCGCAACGCTCCGAGCGGCCGACGCGCAGCTCACCGCTCGACGGCAGCGGGAAGGTGAAGACGCCGCCCTCGCTCATCACGAGAAGGCAGACGCCCTCCTCTCCACCGCGCATCGCGTCGAGCGAGATGCGGCTCGCAGTCTCTCGCTCCCCGGTGCGGCTCACTCGGTCCAATCCTCTAGGCCGGAACGACGATCTTGCGCAAAGTTGCTCAATTGCGCAAGCGCGTGTCGGCGGCTTGCGCAATTGAGCAACGAAGGTTGCGTGAAGTTCGCGTGGAGAATTGAACAAGCCCGCCGGAAAACGCGCCCAGAACGAGGATCCGCGGGACCCCGCCTTTCTTTTGCCAGCGGACTGCCGGAGGCATGCGAGTTGCGATTGCGCGGCGCGCGCGACGTGTTCACCCGCGGTTTGGGCGGGGGTCATCTCGACGCGCACATCGACGCGCACCGTTGGCTTGAGGAGCCCACGCTGGGTGAGAGGCAATCGTCGAGTAGGCGGCGAGAGCGAAATCCGGGCGTAGGTCTTGATTGAGAAGGAAGGGAGAAGATCCATGAAACCGTTTCGCAGTCAGAGCCGGACCAGGCGCCTTCGCTGGGAAGTGCTCGCATCGTTCGCTGGCCTCAGCGCCGCGTGCAGCGGCGGCTTCGCAGGTGGGGAGAGCACGTCGACGACGGCTCTCGCCCTCGACAACGCGGCGGGGACGATCGCCAACACGGCCGCAGCGGCGGCCACATTCACCGAGTTCGAATCCGGCCAGGTGCGGCCGCTCGCCCTCTCGCCGAGCGGGAATCTACTCTTTGCGTGCAACACGCCCGACGGGCGATTGGAGATCTTCCGCGTGGAGGACCGCGGCCTGCGCCCGATCGCCTCTCTGCCGGTAGGCATGGAGCCCGTGGCCGTCGCCGCTCGCAGCGAGAACGAGGTATGGGTCGTCAATCACCTCTCCGACAGCATCAGCGTCGTCGACGTGCGCGGTGGGCTCGACGCGCGAGTCGTTCGCACCCTCCTCGTCGGGGACGAGCCTCGAGACATCGTCTTCGCGGGGCCCAATCGATCGCGCGCGTTCGTCACGACGGCGCACCGCGGCCAGAACACCCTGCGCGACCCGCAGCTGACGACCCCCGGCGTCGGCCGAGCGGACGTCTGGGTATTCGACGCCGACCACCTCGGGACCACACTCGAGGGAACCCCCGTCGAGGTACTCACATTGTTCACCGATACGCCCCGCGCGCTCGCTGCATCTCCCGACGGCAGCACCGTCTATGCTGCCGGCTTCTTCACCGGCAACCAGACCACGTCGATCAACGAGCGGTTGGCCACCAACAGCGGCGGATTGCCGCCGCCGAACCTCACGGCGGACGGCATCCCGCAGCCCCCGGTCGGGCTCATCCTCAAGTTCAACGGCCAGCACTGGGTCGACCAGCTCGGCGCCGCCCGTGACGCTGAGGTGAACTTCTCCCTGCCGGACAAGGATGTATTCGCGATCGATGCGAACGCGAACCCGCCGGCGCAGAAGGCTTTCGCCACCAGCGTAGGCACGGTCCTCTTCAACATGGCGGTGAATCCCGTCAGCGGAAAGGTCTACGTCTCGAACACCGACGCGAACAACTTCCAGCGCTTCGAGGGCCACGACGTCAACGGCGGGGTGAGCTCGGTGCGCGGGCACAACGCGGAGAGCCGGATCACCGTCATCGACGGCTCTACGGTGACGCCGCGCCACCTGAACAAGCACATCGACTTCTCGAAAGACGGCACGCCGGCCGAGGCAGCGAAGAGCCTCGCGTTCCCCATCGAGATGGCCGTGACGCACGACGGCAAATCGCTCTACGTCGCGGCGCTCGGATCGAGCAAGGTCGGGGTCTTCGACACGGCGCAGCTCGAGAGCGACACCTTCGTCCCCTCCACGACCAACCAGATCCCCGTCTCCGGCGGCGGCCCGACGGGCGTCATCCTAAACGAGCGGCACGGTCTCTTGTACGTGCTCACCCGCTTCGACAACTCGATCTCGATCATCGACACGGCGCGCAAGAGGGAGATCGGGCACGTCGGGATGTTCAACCCGGAGCCGCAAAGCATCCTGAAGGGTCGGCACTTTCTGTACGACGCGATCTCCACGCACGGTGACAACGCTTGCGCGAGCTGCCACATCTTCGGCGACTTCGACGGCCTGGCGTGGGACCTGGGCGACCCGGACAAGAAGCTTCAGCCCGTCCCCGGTCCGTTCACGTTCTCCGTCCCGGTGATGCAGGCGCTCGGGCTGGGCCCGTTCGTCCACACGTTCTTGAAGGGGCCGATGACCACCCAGTCGCTGCGCGGCCTCGCCAACCACGGCCCGATGCATTGGCGTGGCGACCGCAACGGCGGCCTCGACGCGAACGGCAACATCCTCCCGAGCGCGCAGCCGGATACCGGCTCCTTCAGCGAAGTCCTGGCCTTCGAAGACTTCAACCAGGCCTTCCCTGGGCTGGTCGGCTCCGCGGCGGAGCTCTCGGACGCGGACATGGCCGCGTTCACCGACTTTCAGCTGCAGGTTACGTATCCGCCCAATCCCGTTCGCAACCTCGACGACTCGCTGACACCGCTCCAGGCAGCAGGGCGCGCCTTCTATTTCCGCACCGCGTCCGATGGGTCCGAGATCCCGGCCGATCAGCTGCCGGCCGCGGCACCCGACACGGGCCACAACTGCAACGGATGCCACGTGCTCGATCCCAGCGGGAACGCGCAGTTCGGCGTCTTCCGGCCCGGCTTCTTCGGTTCGGACGGGCGCTACTCGTTCGAGGACGAGTCGCAGTTCTTCAAGGTGCCGCACCTGCGGAACGCGTACCAGAAGGTCGGAATGTTCGGCATGGCGAACACCTTCATGCTGCCCCTCGGCCCGCAACTCGTGCAAGGGCTGCCGCCGCCCCTCAACGACATCAGCTTCCAGGGCGACCAGGTCCGCGGCTTCGGCTTCCTGCACGACGGGAGCGTCGACACGATTTTCCGCTTCGTCGGCGGCACGGTGTTCGTTACGCGCGGCCCGAACACCGACGCGCCCGGGGACCCCGGCAACCCCGGCATCACGCCGGATGCGAACGGCATCTTCACCCGTCGTGCGCTCGAGGCGTTCCTCCTCGCGTTCGACTCGAACATGGCGCCGATCGTCGGCCAGCAGGTGACGCTCGGGAAGGACGACGCGTCGGTCGCGGCTCCGCGCCTCGACTTGCTCGAGGCTCGCGCGGCCGCCGGAGAGTGCGAGGTCGTCGCGCGCGCAGGCGCGTTCTCCGGATGGCTCTACCAGCCTGCCAGCAACACCTGGAAGTCGAACATCTCGCGCTTGCCTGCAGTTCCGGACGCGCTCCTCCGGCGGCTCGCGCAGTTCGACGAGCACTTCGCGATTACTTTCACGGCGGTACCCCCGGGCAACGGAGTGCGCGTCGCGCTGGATCGCGACATGGACGGAAAGCTCGACGGCGATATCTGAAGCGGAGGGAACGGCGAAGCGCGGAGGAAGCGCGGAGGTAGTGTCCCGAGTATCGGGCCCGAACGCCCGCGACTCGGGACGCTAACGCGCTACATTAGACGTGCCGTGGGAGCTTGTGCCGCCCGCCGCCTGCTCGTCGTTCTCAGCCTCGCCCTGGCGGCGACTGCCTGCAAGTCCAGGTCGCGCGAGCACGCAACGGCGGCGGATTCGGCGGCACCGACCTCGTCGGCGGCCGGGGCGCTCCCTATGCCCGTGGCCGCGCCGGCACCACCGCCGGTCGCCACCGCCATCGTGCCCAGCCAGGCTGCGTTCGCCGACGGTGGCGCGCCGAGCGGCTACGAGCGAACCAGCGTATGGGATGTCATCCCGGCCGGGGACGGAGCCGCGGTGCTGCTCATCGACTCGAAGCAGGTCACCGTCCTCCCCATCTTCGTGGGCGGTACCGAAGCCCTCACGATCCAGATGCGCGCCGATGGTACTCGGTACGAGCGCCCGCTCACGCACGACCTGCTCTCGTCGCTCGTGCGGGAGCTGGGCGGATCCCCGGTCAAGACGCAGATCGACGACCTCCGCGACGACACGTATTTCGGCAGCGTCTTCGTGCGTCAGGGCGATCGAGTGCTGCAGCTCGACGCCCGGCCGTCGGACGCCATCGCGATCGCGCTCGGGAGCGGGGCGCCGCTCTACGTATCGC
>CALKVG010000008.1 GCA_937998045.1 uncultured Myxococcales bacterium
ATCTTCAGGAGCTCGACCTCGAAGACGAGCATCCCCTGCGGGCGCCCCGGCTGCCCCTTGTACGCAAGCTCCTCGGGGATCCAGATGCGGCGCTTCTCCCCCTCGACCATGAGCTGGAGCGCCTCGGTCCAGCCCGCGATCACCGCTCCCACGCCGAAGGTCGCGGGCTCCGCGCGCGTGTACGACGAGTCGAACATCTTGCCGTCCGTCGTCCAGCCTGCGTACTGCACGGTGACCAGGTTGGCCCTCGTCGGGTGCGTCGTCCCGGTGCCCTTGACCAGCACCTTGGTCGCGAGGCCGTCCTTCTCGACGATCGCGTCCTTCGGCGGAGCCTTCACGTCGGCGGGCGTCTTGGGGCCCTGCAGGATGTCGAGGAGCTCGATGATCATCGTGGTGTCGGTGGGCGGCGCCGCGCCAGGGCGGCCCGTCGGCCCCAGCGAGGCAGGGACCCAGAACGTGCGCTTCTCGCCGGCGACCATCAGTTGAACGGCCTCCGTCCAGCCGGGGCTGACGGCCGTCACCGGGCGCACCGCCGGCTTGTCCTTGCTCGAGTCGAGGAGCTTTCCGTCGCGCTCCCAGAACGAGTAGTTCACGCGCACTCCGTCGTTCGGCCCCGGGTGCACCTTGCCGGTGCCCTTCTGCGTGACCTTGCTCTCCAGCCCGTCCTTCGTCTTCTCGGCGTCGGGCGGCGCAGCGGCGACGTCCTCGGGCGGCTTCGGGCCCGGCGTGATGTCGAGGAGCTCCACGTCGAACACGAGCATCCCCTGCGGTCCGCCCGCCTTGCCCTTGTACGCAAGCTCCTCGGGGATCCAGAAGCGGCGCTTCTCGCCGACGACCATCAGCTGCAATCCTTCGGTCCATCCGGCGATCACGTGCCCGAGCGTGAACGACGCCGGCTGCGCAGGGCGGCCGGGCTGGAGCGGGGCAACCGAGCTGTCGAACATCTTTCCGTCGGTGGTCCAGCCGGTGTAGTTCACCTTGACCGTGTCGTTCTGGCCCGGGTGCTCGGTGCCTGTGCCGGGCGTGAGGACCTTGCTCGCGAGCCCACTCGCGGTCTTCACCGCGTCCGCGGGAGGCGCCGCGACATCGGACGGAGCCGGCAGCCCCGACGCAGACGCGGCAGGCGCGCCCCCTTCGCGAGCTCCCGCGTCGGCGTTCGAGCCCGCGTGCTTGCACGCCGCCGCTCCAAGAGGAACGAGGAAGGCGAAGAGAACGGCCGCGGTGCGAAAGTGGGGAGGGTTGGTCATCGGTGGTGGGCACCCGAGCACGCTTGGGCGCTCGGCACAAGCTCCGGGTTGGATGAGGCGGTCTCGGCTGAGAAAATGGTGCCCGGCCGGACCGAAGACAGCGAGCGCCTGCGCGCGTCAGCGATTCGCCAGCCAGTGAGCCACCTGCGGATACTTCTCGAGAGCCGCGTGCCCCTGGTCCTTCGCGAACGCCTCGAGCGCAGCGGCGAACGCCTTCTGGCCCTCGGTCAACGGCTCGCGCAGGTCGCTCAGAACGACGCTCGTCGACAGCGACACCGGCGGGGAACGCGGCGTCTCGGCGCGCGGCTGCGTACCCAGCGCCGCGGTCACCGAACCAATGGGGACGGCGGCCGCCCGTCGCGCCTCGACCGCGGCCGAGTACCCGGCCCCGCTCGGATCGAAGCGCTCCGCGATCATCTGGAGAATCGACGTATGGTCCAGCGCGAGCGACGCGACGCTCCGGCGCTGCGTGTACGGCGACACGACCAACGCGGGCACGCGCAACCCCGTCGACGCGAACGCCTCGGTGAACTGGGCGCCCGCCGGCGGCGCGAACGGCACGATGAGCGGCGCCACGTGATCGAAGAAGCCGCCGTGCTCGTCGTACGTGACGACCATCACCGTGCGGCCCCAGCGCTTCGCGCTCGACGTGACGGCGTCGTACACGGTCTTGAGAAAAAGCTCGCCGAAGGCGAGCGGGAGCGGCGGATGGTTGTCCGAAGCGTGACCGCCGAGGTGCACCGGGGTGTCCTCGTAGTCGGGCTCGACGAGGATGACCTGCGGAAACGTCGCGTCCTCCTCGAACTGAACGTCGCGCGACAAGGACGAGAGCGAGCGAAACCGCCGCGGGTTCACGAGGTGGGGCCACATCCTGGGCATCAGCGTGAAGAAGGACAGACCCGCGGAGTACACGCGCCAGCGCACGCCGTGGCGCTCGCACCAGTCGAAGACCGTGTCCTGGTCGGGCAAGAGACCCCGCTGGGTGGTGTCCACGACGGTGTACCCGCTGACGGCCATGAGGCGATTGGGCTGCGTCGAAGTGGGGAGCGGCGCGTGCCACTGGTCGCAGACGGCGAACTCCTCGGCGAAGAAGCTCGTGACGGGGAGAAACTGCGGCGTCATCACGCGCATCGGCGCCGGGTCGCGGACGCTGGCGCCGGTGAAGGCCTCGAAGGCCTTCACGAAACCGTTCATCGCGAACCCGTCGTCCGCAGAGTACGCGACCTGCTGGGCCACGAACGGACGCTCGTGGGGGAGGTCGCTGGGCAATGGGGCGTCTTCGTCCACGAGAAAAGGACGGACCGGATCGCCGCTGCCGCTCGGGTTCGCGTACTGCGGGTCGTCGAGAGAACGCAGGCCGTCGACCTCGGGGCGCGCTCCGAACCTGGGGATGTCCGGGAGCCGCAAGTACCCGAGCATGTGGTCGAACGAACGGTTTTCCAGCATGACGATCACGATCGTGTCGATCGATTTCCGCAGATCTTCGGGCGTCATCGAGAGGCCTCCACGGGCGCCGACTTTTTGGCCGTCCACGCGAGCAATCGCTCGCCGGACCACGCGTTCGCGATGCGGTCCGGCGGGATCCACGCTCGCTCCGCGTTCATCGCAGCATAACGAACGCGCCCGAGCTCCGTGGCTTCGTGCGCGTCGCTCGTGAGAACGAACGTCACCCCCGACGAGCGCGCCCGCCTCAGGGCCTCGACCGACATATCCAGGCGTGGCAGCCCGCCGTTCACCTCGAGCGCGGTCGACGTCTCCTCGGCCGCGGCGAGGATCGCCTCGAGGTCCAGATCGATCCCCGGGCGGCCGCCGATCATGCGGGCGGAGAGGTGCCCGATCATGCGAACGGCGGGATCGCGCATCGCCGTCACGATGCGGCGCGTCTGCGCCGCTCGATCCAGCTCGAAATGGTCGTGCACCGAGGCGAGGCACCAGTCGAACGAGCTCCGGAACTCGCTGTCGTAGTCGAGCTCCCCTGCGGGCCCGATGTTCAGCTCGACGCCGTGAAGGAGGGCGAGCGACGAGCCGAGCTCCGTCTGCATGGCGCGGATCCTCGCGCGCTGCTCGAGGAGGACCTCGCGACCCACGCCGGAGAGCGTGCCCTCGGCGTGGTCGGTGATCGCGAGCACGCGGTAGCCGCGCGCCCTGGCCTCCGAGACGACGTCCTCGAGCGACGAACGCCCGTCGCCGGACACGGTCGTGTGCACGTGGAAGTCGCCGGAGATGTCCCCGATCGCGCGAGGGAGCTTCCCGGCGTCGGCGGCCTCGATCTCGCCGCAGTCCTCGCGCAAGACCGGCGGAATCCAGGGCAGGCCGAGCGCTGCGTAGATCTGCTCCTCGGTCTCGCGAGCGACGATACGGCCGCCCTCCAGCTCGGAGAGCGCGTACTCGTTGAGGGTCATGCCGCGCGCCAGGGCGCGTTGCCGCAGCTTGATGTTGTGGCCCTTCGATCCGGTGAAGTAGAGGCGCGCCGCGCCGAGCGCCTGCTCCTCGACGACGCGAACGTCGACCTGGGTGCCCCGTCGCGTCACCACGCTGGTCTTCGCGTCGCCGCGCACGAGCACGCGATCGACCACGTTCATCGACACGAGCGCCTCCATCGCCGCCGCCGGCGACGTCGCCGCCACGACGATGTCGACGTCGCCGACCGTCTCGGAGAAGCGTCGGAGCGACCCGCAGTAAGAGGCATGCGTCACCCCTGGCACCTCGCGAAGTCGCGCGACGATCCGCTCGGCCAGCGGCAGCGCGACGGAGATGGGCGTGCGGTCGATCGCCCCCTGCTCTTCGAGACGGGCGATCGACTGCGCGAGCTTCTCTTCCGCTTTCTCGCCGAGGCCCTTGAGCGCGCGCACCTTGTGGCCCTCGAGGGCGGCTTTCAGGTCGGGCAGCGACTGCACGGCGAGCTCGTCGCGGAGCCGTTTCACGGTCTTCGGCCCCAGGCCCTGGATGCGCAGGAGGGCGACGACGCTCGCCGGATGCTTCCGGCGCAGGGCCTCGAGCTTCTCGACGCGCCCGGTCTCGAGGAGCTCGCGGATCTTCGCCGCGGTGCTCTTGCCGATTCCGTGGATCTGCTGGAGCTCCTTCGGCGTGAGGCGGCCGAGGTCGGTCGCCTGCGCGGCGATGGCCTGCGCCGCCGTCTCGTACGCGCGAACGCGGAACGACTGCGGGTCGCCCTCCTCGAGCATCGTCAGCTCGGCGAGCTCGCGAAGCATGTCGAGCACGTCTTGTTTCGAATCGCTCACCTTGTCTGATGTAGCCTCGCGTCGGTGGCGACGAAAGAGGCTGCAGAGCTCCTCGTTCTCGACGGTCGCGAGGTCGCGATCACGCACCCGGGAAAACTCTACTTTTCGCGTGAGGCGAAGCTCACGAAGCTCGACGTCGTTCGCTACTACGTCTCGGTCGCGAGCGGCGCCCTCCTCGGCATTCGCGACCGGCCGATCGTGCTCAAACGTTTCGTCGACGGCGCGGAGGGCGAGCCCTTTTACCAGAAGCGCGCGCCGGAGAAGCGGCCGCCCTGGCTTCGCACGGTGACCCTCGCGTTCCCTTCCGGGCGGACCGCCGACGAGATCGTCGTCGACGACGTGGCCGGGCTCGCGTGGATCGTAAACCTCGGGTGCATCGAGCTGCACCCGCACCCTGTGCGCTCCGCCGATCTGCAGCACCCGGACGAGCTTCGCGTCGACCTCGATCCGGGCCCGGGGGTCCCCTGGAGCGACGTGCGTCGCGTCGCGCTGGAAGTGCGGTCGCTGCTCGGCGGAATGGGCCTCGTCGGCTGGCCGAAGACGAGCGGCTCGCGCGGCCTGCACGTGAACGTACGCATCCACCCCCGCTGGTCCTTCACGGAGGTGCGCCGCGCCGCGCTCGCGCTCGCGCGGGAGATCGAGCGGCGTGCTCCGGAAATCGCGACGTCCAAGTGGTGGAAGGAGGAGCGGCGGGGCGTCTTCCTCGACTACAACCAGAACGCGAAGGACCGGACCACGTGCTCGGCGTTCTCCGTGCGCCCGCTGCCGGACGCGCGCGTGTCGGCGCCGCTCGCGTGGGAGGAGGTGCCCGATTGCGAGCCGGGCGACTTCACCGTGTTCACGATGCCTGCGCGGCTCGAGCGCCTGGGGGATCCGCACGCCGGGATCGACGGCGCGGCGGGATCGCTCGAGGGGCTCCTCGAGCTGGCGGCGCGCGACGAGGCGTCCGGGCTGGGGGACGCGCCGTGGCCGCCACACTTCCGGAAGGCAGACGGCGAGGCGCCGCGGGTCGCGCCCTCGCGAGCGCGCAAGCCCGCGGACCATGCGAAAGCGCCGCGCGCGCGCATGCCGCTCATCGTCGTCGCCAACTCGCCGAGCAAGGACGCCGCGCTGGCCGGCCTCGAACGCTGGAAGGGCCGCCATCCGGAGGTCGCCGCGCGCCTCGCGCTGGACGACGTCCTCGTCGACTCGATGCGCGGGCGCTCGTCGACGTGGACGCGCATCCGCGTGAACCTTCGCCACGTGCCGGAGGACCTCCGGCCACCGCCGGAGACGCCCGATCCGGACGACGACCCCACTCGCGAGTGGCGCGAGCACTGGCGCAAATCGCGCACATAGTGCGGCGGGCGCCACAGACCGGAACGAGATAGACGCCACAAGACCCCAAGAACGCCTAGAACGGCGGCCCCAGCGGGGAATTTGCTGCCTGGCGGCATCACTCGATGCCTCCTGGCTGCGAGGCGGCGTCGTGGAGCCCCTCTACTTGGAGGAGGGCACGGCTCTGGTCCGACCGTTGCTCATGCGACGCGTCATGAGGAGACACGCGATGAAGGCGATTACCTTTTCCGCTTGTACTGCAGCAACGATCGGGCTCGGTGTTCTGGGGTGCTCCGGGTCGGCGACTTCCGCGCCGACCGCCAGCGATTACGACAACGTCGCGCAGTCGACCGCCGCTCTTATGATCCAGGCGGGAGGCGGGGGCGAGGTCGGATCGATGTACGAGTCCGCGAGCCTGGCGGCCGGAGTCATGCCCGGGAGCGTTACGGTGAACGCCTCGGGATCGTTCGGGGCCGCACACGCGGGCGTCGACTACACACTGACGGTCTCGTGCACCGACGCTTCGGGCGCCGCGCTCCCGGCCTGCGGCCCGAAGACCAACGACGCGCAAGCGAGCGTGAGCTGGTCGGGCAACCTCTCGCTGCCGCCGGATCTCACGGCAACCGTCAGCCGCGAGGGGAACTGGACGCTGAGCGGCGTGCAGACCGGCACGGTGACGTTCGACGGTAGCAGCAGCTTCGAGCTCGCTGCGCAGTTCACGTCCGCGTTCTCCGGCGCGAAGGCGAGCGCCGACCTCGCGTACAGCGCGAGTTACGAGGCCGTCACCTACTCGGCGCTGGCTCACCACCCGATCGGAGGCTCGATCCACTACACGGTCAGCGGCTCGAGAGACGCGTCGACCGCGAACGGGCAGAGCGACGCAACCTTCGCCATCGACGCCGACGTGGCGTTCCATCCCGACGGGAGCGCAACGATCACGCTCGACGGGTCGCATACGTACATGGTGTCGAGCGGCGGGATCGTCATCAAGCTCTGACCCCGCGAGCGTTCGCGGAAAAGATGGCGGCAAGCTCGTGTGCGGGTACGACCTCGAGCTGCGCAAAGGTGCACTCGCGGGGAGACTTGTCGATGCGCCAGCGTCGAAACTGGGCCGTATGGCGAAAGCGCCGGCCCTGCATGTGGTCGTAGGCCACTTCGACGACGAGCTCGGGCCGGAGGGGCTCCCACGAGAGATCCTTCCCCTGGCTCCACCGGCTCTTGCCCCCGGGCATCCGCCTGCCGCCTTCCGCGTCTTCCATGTCCACGCCCGCCCACTCCTTCCACGGGTGGTTCGCGAGCGCGTCGGCGCGATAGGAACCGAGGAACTCGACGAGCTCGCGCCGCCGCGCCGCCGTGAAGCTCGCCGACACGCCGACGTGCTGGAGAGCGCCGTGGTCGTCGTAGAGGCCGAGCAGCAGCGACCCCACCGCCGTTCCCTTTCCTCCCTTGTGCCAGCGGAAGCCGGCGACGACGCAGTCGCACTCGCGCTCGTGCTTTACCTTGAACATGACGCGCTTGTTCGGTTCGTAGATACCGGCGCGAGGCTTCGCCATGACGCCGTCGAGACCGGCGCCTTCGAAGCGATGGAACCAGTCGGCGGCGAGCGCGCGATCGGTCGTCGCCGGCGTCACGTGAATCGGCGGAGCGGCGAGCGCGAGCGCCGCCTCGAGCTCTGCGCGGCGCTCGTGGAAGGGCGCCGTCATGAGGCT
>CALKVG010000009.1 GCA_937998045.1 uncultured Myxococcales bacterium
GCCGATGCTCACGACCCTCGAGCGTCGCGCAGAGCTGATGGGCGAGCTCGGCATCGAGCGCGTCTACGTCCGGCAGTTCGACGCCGCCTTCGCCGCGTGGCAGGCCGAGCGCTTCGCCGAGGAGCTCGTTGCCCGCACGCTGCGCGCGCGCGTCGTCGTCGTCGGACAGAACTTCCGGTTCGGTGCCGCGCGCGCGGGCGATCTGTTGCTCCTGCGCGCCGTCGGCGCGCGGGTCGGTTTCGACGTGCGCGTTCACGCCATCGCGCGAGACGCGCAAGGTCCCTTCTCGAGCTCGCGCGCCCGTGACGCAATCGCTGCCGGGCAAGTCGACGAAGTGGGGCGCGTTCTGGGCCGTCCGCACAGCGTTTCGGGCGTGGTGGTGCACGGGGACGAGCGCGGCCGCACGCTCAACTTCCCGACCGCGAACCTGGACGAGGTCCCGGAGATGGTGCCAGCGCACGGCGTGTACGCGGTGCGCGTCGAGCGGTTCGACGCGGCGGCGGACCGTTACGAGCCGCTCGGCGGGGGTGTGACGAACGTCGGGGTTCGCCCGAGCGTCAAGGGCGGCGGCGCGCAGCGCACGATCGAGACCTTCGTCCTCGACTTTGCCGGTGACCTCTACGGGGCACGGCTGCGCTTGCAGCTCCTCGCGTGCCTGCGCCCGGAGAAGAAGTTCGCCAGCCTGGACGAGCTCAAGGACCAGATCGCTCGCGACGTCCAGCGGGCGCGCGCGGTGCTGGGGGCTTGAGGGAAGCCTCGCGGCCGATGCCTGTAGCACGCCGGGGAGTGTCGATTTAGATTCGTCGCGATGAACCGCACGGAGCTCGAACGCCTCGACCGCGACGCCCTCATTGCCCGCGCCGAAGCGGCAGGCATCACGCGCGCTCGCATCCTGACGCGCCCCGAGCTCGTCGACGAGCTGCTGCTGCGGAGCATCTCCGACCCGGCCGCCAAGCAGCGCTCGCGCGGCCTCTTCGGCGTGGCACGTGACCTCCTCGCGCGAGTCGTCGAGCGCGGGCTTCATCTGCCCGACGCGGCGGAACGGATTCGCACGATCGGCGGCGCCGCGGGCAACGCGCGCTTCAGCGCCCCCGCCGCGCTGCCCACGGTGACGCTTGCCGAGATCTACGCAGCGCAAGGCCACCGCGATCGCGCCATCGAGACGCTCGAGGGGGTGCTCGCGCGCGAGCCGGACCACGCCGCCGCACGGGCTCTCCTGGGCCAGCTGTTCGACTCGAGCTTCCCGCTTCCGCCGCCGCAGATGCCCCCGGAGACCGAGGAGGAACGTGCCCCGGCCGCCTCCGCGAGCGCAGAGGCGCCGCCGTCGCCGGCCGGCCCGCAGGAGCCGCTCGGCATGCTCGACGACACCCCGCTGCCGACGCGATACGACGTCGACGAATGCGTCGCGATCCCGGTCGACCCGCGCACACTCTACGTCTACTGGGAGGTGCGCGAGTCGACGGTGGCGTACCTACGCGCGGCGCGCGCGGCGGGATCGCTCGCGGTGCGCGTGATCATCGTCGAGCCCACCTGGGACGGCCCGCGGTCTCGCACGCGCGACCACGCCGTGGACGCCACGGTGGGAGACCTCTTCGTCCGCGACTTGCCGCCCGGATGCGTGGTTCGAGCGGCCATCGGCTGGAAGCGCGGTGAAGCGTTTGTCCCGATTGCGCACTCGCCGGCGCTCGAGACGCCCCCCGGCGCCCCGTCCCCGCTCCTGGCCGACGTCCTCGTTCGCTGGAGCCCTGCGGGTGCCGTCGCGCTGTCGGTCGGCGACCGCGAGGGTGCGCTCATCGAGCGGGCCCTCTCGCGTGCCCGGCGCGAGGCGGCGCGCGAGCTCCGCGCCACGTTCGCCGGGAGCGTCGGCTCGAGCGAGAATCGCCCACAGCCCACCTGACCGTACTCCGCGCCGCCTACGTTCTGGACCGGGCACTCGTTCGTGCGTCGGTGCGTGCCCGGGCTCACACGACGTCGAACGGGTACCCGCCGTCGCCGTAGGCCTTGCTCGCGACGGCCTTCCGGAGCTCGTCGTCGTTCTTGTCGAAGGCGGAGACCGTCTGCGCCATGCGCTTCTCGGCGGCCTCGACGAACACGCTCGTGAGGTCAATCTCGCGGCGAGCGCCCTCTTCCCCGCGCTTCTCGATGGCCTCGGTCGTGCGCGCGATGCAGGCGGCGACGGCGTAGAGGTCGATCGCCAGCTCTGCGGTGCGCTTCTGCGTGTACTGCATCTCGGCGATGTCCCGCCCGTGCTTGCGCAGCACCTTGTCGACGCCGCGCGCGAGCTCCTGCACGTACTCCTCGAAGACGACCGCCTCGCGGTTGAGGATCGCGTTGTGCCGGGTCATGCGCTCGCGCCCGAGGGCAGTGCGCGCCTTGCGGATCGCGAAGTCGCTCAGCAGTCCGAACCCCTTGATGGGCTCGCGCATCGCGCGCGCGACGTCGACGAGCTCCCGTCCCGGTCCCTGCATCCCGCTGAGCGCGATGAAGGCGCGCAGGATCTCGTTCGTCCCCTCGAAGATGAGGTTGATGCGCGCGTCACGCAGCAGGCGCTCGTACGGATACTCCGCCATGTACCCGATGCCTGCGGCGATCTGCAGCGCCTCGTTCACGACGCGCCAGCAGGTCTCGCTCCCGTACACCTTGCAGATCGCGCTCTCGACCGAGAAGTCGTCGACCCCCGCGTCGACCATCCCCGTCGTCAGGTAGGTCATCGACTCGAGCGCCCATGTGTCGGCCATCATCGTCGCGATCTTGTCCTTTATGAGCCCGAACTCGCCGATGGGACGGCCGAACGCGCGCCGCTCTCCGCACCGGTCGATCGCCATCTTCACGACGCGCTTGCACATCCCGATGCAGCCGCTCGCCAGTCCGAGGCGTCCGCTGTTGAGGACCTGCATCGCCACCTTGAAGCCGCGCCCCGGCTCGCCGAGGACGTTGCTCGAGGGCACGAAGACGTTGTCGAAGAAGACCTCCGTCGTCGAGCTCCCGCGGATTCCGAGCTTGGCCTCGTTCGGGCCGTTCTTCACCCCCCAGGCGCGCTCCACCAGGAACGCCGTGATCCTCGGCTTCACGCCCTCCTCGGCGGGAGACGTACGCGCGAAGACCGTGAACAGGTCCGCGATGCCGCCATTCGTGATCCAGATCTTCGACCCATTGAGGACGTACCCGTCGCCGCGCGGCTCGGCGCGTGTCTGGATCGCCGCCGCGTCGCTGCCCGCGCTCGGTTCGGTGAGCGCGAAGCCGGCGACGGTCTCGCCGGTCGCTAGGCGCGGCAAGTACTTGTCCTTGAGCTCCTGCGAACCGAAGAGAAGAAGCCCCTTCATCCCGATGGACTGGTGCGCGCCGAGCGTCACCGCGATGCTCGCGTCGAGTCCGCTCACCTCTTCGATTGCGCGCGCGTACCCTGTGTTCGTCAGCCCGGCGCCGCCGTGGCTCTGCGGGACGAGCATCCCGAAGAGCCCCATCTCCTTGAGGCTGCGGAGGACCTCGTCCGGGATGAGATGCTCGCCGTCGATGCGGGCCGAGTCGACCTGCGCGCGGAAGAAGCGACGGACCCCGTCCAGCAGCGCGTGAAGGGTGTCGGCCTCCTGCGCGTTCGGTCGCGGCCAGGGAAAGATGAGGCTCTCGTCGATGACGCCGAAGAAGAGGCTTTTCATGAACGATTGCTCACGCATGGGGCTCCTCGCGGCAGGCAGAAAGGTGCGGAAACGGCGGAAGGGCGAGCATACGGGTCCGCAACCGGCGGCTCAAGACGAGCGCCGATGCCGCGCCGCCGGCCTCGCCTTTGGAAACCGTCCGGGGGCACAGGTTCGAGGTCGAGGTCGAGTTCGAGGTCGAGGTC
>CALKVG010000010.1 GCA_937998045.1 uncultured Myxococcales bacterium
GTCCCCCTCCCGGACGCCGAGGCGCTCGGCGCCGCCTTCGCCGCAGAGAAGCTCGACGCGGCCTTCCCTCGCGAACCGTTCGTGCGCGCGGCGCTCGGGTTGACGCTGGACGAGGCGACGCGGGCCTTCCGCGTCGCCCGCGACATGCCCGACGCCGAGCACGCCCTGCAGCGCGTCATCGCCGAGAAGCGCGGAGCTCTGCGGCGCAGCGCGAGCCTCGAGCTGGTCGACGCCGACGTGACGCTCGACGACGTGGGGGGGCTCGAGGTGATCAAGTCGTGGCTGCGTTCACGGCTGCTCGCGTTCGACGCCGGCGCGCGCGCCTTCGGCCTCGCCCAGCCCCGCGGAATGCTCGTGTGCGGCGTGCAGGGCTGCGGCAAATCGCTCGTCACCAAGGCGACCGCCCGCGTCCTGCGCCTTCCGCTCGTGCGCCTCGACTTCGCCGAGGTCTTTGCGTCGCCTGCCCCCGAGCACGCGATCGGGGAGGCCAGCCGGGCCGTGGAGGCCGTCGCGCCGGTGGTGCTCTGGGTGGACGAGATCGAGAAGGGCCTCGCCGCCGAGAGCGCGGACGCTCGCCACGCACGCGTGTTCGGCGCGTTCCTCACTTGGCTCCAGGAGCGCCGCAGCCCGGTGTTCGTCGCCGCGACGGCGAACGAGGTGGACGGTCTTCCCCCGGAGCTCGTGCGCCGCGGTCGCTTCGACGAGGTGTTCTTCGTCGACCTGCCCTCCGTGAAGGAACGCGCGCGGATCCTGGAGGTCCACCTGGCGCGTCGCGGCAGGAGCGCGGCCGGACTCCCCATCGCCGAGCTTGCCGCCGAGCTCGAGCACTGGTCCGGGGCGGAGATCGAACAGATGGTGTCGAGCGCGCTCTTCCGTGCGTACGGCGAACGCCGGGAACTGGCCGAGGAGCATTTGCGCGCCGCGGCGCGCGAACTTGTACCGCTTGCGACGCTCTACGAGGAGAAAATCCAGGCGCTCCGCCAGTGGGGACAAACGCGCGCGCGTCGAGCGTCGGCCGATCGGCGCACGCTCGATCTGTTCGGGGACTGAACCGACGGGCGGCCTAGCACGCCGTCTGCAAGCGAACGACAGTGCGGTCGTCACCAGCTGGTTCTTAACCGGCTAGGCGTCGCGGCCGTAGCCGACAACCATGGATGCGTGCGATTTCGTCGAGCCGCCGCTCGTCTCGGCGTCGACTGTCTTCAAACGACGAGGCCGCTGGTACGCGCGCGTCGCGTGTCCCCGGTGTGCTGCACAACTTCGCGTTCGCCTCTCCCTCGGCCCAATGGTCGCGCACTGCACGGCGTGCGCGTCCAACGTCGAAGCCGACGTGGCGCTCGTCGTGAGCAGTGGCCGCGCGTAGACCGTTCCCCCCACGCCCACATGCCCAGCGCTATCCCTGCCGTTCGTCCGCGAACGCCGCGACGAACGCCCGGTGCAGTTCGAGAGACGTGTCTTCTAGGCTTCGACCATGCTCCGGCGAAGCCGGAGACGTGCCGTCCAGGCTTCGACCACGCTCCGGCGAAGCCGGAGACGTGCCGTCCAGGCTTCGACCACGCTCCGGCGAAGCCGGAGACGTGCCGTCCGCGAGTTGCTTCGGTCGATAGCCGCTCGCCAGCGACTGAACGACGATGCGCGCGCCTTGGACCTCGAAGTCCGCCCGCCACTCCTTGAAGGCCAGCCGCATGGCGGCGCCGTGTTTGCGAATGCGCCGGTAGGCGTGCGGCTGTGGGCCCAGCGCCAGCGACGCCTCGATCGGGGCGCGCAGGTGCACGCCGCGGTCCCGCAGCCACGCGAGCTGCGCGAGGGCGCGGTCGGCGAACGAGACCGTCCAGGGCTCCCTCGGGTCGGTCACCTCGAGCCAGCCGCTCCGCGCGTCCGGTCGCGCGTCCGCGTACGCGACGTACGGCTTGAGGTCGAGCACCGGTGTGCCGTCGAGCAGGTCCACGTCACGCACGTGAACGGTCAGACCCTCGACCCGCTCGACTCGCACCGCGCTGAGCCCGATCGGGTTGGGCCGGTGGGGGGAGCGCGTCGCGAAGACGCCGTGCTTCTCGGTCGCGCGCGGCGGCAGCACCTTCGGCTTCCATCCGCGCTCGTCCTCGACGTTCTTGTGGAACACGAAGAGCAACCACGCGTACTCCCATGCCTCGAGCCCGGAGAGCGCGTCCTCGTAACCGTGACCGGCGAAGAGCTCGATCCGCGCGCCCACGCCCGCGGCGACGGCCGCTTGCCGCGGAGCTTCCGCGCGCTCCGCGAAGGGTGAGCGCACGACGCCGATGGCGTGAAAGACGAAGGACGGGGCCGAGTCGCTCTTGGCTGCCATGGGGTTCCGCCGTCACGATAGTCCCGCGGTGTGCCGATCCGTGCCGGATGCGACAATCGATGACGGGCCACGCCCGGCATTCGCGCGCTTCCTTCGGGATTTCTCGTGTGGCTCAGTGCGTGCTCGTGCGCTCCTCAGGGCGGGAAGTGGAGATCGATTCCATGAAGCGTATGCTGGTCGTGGGGTTCGTGGTGGCGGCAGCGTCGGTGACCGGTCTGGCGGCTGCTCAGCAGCCCCGGCTCGCGCAGGAGTGCCCGGTCGCGGACGTGGGTCAGGCCTGCTCGAACGCCGGCGAGACCTGCGTCCCGGCGAGCTGCTGCGACGACCCCGGTGGGTGCGCTGTCCCCGCCTTCGACGCGGGCGGCGTCGGCGGCAGCAGCAGCGGAACCGGCTCGTCGTCGAGCACGAGCTCCTCCGGCGGAACGCAGGGCACGGGCACCCTGCGCCCGTGCGCGATCTGCCAGGTGATCGGCGCACAGTACTGCTCGGCGACGCAGGCGTGTCCCGAGGACGCCGGGACCTGCTCGGGTTTCGGCGGCGGCAGCGCCGGCCAGGCGACGACCCTCGACGGCGGGGTGACGGACGTCGTCTACTTCAGCTTCTCGACCTGCGAGCCGACCGGCGGAGGAGACGACGGCGGCGGGTCGAGCTCGAGCAGCGGCTCGGACGCGTCGCTCGGCGGCTCGGGCTCAAGCTCCGGCGGCGGGACCTCCAGCAGCAGCTCGGGCTCCATCGGGGGCAGCACCTCGGGTGGCAGCAGCTCCAGCGGCGGCTCCACGAGCAGCGGCAGCAGCACCGGCGGCGGGACGAGCACGGGGAGCTCGGGCGGCTCGTCCGGCGGCAGCGGCAGCTCCGGGACGTCCGGCGGAGGGTCAAGCGGGAGCGACGCGGGATCGAGCAGCAGCGGATCGGCGGACAACGGAGGAAACTCGGGGTGCACGCTGGTCGGCGGCGCCGGCGCGGCCGGGGGAGCCCTCGCCCCGCTGATGGCCCTCGCCGCCGCCGCGCTCGTGCGCCGGCGCCGCCGCGGGTAAGGCCCACGGCACGCCGAAAAGTAGGAGTTTGTCGCGGGGGCAGAAGCCGCTAATCCTTCCCCCGCGACAAACTCCTACTTTTCGGCGTGCCGTGGGC
>CALKVG010000011.1 GCA_937998045.1 uncultured Myxococcales bacterium
CGGACAAAACGAGAAACGCCTTGCGCATCGGGCCGATGCTCTAGCAAGGGGACCGCACCACGTCCCCCACCACCCCGCGGGTTCACGAACTCGTTGCACGAATTCGTGGCTCGTCGGCGCTCTTTGCCCGGCGGGTTAACCCGCGTACGATCGGGCACTTGCGGCGGAGGAAGCTCGAGCGTACTGCGCTGGCGCCCTTTCCCCGCGGCGCGTTCGAATGATTCGTCGGCCTCGTTCGTCCAACTCGACAGAAACCCACCCCACCCCGCGGGAGACACGCGGAGGGAAGAAAGCCATGCGCTTCTATCACTCGACGATGCTTGCGACGGTTCTTGCGACACTCTCTGCCACGGGCTGCTACGTGCAGGCCCGAGCGGTTCCGCCTCCTCCTCCCGAAGGGGAAGTGGTGGTCGAATCGGAGCCCCCGCCCCCTCCCCCTCCCGAAACCGAAGTGGTTCCCGCGTCGCCTGGCGTCGAATACGTCTGGGTGGGCGGGTACCACCGGTGGGACGGCCGCCGGTACGTTTGGGTGCGTGGGCGCTACGAGCACCGCCCGCACGTGAACGCGCGGTGGGAGGGGGCCCACTGGGAAGCACGCGGCCGCGGGCGCGTCTGGGTCGAGGGCCGCTGGAGGTAGTTTCCCGAGTCGCGGGCCGAACGCGAACGCGACTCGGTCTACGCGTGGACTTTCTTCCAGGCTGACCGCTCGCTGATCCTCGCCATCCACGCCGCCACGTCCGCGAACCGGCCGAGGTCGATGCCGAGCATCGGCGCTGCGGCGAGTGTGGGCGCAACGGCGATCTCCGCGAGAGAAAAACGGTCGGCCAGGTAGGGCCGCCCGGCGAGGCGCTTCGCCATTGCGCCCAGCGAGCGATCGACCTCTGCGCGCGCGTCGTCGACGAGCTGGGGAATGCGCTTCTCGGGGGGAAGGCGGATCGTATGCGCGAAAATGCGCGCGACGTTCGGCGAGAGATGCGCGCAGTTCATGTACATCCAGCGAGCAATCTCGCCCGTATCACGGGGCGACTGCCCCCCGAGCTTCTTGTCCGGATGCAGCGCCGCCACGTACTCGAGGATCGCGTTCGACTCCCAGAGCAAGAAGTCACCGTCGACGAGCGTCGGAACTCGACCGGTCGGGTTCAACGCGAGATACGCCGGCGAACGGTGCTCGCCGGACATGAGGTCGACGGGGACGAACTCGTACGCGACCCCGTGCTCCTCGAGCGCGAACCTCGCTCGACGAGTGTTGGGGGACATCGGGAAGCCGTGGAGCTTGAGCATGAGGCGCATCTTCGCGCGCCTCGGCTCGGTCGAACAGCGCTCGATCGGATGCGGACCGGATCGCTACCGCTCATCGGCTGCCTCGAAACAGCCGATCTCGCCGGCGCATCGGACGAGCGCATACCGCCCGCTCAGACGCAGCGCCGCAAAGATCGAGTGCACCTGGCCGGCCACGGTGAGAACCGACGTCCCCCTCGACTGGGCGATCTCCAATCGGGAGAGTCCCTCGACGAAGAGAGAGGCGACCTCTTGCTCGGCGGGGGTGAGGACCCGCGCGCGGCTCATGTCCGGGCGTCGAACGCTGAGCACCGCGTACACGCTGCCGTCGCACTCGAACCGCGCGCTCCTCGCGCCTTGACCGGCCAGCCCGGCGGCGTGCTCGGCGGCGACGATGAGCGGCAACGGCACCGGCGCGCCGTGCACGCCGAGCTTTCGCAAGGCGCTCATGCAGCGGTGAGAGGCCGTGGACGGGGCGATGGCGAGGTCGGCGGCGATGGCTTTCTGCTGTTCGCCGCAGAGGACTCGGACCACGACAGCCGCCTCGGTCGGCGTGAGCGGCGCGCGCTCGCCGGGGGCCGCAGGGCGCGCGACGAGGTACGTGCGATCGCCCAACGCGAAGGCGCCGGCCATTCTCCACGCACCACGCGCGAAGTCGTGCCAGGCCTCCGCGAGGATGGCCGACCCGGTGCTCGCGGCGTCGGCTTGAGCCGCGGCCCAGCGAACGATGGCCGGCATTCCGCGTGGCAAGAGCGCCTCGCCCTCGGACCGAGCCGGTTCGAGGACCGGGGCCGGACCCGTGTGACGTTGTGTGAGCATGGCCACGCGAAGTGCATGCGGCAGACCATGCGCGAGGAGTGGGAAACGCTTGCTCTTCTGCGCCTCCTACCGTCAAAAAAAATTGACAGGTGACTTCTGGAGTAGACGCTATCGCGCGCCACGCTCCGCTCCCGGCCTACTACGTCGTGCGATCGCGCGTGAGGCCGTACGCTTTGATGAGGTTGTGCAGGTGCGCCCGCGTCAGGTCGAGCGCGCGGGCGGCCGCCGTCACGTTCCAGTCGGCAACCTCCAGGGCGCGCTGTACGAGGCCGGCCTGGAAGCGACGGGTCTCCTCGTGGAACGTGAGCTCCGGGCGGCCGTTGGCGGGCGATGGCGACGGAACGCGGAATACGTGGGCGGCCTCGATCGCGCTCGCCTCCTCCGCGGCGGCCCGAATGGCCGCGGCCTGGACTGCGTTGCTCAGCTCGCGCACATTCCCGGACCACGGCGCCGACTCGATCGCGCGAACGGCCCCCGGAGAGAACTCGAGAGCCTTCAGCCCGTGCTCCCGCTGAGCGCGTTCGCATAGCGAGCGGGCCAGCAGCGCGATGTCCTCACGCCGTTCGCTGAGGCCGGGCATCCGGATCGTGAGGACGTTCAGGCGGTAGAAGAGGTCCCCACGGAACCGGCGCTCGTCGACCGAAGCCTGCAGATTGGCGTTCGTCGCCGCCACGATGCGCACGTCGGCGCGGAGCGCGCTGGACGAGCCGACCGGAAAATACGTCTTGGTCTGGAGGAACTGGAGGAGCTTGGCCTGGGCCTTGTCCGACAGCTCCCCGATCTCGTCGAGAAACAGGGTGCCGCCTGCGGCCGTCCCGACGAAGCCCTTGCTCGGCTTGGCGTCGGTGAATGCGCCGCGGACCGCGCCGAACAGCGCGCTTTCGATGAGGGCCTCGGGGATGGCGGCGCAGTTGACCTCGAGGAAGGGGCGAGCACGGCGAGGGCCGTTGTCGTGGATCACGCGGGCGAGTTGCGTCTTCCCGCTGCCCGTCTCGCCCGTGATGAGCACCGCGACGTCGAGCGGTGCGATGAGCTCCAGCTCGCGCAGCACGGCGGCCAGGGCCTCGCTCCGACCGATCACGCCATCGAGCTGCATTCGTTTGCGAAACTTGGCCACGTGGTCCGGATGGGGACGCCGCGACCGGGTGAAGAGGCTCTCGACCAGAGGCGCAAGGTGACGAGCCAGCGTCTTCGCGCGATCCACTTCCTCGTCGGAGAACGCGCCGCCGGTGCGCCGGCCCTGCAAGTAAAGGACTCCTATGGGTGTCTTCAGGCCGATCGGAACGCAAAGAACGGCTTCGATCTTGGAAGACTGGACGCTCTTTCGGTCGCGGAAGCGCGGATCGAGCAGCGCCGACGGGCAGACGATGGCTTCGCCGTGGGCGAGCGCTTCGGCGATGATCCCTCGCGAAACGATGGCGCGGATCGTCTCGACCTGTTCGTCCGAGCAGCCGGCTGTGCGCCACCACGTGGGGCCTTCCTGTTCGTCCGAGACTTCGAGGTAGGCCTGCTCGGCGCTGAGCACGTGGACGATGAGCCGCAGCGCCTCCTCGAGAAATGCCCCGGGTTCCTCGCGGCCATTGAGGTTGAGAAGGCCGAGATACAGGTCTCGTTCGAGCCGTATGCGCTCGTGGTCCGGGATCGGATCGCCCATGCCTTCGCCCTGGTGCCCGATGCCCAGGCACCAGCTCCGCATGCTACCGGTGGCGCCGGGGGGCGCAAGACGCCGTCAGGACCCCCGTTTGGTCGATGAAGCGTCACTGGGGGGGATCGACTGCCGAGCGCTTCGCCCTGCGGCACGGAGCCTCTCGTCGAGCTCCAGGAAGCGGTCGGCCAGCGCCCTCACGAAGCCGCCCACCCAGGAGTTCAACCCGACCGCGTTGGCCAGGACTCGCGGCGTGACGACGATGAGGACGGCGTCGGTCACGGCCTTCACGCTGGCCGTCCGCGGCCGGTCGGTGAAGATGGCGGTCTCACCGAAGACGTCGCCCGGGCCCATCGACCGCAGCTCGACCTCCGTGGACTCCTCCACGCGATACGCCACGAAGCGCCCCTCGACGATGACGTACGCCGCGTCGGCGGGATCGCCCTCGGTGACGACGACGGTACCGGAGGGGACGCGAAGGCGCGGCAAGTCCCAGGCGCCGCGCTGGAACGACTCCACCTCGCTCTGCAGCTCCTGCACGGACACGTAGCGGTCCGCGGGATCGTACGCCAGCGCCCGGAGCGCGATCCTCGCGAGCTCGGGGGGCACGCGACCGCGGCCGACCACTTGCTCCGGCGGAGGGATGGGAGGGGGCGGCTTGCGCATCCAGATGGCGCGAACGATCTCCGGAGAGAGCGGGGGCTGGCCGGTGAGCATCTGGTACAGAGTCGCCCCCAGCGCGAAGACGTCGGTTCGTTGATCGAGCTTGTCGTGCAGGCCGTGGAGCTGCTCCGGCGCCATGTAACACGCCGTGCCGAACAGCGAGCCCGGGGGATCGAGCTCCGATTCGGCGCCGTCGCTGCTCAAGCGCACGCGAGGACCGTCGCGACCGGCGCGCGACGCCCGGACCCGCGCGATGCCCCAGTCGAGCACGTACACCTGCCCGAAGTCGCTGATCATGACGTTGGTGGGCTTGAGGTCGCGGTGGATGACGTCTCGGCTGTGCGCGAACGATACGGCATCGCACACTTTCACGAAGACTTGGAGGAACTTGGCCAGATGAGCGGCCTCGAGCCGCGCCTCGCCCCGGCGGTTCAACGCGTCCTCGAGCGTCTCGCCCTGGACCAACTTCATGCACAGAAACTGGCGGCCCTGACTGTCCGTGCCGTGCTCGTAGACCGGAACGATGTTCGGATGCTCCAGCTGGCCGTTGATGCGCGCTTCCTGGACGAAACGTTCGATCTCCGAGGGATCGACGAGCTCCGGGTTGAGGATCTTGACGGCCACGTCGCGGAGCAGATCGCGGTCGAAGGCCCGGATGACGACGCTCGTGCCGCGCCCGAGAACCCCCCGGGGCAAGAACCTCTCGTGTTCGAAGGAGAAATCCGGCTCGGACGCGGGTTGATGCGACGGCGCGCCTTCCGCCGAGGGCGATCGGCTGATGGGGCGCTGCACCGACGCGCTGGGGACGTCGGCGTCGAGATCGGAGGGAGGTGACGGGGATCGGTCGTCCGGACAGGCGGACATGTACATCGGACACCATAGAGGCCGCCAGCCGTCAAGTTGGGGCCTCGTGATTGTGCGACGGCAGGCAACGCTCGAGAACCGCCCGAGGTCGCGCGCGAGATGCTTTCGACCGCACGCGGTACACAAAAGGCGAATCGCGCCGGGCCAGCCTACCGCGATGCGCTAATCGTGATACCGTCGCTCGCGTCCGCAGGTCGCGAGCGTGGTTTGGCCATGGCCCGCCCTGCGAATCGCGGGGCGACAGGAGCCGGGCCATGGGGGCGATTTTCGAACTGCTGTCGCTCGAGGCGCAACGGCGGCCGTTTCTGCTGCGAAACGTGCTCGGCACCATGCGGCGGTGGGCGCCGGTCTCGAAGTTCGGCAAAATCGTCTTTGCCCTGAGCGCGGCCGCCGTAGACGAGGCGTACGGTCGACCGCAGGACTTCGTGAACGGCCCGGTCTACGCGCCGAAGTTGAAGCTAGGCCCCATGATCCTCGGGCTCGATCCCTCGGTGGCATATACCGCCCAGAGGCGCCTGCTCTACGGGATCGTCGGCGACAACCAGGCGACGACGAGCCGATTCGCCGTCCTGGTGTGCGAGCGGGCGCGCGCCCGCCAAGAAGCCATCGAATCGGCCTGCGAGGGCAAGGACGTCCTGCGCCTCGACCTGGTGACCGACTTCATAGAGCCGGTGCTCACCGGCGCGCTGTGTCAGCTAATGGGGCTGGAGTTCGACGACGCGGCCGACTTGCTCACGAGCGCGTCGGTGACGCCACAGCTTCCTGCGTACTCGGCGAGCCGGATCGCGCCGAACGCTCGCGACGTCGAGACGAGCGTCGCAACCGTCACCCAGTGGCTACGCAAGCTCGGCGGGAGCTTTGCTGCGAGCTGGCCGGCGCCCTTCGGGCTCGAGGAAGTGAACGAAGCCCTCGCGAAGGAGATGAAGTCGTTCCTCGAGGCTGCCGTCCCGAAGGCACGGGGCGACTCGGTCATCGGCGAACTGCGCGATCGCCGAGCGAGCACCGACGAAATCGTTCGATGGGTCGGGGGAATGATGCTCGCCGGGGCTGCGCTCTTCAAAGCGTCGACCATCGCCATTCAAGAGCTCTCCGCTCGCCCCGCCGAGCACGACCTCGCGCAAAAGCACGCGGACCAGGGGGAGATCGACGCCGTGGCCGGGTTCGTATGGGAGGCCCTCCGTTTTCATCCCTTGTTCCCGATGGTCGCCCGTTACTGCCCGCGGCCGACCAGGCTCGGAGCCGTGCAGATCGACGCCGACGCGACGGTCGTCCTGGCGACGCTCTCGGCGATGTTCGACCCGGCCCGGGTGCAGAACCCCGAGGACTTCGACCCGCTCCGGCCCGAGCGCGTGTACCTCCTCTTCGGCGGCGGTCCCCATCGGTGCCTGGCCGAGACGCTGGCGAGAGTCGCGGTGCCGGAGATCGTCGCGCACGTCCTGTCCGCCTTCCAGATCGAGAAGTCGGAAGTCCCTGTTTACGACGGCACCGCCGTCCACCAATACGAAGTCCGTTTGAAGTTTCGACCCGCCGGGGTTCGCCATGACGCAAACCGCACTTACAATACTGTTCCCCCTGTCCTCGACGAGCCTCGCGAAGAAACAGGCCGAACTGGTGGCCCTTCGTCTCGAGCCCACGCGTGACGCGAGCGAGGCCCGTGAGGACGACTCGATCGCGCGCTCGCAGCTCCGCACCCTCCTCGCTCGCGGGATTCATTACCTGAGCTTCTTCGTCGTGGGGCCGGCAGAGGACCCCGCGTGCGGCGCGTACGTCGTCCTCGAGATCACGTGCGACGGGAGCGCGCGAACGATGCGGCACCGCCTCGCGACGGAGGCGCCGGACTTCGTGAGAGCGCTCGTCGATTCGGGCGAAGCTTCACCGGAGGAGCTGGAGCGTCTGCTGCGAAAGCATAGCCACCGATCGCACGCGGTCTACGAGGCGTTCCCCGGACACAGCGTCGAGCAAATCCGGCTCGAACGCGCCGTGCGCGAACAGGCGCGCGCGTCGCGGGTGCCCATCGGCGGGGCGGCGACCGGTGCGGGTTGCCCGTACGCAGGGAAACAGCCGCTCTCGCCGACAAGCGCGTCGGCCGCATGGGACGAGGTGCGGCACGTGCTCGACGCCGTGCTGGCCGTCAACGGCGAGAAGGTCCCCGCGCGCGCCTTCGTGGAGCACGGGCGGACCCGCCCCTTCATCGTACGCTGGAGCCCCAACGGCCACCGGTTCTGCGACCGCGCAAACCTCTGGGCGCGCCGTCTGGGCGGGGCCCTGCTGGTGCTCGCAGCCTTTTTGGGCGCGCGCGTCGTCTATCACGCAGGGCTTCGGGCGATCGGCCTCTGCGCGGCCCTCGGCGCCGTCCACGTCGGGCTCACGGCGTTCGCCTGGGTCCGGGAATCGCCGAAGGCGCTGAAGTGGCCGGGGCTCAAGGCGGTGCTCAGGCGGGCGGCGGTCGAACTCGGCCTCCAGGCCCTTTTTGCGTCCGCCGTGATCTGTGCCGGCGCGCTGGCCGTCGTGGCGGTTGGCCGCCTCTCCGCGAACGCCCTGCTGTGGAGCGCGGTGATCGGCGTCTTCTGCGCCGGCGCGCTCATTCGCGCAGGTCTGGCCGATGTCGCCAAGCTCGGCCTCGGGCTGGCGGCCTTCCTCGCGGCGTTGCTCCCGGCCTCCGCGTGGCCGATGACCGCGTCCATCCTGGTCACGCTTGCAGGCGCCCTGCCCGTCGCGGGGGCGGTGCTCTTCTTCCACATCATGGACGGCCCCTTCGGCGCTGTCGTCGAGGGCGGCGTCGTGGCGGCCCTGTGGGGCGGCCTGGTCCCGTTCGTGTGGGAGTCACAGCGCTTCGGCCGTGCCGACCCGTGGCTTGCGTGGGTCCCCGCCATCGGGTTCCTGGTTGTCATGGCGTGGGCGACTGGGCGCCTCGCGTGGTGGCTTCATGAGGTCCGCACCCTCGAGTCGAAGGAGACCCCGGACCCCCTCTTCTGGAATCTGGAGCACCTATCGAGCGTTCAGAAGAGCGAAGACATCACGCTGCAGAATCACCTGGCGCACGTCGCGAACATCAAGCAGGACCCGCGCGGATTGCGTCTACGCACGCTGCAGCGGGTGCTCCGCGGCGTGAACCTGCTCGCCCGTACGTACTTCACCCAGGGTGATCTCGCGACCATCCGGACGATTCATTTCGCGCGCTTCGTGATACTCCCCGACAAGAAGCGCCTCCTCTTCATGGGCAATTACGACGGCGGCTTCAGCTCGTATCTTCATGAATTCAATTCGGTCGGGGGCGTGACGGCGGTATGGAGCAACTGCGTCGGGTTCCCGCGATCGTTTTATCTGGTCGGCGACGGGGCCAGCGACGAGCAGCGGTTCAAGGCCTTCGGTCGGCGCTACCAGGTGCCGACGCTCGGCTGGTTCAGCGCGTACCCACACCTGGGGGTCGGCGACATCGAGGCGGCCACGTCGACGCGGGAGGCGCTGCGCCGCACGCTCGACGATCCTTCGACGTTCTCCGGGCGCATGCGGGCACGATTCGGAGAGCCGCTGACCGAGGCAGACTGCGACGCCGCGCTCCGCGCGCTCTAGTCCCGAGAGCAACTGGGAAACCCTCATGCCGACACTCGAACTCCACGACATTCAGCACATCGTGCTCTCCGGTCTTCCGAAGCGGCATTATGCCAAATACCTGCTTTACGAGATCGCCGACGGCGAGGCTGCCGGCGCCTGGATACAGGCGCAGCTCGCTCACGTGGCGGGCGCACACAGGATACCCAACCGCGAAGTCTCGCCCACGGACAGGCAGCACCGCCGCTTCCAGCTCGCGATCGCGTTCACGCACACCGGCCTGAAGAAGCTCGGACTGCGCGAAGAAGTCCTGCAGACATTCGTTCCGGAGTTCCGACAGGGAATGGCCGACGCCCACCGCGCGCGCGTCCTCGGAGACCGCCCCGCCGAGTGGGAGTGGGGCGCCGACGATCGGCTCGATCTCTTTTGCGGGATCTACGCCGACGACGACGACGAGCTGGCGGGCTGGCCCACTCGGGCCGACGGGCCCGACCCGGAGACGGGGCTTCGCTGCATCACGCAAGTTCACGCGCAGAGGTACAAGGATCCGCTGATCGAGCCCTTCGGCTTCCGTGACGGAATCTCGCAACCGTACATAGAGGGGAGCGGCAAGGACCCGATGCGCTTCGAGAAGCGAGATCGCGTCCAGCCGGGGGAGTTCATTCTCGGCTACGAGAACGAGCTGAAGCTCCTGCCGGCGTCCCCTCACCTCCCCAAGGGACCCGGCTGGGACAGAGCGATATTGCCCCTGTCGGCCGACGGCGCGCCGGATCTGGGGCGAAACGGCAGTTTTCTCGTCGTGCGCCACTTCCGCCAGCACGTGGAGGAGTTCCAAAAGCTCGATGAGCACATCGCCGCGCAGATCGTCGGGCGCTGGCGGAGCGGCAGACCTCTGGTGTCCTTTCCACCGACGGTCGATACCCACAAACCCAGGAACGGGGCGAGGCATCACACGCCGGACGAACCCGGGGAGCCGGTACACGACGCCGGGAACGGCCGAGGCTACAACGATTTCACCTTCTATCCTCACGACGCCGCCGGCTTGCGGTGCCCCCTCGGCGCCCACATTCGCCGGGCAAACCCGCGGGATGCGCTCGCGAATCCGAAGGAGGGAATCAGCGAGGAGGACGCGATCAAGCTCGCCAATCAGCACCGAATCCTTAGGCGGGGGCGTCCGTACTTGGGCAAGGACGGAGTCCCGGAGGGAATCTTCTTCATGTGCCTGAACACGAACTTCGATCGCCAGTTCGAGTTCATTCAGCAGACGTGGATCAACAACCCGAAGTTCTCCGGGCTGACCGACGAAGTGGACCCGCTGGTCGGGAGCTCCCGCTTCGATCCCTACCGGCACCCGATGCCATTCACGAGGCAGGGATGCCCTCAGAACGTCGAGACGTCCCTCTCCAAGTACGTCTCCCTCCGCGGCGGTGGCTACTTCTTCCTCCCCGGGCTGAAGGCCCTCCGTTACATCGCGAATCTATCGGCGTGAGTCGGCGAGCGCCGATACGCGGGCGGGCGCGTCGACCCGGCGCCAGATCGCTTCGGCGGAGTCGAGGCAGACCCGCGCCGGCTCACGCGCTCCGCCCATGGCATGAACGCGCGCCCGGCCCTCGAGAGCGAAGGCGACATAGGGGAGCATTCCGAGCGCGCGCGCCTCATCGGCTGCGCGCTCGTACACGTGCGCAACTCGATCGCCTTGCCCGGCCAGACGCGCGAGGACGTCGCCCAGCTGCACGAGCGCGCACACGTGGTACGCGCGCTCGCCCACGGTGCGCGTGACCTCCTCGGCGCGTTCGGCGGCCTGCAACGCCTCCGAGTGCCCGCCCGCGCGCAGCTCGACGGCGGCCCTCGCGAGCAGGAGGAACCCGAGCCCGTAGTTGCCTGCCCGCTTGTACATCTCCCGCGAGAAATTGTCGGCCACGAGGGCGCGCGCGGCCTCGACCTCTCCGCTCTCCGCCAGCGCCATCGCGAGGCGCGCGGCGGTAGGCGTATGCATCGTGAACACCTCGTACTGCTCGCAGATGCTCATCGCCGACTCGAGCATCGCACGCGCCTCGCCGATCTCGCCACGCACGAGCTTGCAGAAGGCGTACTCCTCGAGGATGGCGGCCCGCGAATAGGGGTGGTTGAGCTCCTCGGCAATCGCGTGGGCCTCGGCGAACGTGCGGTCGGCGCGCTCGAACCTCCCGAGCAGCCCGCAGCTCGATACGATGAACATACGGGCGATGACGCTGGGAACGCTGGCCCACCCGAAGCGACGCCGCGCGAGCTGCCCGCTCACCGCCGCGACGACTTGCTCGAGCACCGTGAGCGCTTCCTCCAGCTCGCCGCGGGCGTGGTGCACCATCCCTACGCAGTGCTCGGCAGCGGTCGCCAGCGCGAAATCCCCGAGCTCGCCGGCGAGCTCGCGCGCGCGCGTCGCCACCTCCATGGCGCGCTCGTACCGAGCCGTCACCCAGTACGCCGTTCCGAGCTGGCTGTAGATCTTGGCCAGGCGCTTGTGGTCCTCGCGCGCTCGGGCGAAACCTTCCGCTTCGCCGAGGAGCTCGATGAGCCGTTCGTTCGCCCCGACCGGCAACAGAGGCGCGAGCGCCACGAGGCGCAGGTCGATCGCGAGCTCGTCGCGCTCCGCGCTGGGCGCCATCCGGTTCAGCACCTCGATGCCCCGCTCGAGATGGAAGATCGCCTGCTCGTTGGCCCACCGGCTCGCCGCGGAGGTGGAGGCCATCCAGTGGTATCGCGCCGATCGCGCCCACTGGCCGGCCTGGGCCGCGTGCTCCGCGAGTCGTTCGACGTGCTCGCCCAGGCGCGCCGGATAAAGCTTCTCGAAGGCATCGACGACCGAGCCGTGCACGACGCGACGGCGCGTGCGCAGCATGCGTCCGTAGACGACGTCCCGGAGCAGCGCGTGACGGAAGCGGAACACCGGAGCACGGAACGGGCCCGTCTCGTAAAGCAAATCGGCGACCGCCAGGACCGCGAAGCGCTCGCGGAAGACATCCTCCGCGGCGCCGGTGACCGTTCGAAGCACCTCGACGGGCGAGTTGTCGCCGATGACGGCCGCCGCTTGCAGGGTATCGAGCACCTCTGGCTTCAGCCGGTCGAGGCGTGCACCGATGAGCGCCTCCACCGCGGCCGGGACGGACGCGTCCCCGGTCCCGGTTCGAAGCACGTAGTCGCCGGGGCTGCCCTCGATGACTCCCATATCGGCGTACGCCCGGGCGCTCTCCTCGATGAAGAACGGGTTTCCCTCGGTTCGCTCGACGAGCTCGCGGCGCAGCGAGGCCAGCGACTCGTCCTCTCCGACGAGCGCCTGCACGAGGGCCTGGGAATCCCGCTGCGTGAGGGCATCGAGGCGGCAGTGGCACACGCGAGGATCGTCGTCCGGAAAGGGCCCCTTGACGGGGCGCCTCGTGGCAAGGACCAGCGTATGGCGTCCGGGAGGTGCCAAAAGGAGCTTGCCGACGAACGCCAGAGAGTCGTCGTCCGCCCAGTGCAAGTCCTCGAGGAGGATCACCGACGGAGCGCGCGCGCACCAGCGCGTGAGGAGATCGCTGACCGCCTGCTCGATTGCCTGGAGCCGCTGCACCGGATCGAGCCGCTTCCACGACTCCTCCCCCGTCGGCACGTCCAGGAGCTCGAGGACCACGTTCAGCCGCTCGTCGCCCATGCCGAGCGCCGCGAGCTGCGCCCCGACGGCAGCGCGGATCTCGTCGGGCCCGTGCCCATCGGCGATCTCGAAGAGCGACTTGAGGAGCCCCACCACGAGCGCGTGCGGCGTTGCGCGCGCGTACGAGAGCGCCGACGCTTCGAGGACGCGGCATGCGCGTGCGTCCTCGGATCGCAGGAGCTCGTGAGAGAGGCGACTCTTTCCGATGCCCGGTTCGCCCACCAGGACGACGGCCGCGCTCTGCCCCTCAACGGCGGAGCGCAGCGCGCGAACGAGGAGCTCTCGCTGCTCCTCGCGACCGACGAAGGGCGATAGCCCCCGCTCGATGGTCGCCTGAAACCGGGTCCGCGTCGCCACGCCGGTGAGCTCGTACGCGTTCACCGGCTTGCTCAGTCCCTTGATGTTCATCGCGCCGAGCGGCCTGGCTTGCAGCATCCCCCGACCGAGCTGCATGACCTCCTCGGTGAGGCGGATGGTGCCGCGCGGAGCGAGCTGCTCCATGCGCGCAGCGAGGTGCGTCGTCGGCCCGATGGCGCGGTACTCGATGCCGATGTCGTTCGGAACGGTCCGGATCACGACCTCCCCGGAGTTCAGGCCGACGCGGATCTCGGGCGTCAACCGCCGAGCGGCCCAGGAGTCGCTCCGCAGCCTGCGTACGGACGACTGCATTGCGAGCGCGGCGCAGGCGGCTCTCACCGCGTGGTCTTCGTGGGACGTCGGCGCGCCGAAGAGGGCCATGATGCCGTCGCCGAGCACCTGGTTCACCGTCCCCTCGAACCGATGGACCGCCTCCACCATCGCCGCGACCACCGCGTCGAGCAGAGACTCGGCCTCCTCCGGGTCGACGCCCTCGATCGCGCTGAACGAGCCACCGAGGTCGGCGAAGAGCACGGTGACTTGCTTGCGTTCTCCCTCCAGCGTGGACGGACCGAGCGTTCGCCGCGACGGCTGCATCGCCGCATCCTCCCGGGGCTCCGGGTCGGCCGCGCCGGACAGCGCCTTGCCGCACCCGCCACAGAACGCCGCGTGCCGAGGATTGACGGCGCTGCACGCGCGGCACGCCAGCGGCAACTCGCTGCCGCAGCGGCTGCAGCGGACCTCGCCAGCGTCCCAGAAGGTCCCACAGCTCGAACAATGCAAGGCTACTCCAGGCGGCGGTGCCCGGGGACGGTACCAGCCCACCTCGGGTGAGCCAAGAATGACCGAACCTCCTAGCGCGGTGGGCGTACGCTCCCGCCGTGACTCCTGGCGAACCCGATAGGTCCTTTCGCATTCTCTCCCTCGACGGCGGAGGCCTGTGGGCGCTCGTCCAGGTGCGCGCTCTCATGCGGATTTTCGGGGACGACGCCGGCGGGCACGAGGTCCTCCGCAAGTTCTCGCTCGTGGTCGCGAACTCGGGCGGGAGCATCGTCGCCGCATCGCTCGCGGTCGACCAGCGACTGTCGGATATCGCGGCTTTCGTTCTCGACGCCGACCGGCGCAACCGCGGCTTCGTGCCCACATGGACTGAACGCCACTTCCCCCGGATCGCCCATCTTCTCCCCATCCCTCGCTTCACGACGGCGGGGAAGCGCGCCAACTTGCTGCGCGAGCTCGGAGATCGTTCGCTGCAGGAGCTACAGGCCTGGCCGGGCCGCCGCGAGGGACTGCCGGACCTCCTCGTTCTCGCCTTCAACTACGACAGCGAACGCGCGGCATTCTTCCGGACGAATCTTTCCAGTCCGGCCGCGTCGCGCGCCTCCTCCGTGCCCGCGACCGCGACGCTGCTCGATGCGGTCGACGCTTCGACGACGGCGCCGGTCGCCTTCTACGACTCGCCCTCCCACGTCGAGGGCCCCTCGGGCGCGAACCGCTACTGGGACGGGGCCATCGCCGCCTACAACAACCCGATCATGGCGGGCGTCGTCGAAGCGCTCGCCGCGGGCGCAAGGCACGACGAGATCGGCATCCTGAGCCTCGGCACCGGCACGGTCCGACGTCCCCTTCGGCTCGACGCTCCCCCGAACGACGCGCGCTTCGCGACCTGCGCGAAACCGAGCGCGCTGGGAGACGTGCGCAAATTCGCGTCGGCCATCGTCGACGACCCACCCGACGCCGCCACCTTCGTGGCCCACGTGACACTCGGCGGAAAGCTCCCTCGCGGCTCGTCTGCCGTTCTAGGCGGGCCGGTCGTCCGGATGAGCCCCGTCATTCGCCCGCTATGGAACGCAGAGGCCTCGGACTGGGAGTGGCCGTCCGCGCTCGAGGTCGAGCAGTGGGAGAAGCTCACGAAGCTCGACATGGCGATCACCGCGCAGGACGACCTCTTGCTCGTCGACGCGCTCGCGAACCAGTGGATCGAGGGTCACGTCGCCAACCAGCCAATCCGCCCGGACGAGCACTTGAACGCGGAGATCGGCCACGACACCTTCCCGGACGCCCTCGAGAGCGCACGGCACCTCCTATCGGCCCGCAAGCGCGTCGAAGGCCCGCAACCGCCGGCGAACTGACGGCGAAACGCCGGCCATTTCGCCGAGGTCCAATCGTCAGGTCTTCGCCAGGCGGGCGCGGATCTTCTGGAAGTAGCGATGCGCGAGGCCGGATGCCGCGGCCGCCCGCGAGACGTTGCCCCCGTGCATCGCGACCACGCGCTCGACGTAGCGGCGCTCGAGCTCGTCGACGACGCGCTGGCGGGCGCCCGGCAGCGACAGGTTCAGCGCGATGACCTCGTCGATGAAGTCGGACGCGCGAGGCGCCGACGGCGGCTCGGAGGGCGTGCCCCTGGGCGGGCGCTGCAGCGCCACGTCCCCGAGCGCGATGCGACGTGCGACCGCGTTGTACAGCTCGCGAACGTTCCCGGGCCAGGAGTACTCCTCGAAATGGCGGAGGACGTCGAACGGGATCGCTCCCTCCGCGCCGCCCAGCTGCTTCCAGAAGTGATTCGCGCTGTCTCTTATACACATCTCCGAGCCCACGAGACAGGCAGAAATCTC
>CALKVG010000012.1 GCA_937998045.1 uncultured Myxococcales bacterium
GATTTCTGCCTGTCTCGTGGGCTCGGAGATGTGTATAAGAGACAGCGCGAGGGGCCTCCCTTCTTGGCGAGACCCTCGAAGATGTCGAGGTCGGATCCCTTGTCATTTGTTGCCATGACGACCATCTCCCGCGGCTGTCGCGCCGCGTGCACCTTATCATCCTGCCCTGTCGGCATGGGGCCCTCCGGGAACGTGCGGCGCATGTATTGCGCGATTTGCTCCCGGGAAGCTAGCCCCCCTTTGGAGGCTGCGACGTAATTGAGATCTTTGTAAACGTCCTTGGCTGCACGGTAGCGCTCGTCCGGGCCCTTTGCGAGCGCCTTGAGGACGATGCGGTCGAGCTCGGGGGGGCATTTCGCGTTGTAGATGCTCGGCGGCTCGACGCGAAGCGTCCTGACCTTCTCGATGACCAGGAGCTCGTTCTCGGCCTGAAAGAGGCGCGCTGTGGTCAGAAGCTCCCACATGCAGACGCCGAGCGAGAAGAGGTCCGATCGATGGTCGATCTCCCCCGTGCCCGCGAGCTGCTCGGGGCTCATATAGCCGAACTTTCCCTTGATGGCGCCGACCTGCGTGCGCGAGAGCTTCCCGCTCGCCTTCGCGATGCCGAAGTCGATGAGCTTCACGTCGCCGTCGAACGACACGACGATGTTCTGCGGGCTGACGTCGCGGTGGACGATCGACACCGGGTTGCCGGCCGCAGTCCTTCGCGCGTGTGCGTAGGCGAGGCCCTCGCCGATGCGGGCGAACACGTAAAGCAAGAACCAGAGCGGCGGGCGTTCCTTCGCGTTCGAGCAGCGATCGAAGAGCGCGCGCAGGTCCCTTCCGCTCACGTACTCGAAGGCGATGAACCACTCGCCGTCGACGTTGCCGAAGTCGAGGCAGCGCGCGATGTACGGGTGTTCGAGCTGCGAAGCGATGCGCGCTTCGTCCTCGAACATCTTGATGAATTCCTCGTCCTCCGAGACCTCCGGCAGGATGCGCTTTAGCGCCACCTGCGTGCCCGAGGGCACGTGCACGGCGCGGAACACTTCCGCCATGCCTCCCAGGCTGATGCGCGGGCCGAGCTCGTACTTCCCGAAGGCCCGCGAAGGGTTCGGATGCGTCACGGTGGAGATTGTACGCGAATCGACGGGTGCTCGGAGCTCGCAGCCTCCGGCGCGCGCGCAGGAGAGGGCGGGGTCGAGGAGGCGGCCGACCCGGACGTGGACGCTGCAGGCTTGTAAAAATAGCGAACGCGCTTCGCCTGCAGGGGACGCCAGACCTGAATGGGCACCAGCGGCGTGTCGGCGAATGCGGCGTGCGCGTCGGGTGCCGAAATGCGAACGAGACGCGCGGCGGTGGGTGGCGCCGGCGTGGCCGTGTCGCCGGCGGCGTCGAGAGACCCGCCCAGGAAGGCGCGAGCGTTGCCCGCGAGCGCCATGCGCGCGCCGCACCCGAGGCGCGCGAGAAGCGCGTCCATCGCGGACGCCGTCGACGCGTCCGCGCGGTCCTCGGCGAAGAGCTCCACCCACACGAGCGTCCCGTCATCGTCCTTTACGCCCACCGCGGCCCGGGCGACGCTCGCCTGCGGGGCGCCCGTCGGAAAGCCGCCGGCGAGGCGGACGGCGCCGGCGACCGGCGCATCGGCGGCCACCGCGAAACCCGCGTCCGAGGCCCACAGCTGCAACGGCCCGCGGCCGCCCGATTCGATCGCGAGCACGGTCGGTGCGTCGGCCGGGGCGGCGGCTGGCGCCACGTCTTCGGCCCCGCCGGAGCGTGGTGCAACGCCGGCCGGAAGCATCGTGCGCGGGTCGGCTCGCACGACGCGAAGCTTCACGCCCGAGGCGGCGTGGACCCACGTCGTCGCGACCGCGTAGGGAAACCCATGCTGCGGGAGTCCCTTCGTGCGCCAGACGCCCTCGCCGGGGTCCGGCGCAGTCGCCGCAGCGATCGGCGCACCCGGAAGGGTGGGGCGCGCGGTCAGGTAGAAGAAATCGCGCGCCTCGCGCTGGATGTACCGGGGGAAGAGCATGTGCCCCATCCCGCGGATCATCCGGCGCGACCGGAACGCCCAGCCGGGCATGCCGGACACTTTGCCCTCCGCCTCCCAGTCGGCTTGCAGCGGCCGCCGCAGCGGCAAGAGCTTGCCCTCGGGCGCGACGTCGTAGAACTCGAAGCCCACGTGGCCCGGGTTCATGTCCAAGTGAATCCCGAACGCGCACCGAGCCTGGAGCATCGCTTGCGCGAGGTCCTCTGCGGATATGCTCGCACTGTAAAAGTAGCCGGCGAATCGATCGCTCGTCAGGCAGAGCGCGCTGCGTGCGCTGTGGATCTGGTCCGGCCACCCCGGCGGTGTGCCGCCCCACCAGTTGCGGCCCCAAGGGTTGAACTTTCCGTCCTGCACGAGCGCGGTGAGGTTCTGCCGGAACGCGACGACGTCGTCGGGCACCGAGGGGGACTCCGGCCACGCGCCGAACGCGTTCGACCCGTCGCGCAGCTCCATGACCGTGGCGGCGTAGGGCTTGGGCGGCAGATATTCGATGCCGTTCGCCTGCATCCCGTACTCGCCGTGTTCGGCCTGAAACCCGCCGTTGAAGGCCGCCACCAGGCGGCCCATGACCTCGGGCTTGCGGGGAACGAGGCCCGGTCCGTGCTCGCCGTTGGCGCTGATGGGCTCGACCGTCCCCGCCTCCATGTGAAGGGCCACTTGCCGCGGATCCCAGAGGGTCACGTACACGCGGATCTCCGGACGGTGCGCGTCGGGGCGGAGGAACGAGGTCACGAAGGCCGGGGCGCCGCCGCCCGGCGTGGGCGTGATGAACGCGTCGGTGTCGAGGGAGATCCACTGGCCCTCGCCGGGGAGAGGGGGCGTGACCGTGGTCTTGATGGGCGCGGGAGGCCAGCCGATCTCGGGGTCGGTGAACGCCGGGGAGGCTGGCGCGGGTGCGAGCCCGAGCTCGTCCTGGACGTCCTGCGCGGTGGTCCCGTGCGAGAAGCGCGCGCGCCACTGGTCGGCGACGGTGAACGCGACGGCCTTGATCCACTGCATCCGGTCGCTGCCGAACCAGGCCATCGCGCGGACACGGTCGACCGCCCAGGTGACGACGTTGCCGGGACGGGCGCGCTCGTCGGGGACGACGCGGACGAAAGATTCACCCTCGAGGACTTTGGTCGCGCGCGGGTCGATCGCGATCGCGTGCTCGTCGGCGCGGACGCGCAGCGCGCCCCCGGCGTCCCACGCGAGGGACACGTCGCGGGCGATGGGGTCGAGCGCGAAGGCATCGTGCGCGACGCCGGCGGCCTGGCCGGTCTGCTGCTCGTTGGTGAGCGAGAGCTGGATGCGCTGCACGGCGGTGAAGTCCCCGTAGGCGCTCGCGGAGCGTCCCGCGAGATCGAGGATGTGCACGGCGGTGTACAGGCCGTCGGCGGACGTCGTGTACGCCGCGAGCGCGCCGTGCATCGTGGGCACGGACTCGTCGACGCCGCTGGTTCGCGTCACGTCGTACACGTCCCCGATTTCGAGGAGCACCCCTTCCGGGGACAGGCGCGTCTCCACGAGATAGAGATCGCTCGGTTCGCCGCCGGCGGCCGCGCGCACGAGGGCCCGCGCCTTCCCGGCGATCGCGCCCGTCACGCCGTTGGCCCGGTCGATCCAGGCGACGTCGGCGGGCGTGCAAGCGAGGCCGCGTGAGGCGAGCGCCTCGACGACAGCCGTCTCGGCGTTGGGGGCGGCGACGTCGATCTCCGCGCCGCGACGCAGCGCGAACGCGCAGGCAATCGCGACGGCGAACGGCACCGGCCGCGCGAAGAGCGGCCACCACGCGGGCACCCAGGGAGGCGGCGTCGACCCGGTCTTGAACACGCTCCGGAAAAGTCGGAGACGTGCCGTCCAAACCAACCGCGCCACACTCCAGGAACGCTCCGCCGACTGCATCGAATTCTCGTGCGATAGCCCCGACGCTCGCCGCGTGTCCGCCGCGGCCGAACCCCCTCGAGGGGAAGTACCAGCTCGGGCCCGCGGGGTCCAATGTGCGCATCGCTCCGGCGCCATCGCTGTCTACGGCGGTGTACGTGCAGCCAACCCGGTTGTCGGTTGCGCCCGGAACAATCCTGCGATCTCGCGGGGACCGGGCCGGCTCGGAACATGCTAGACCGCTTGCGCGATGGCGCGATGTCCGCTCGCAGTCGGCTTCGGGGTGGCTGTCGCCGCCCTCGTCGCGTGCGCCGCCCCGACGCTGCCGCTCCCCCCGCCGGCAATCCCCACCATGGCCGCGGGCGCCGACGCCGACCACATCAGGCTGTCGTCGCCTTGCGGGGGCGCCGAGGCCTACGCGGTCATCGTCGTCGTCAACGAGAATCCCGCCGTCGCGGGCGACCAGGCGGTCAGCGGTTCGATCGCCGGCTCGTGCGGCCAGTGGGACGTGAACGTGTTCGCCCACTCAGGCGATCGCCTGGAGATCACTCAGGAAGTCGGCACGACCGCCAGCCCGCCCACCGTCGTCCAGGCGCGGTGAGCCGCCCGCGTCGCGCTCACTGCCAGCGCGGCTCGCGGCCTTCGGTTCCGCCGAGCACACGCAGCGCGACGCGCTTCCCGGGCTTGGGCTGCGTGCCCTCGTCGAGCAGGTCGCCGACGAGGTCCCAGTCGCTCGCCTGCGTGACGCGGACGCGCCGCATCTGTCCGGCGTGCGCTTCTCCCTCGGAGAGATAGACGCTCCCGTCGATGTCCGGGGCCTGACCCGCGTGCCGCCCCTTCATCACGAGCTCGTGCTCCTCGCTCGCACCTTCGACGAGGACCTCGAGCTCCTGCCCGATCCGCGCGCGGTTCTTCTCGCGGGCGATGCGGCGCTGGATCGCCATGAGCTTGCGCGCGCGGTTGGCGGCGATCAGGGCGGGCACCTTGTCGGGCAAGGCGTGCGCCGCGCAGGTCTCCTCGTCCGAATACCGGAAGACGACGGCGTGCTCGAAGCGCGCCCACGTCACGAATTCGCAGAGCTCGTCGAACTCGGCGGACGTCTCGCCCGGGTGGCCCACGATGAACGCCGTGCGGAACGTGAGTTCGGGGACGGCGCTGCGCAGGCGATCGACGACGCGCCTCTGGCGGTCCTTGCCATGGCCGCGGCGCATTCGCTTGAGCATCGTATCGGCCGCGTGCTGCAGCGGCATGTCGACGTACGGAACGACCCGCGGATGGTGGGCGAGCAGCTCGACGAGCGCGTCGTCGAGGGCCTCGGGGTAAAGATAGAAGAGTCGGACCCAGCGCACACCGGTCACGTCGGCGACGCGCCGAACGACGTCGGCCAGAGAAGAGCGCTCGGCCTTTGCGAGGTCGCGGCCGTAGGCCACGGTGTCCTGGGAGACGAGATTGAGCTCGATCGCCCCCTGGGCCACGAGGCGCTCGGCCTCGGCGACGACGTCGTCGGCCGACCGCGATCGCTGCTCGCCGCGGATCTGCGGGATGACGCAGAAGGCGCACGTGCGGTTGCAGCCTTCGGCGAGCTTGAGCCACGCGCTCGCTCGCGACTGCGTGACGACGCGCGGGTCGCCGGCGCGGACCACCCAGTCGGCCGGGTTGCCCACGAGCATCCGGTCGGCGTCGCCGGAGAGGACGCGGCCGAGCTTGAGCATGTCGCTCGAGCCGAGGAAGTGGTCGACCTCGGGCATCTTCTCGGCGAGCTCGCCGGGGTAGCGCTGCGACAGGCACCCGGCGACGACGAGCTTCTCGCAGGCGCCGACCTTCTTGTACTCGGCGAGCTCGAAGATCGTGTCGATCGACTCCTTCTTCGCCTCGCCGATGAAGCCGCACGTGTTGACGACGATGACCTGGGCCTCGTCCGGCTCGTCGACCACGCGCCAGCCCTCGCCCGAGGCGACGCCGAGCATGACCTCGGTGTCGACCCGGTTCTTGACGCATCCCAGCGAGACGAAGTGGATCGTGCGGTCGCCCATTCGCGGAAAGTCGGGCTACCTAGCACCGGGCCCGCCGACGGGCCACCGCCTCGACCGTTCGCCCCTGCCGCTCGCGTCCAGAAAGGGCTAGCGCGTCGCGCGCATGCTCGCGAGGAAACGATCGAACATGTAGAGGGCGTCGTGCGGGCCGGCGGCGGCTTCGGGGTGGTACTGGACGCTGAAGGCGCGCAGGCTCGGAACGGAGAGGCCCTCGGAGGTGCCGTCGTTCAGGTGGACGTGGGTCGAGTGGGTGCCCGGCGGGAGCGTCGAGAGGTCGACGCAAAAGCCGTGGTTCTGCGTCGTGATCTCGACGCGTCCGGTGGCCAGGTCCTTCACGGGTTGGTTGGCGCCGCGGTGGCCGAACTTCAGCTTGTAGGTCTTGGCGCCGAGCGCCAAACCGAGGAGCTGGTGGCCCAGGCAGATGCCGAAGATCGGCGCCTTCCCGACCAGGCCGCGGATCGTGTCGATGGCGTACGTGACGGGGGCGGGGTCGCCGGGGCCGTTCGAGAGGAAGATCCCGTCGGGGCGCATCGCCAGGACGTCCGCCGCGGGGGTGGACGCCGGGACGACGCTGAGGCGGCAGCCGGCGTCGGCGAGGCAGCGCAGGATGTTCCGCTTGATGCCGAAGTCGAAGACGACGACGTGGCACTCGGCGGGTCGCGCGGGGGCGGTCTCGCCGGCGCCCGCGAGGAGGGTGGTCGCCCAGGCGCCGCGTCCTTCGGTCCACGTGTAGCGTTCGCGCGGCGTGACGTGACGCACGAGGTCCAGGCCGTTCATGTCGGGGGCGCCGCGCGCGCGCCGGAGGAGTGCCTCGGGCCCCTCGCCGCCGATCGCGGCGTTCTGCGAGCCGTGGTCGCGCAGGTGGCGGGCGAGCTTGCGCGTATCGACGCCCGAGATGCCGACGATGCCGTGGCGAGCAAGGTACGCGTCGAGCGACTCCTGCGCTCGCCAGCTCGAGGCGATCGGGCTCGCGTCGCGCACGACGAAGCCCGCGACGCGCGGCGCGTCGCCGACGGCCTCCGTGTCCTCGCGGTTCACGCCGACGTTGCCGATCTCCGGCGCCGTCATCGTGACGATCTGTCCGTAGTACGACGGGTCCGTCAGGACCTCCTGATAGCCGGTCATCGCCGTCGTGAAGACGGCCTCGCCGGTCGTCGTTCCGCGAGCTCCGAAGGGCTGGCCGTCGAAGCACGTTCCGTCGGCCAAAACGAGCCAGGCGCGGTCTTGTTTCGTGGGATCGGTCATCGGGGTGGTTCTTCGCGTTGCTCGCGCCCAGGCGAGGCCGGCGTCGAGGCGTCGTACACTACATTTCCCTCGCAGAGGGTCATCTCGATCCGCCCCTCGACGGCGCGGCCGTCGAACGGCGTATTCCGGCTCTTGCTGCGAAGCCGCGCGGCGTCGATCGTCCAGCGCGCGTTCGGATCGACGAGGACGACGTCTGCGCGCGCCCCCTCACGGATCCGCGGAGCCTCGACGCCGACGATGCGCGCCGGCGCCGCCGTGAGCGCGTCGACCAGCCGCCCGAGCGGGATGACCCCTCGCCGGACGAGCCCGAGGAGAAGCGGGAGGCACAGCTCGAGCCCGATCATCCCGGGCGCGGCTTCGGCGAACTCGACCTGCTTGTCGAGCACCCCGTGCGGCGCGTGATCGGTGGCGATGCAGTCGATCGTCCCGTCCACGAGCGCGCGGCGAATGGCCTCGACGTCCTCGGCTTCGCGCAGCGGCGGGTTGACCTTGCACGCCGTGTCGTAGCCGATGAGCGCGTCGTGCGTGAGTAGCAGGTGGTGGGGCGTCACCTCTGCGGACACCTGCACCCCGCGGCTCTTGGCTTCGCGCAGGATGCGGGCGGTGCCCAGGGTCGACGCGTGCGCGACGTGGTAGCGAGCCCCGACGTACTCGGCGAGGAGGACGTCGCGCGCGACGATGACGTCCTCGGCGACCCGCGGCCATCCGCGCAGGCCGAGTCGCGTGGACACCGAGCCCTCGTGCATCTGCGCCCCCTCGGTGAGGGCGTGGTCCTCGGCGTGCTGGATGACGGGAAGGTCGAACGTCGCCGCGTACTCCAGGGCGCGGCGCATGACGTGGCTGTTCGTGACGCACCGGCCGTCGTCGCTCACGGCCACCGCGCCGGCCTCGCGCAGGTCCGCCATTTCCGTGAGCTGCTCGCCGCGCTGCCCCATCGTGATGGCGCCGATCGGATGCAAGCGCACCCCTCCGAGCGCGCGCGCCTTTTCGACGAGCATCTGCGTGACGACGCGGGAATCGTTCACCGGGCGGGTGTTCGGCATGCAGCAGACATCGACGAAGCCGCCCGCCGCCGCGGCGCGCAGGCCGCTCGCGACGTCTTCCTTGCCCTCGAACCCAGGCTCCCGCAGGTGCGCATGAAGATCGACGAACCCAGGGAGCAGCCAGGCGCCCTGCCGCTCGACGAAGCGCACGCGGTCGCTCCGCGCGAGCCCCGCCGCGGCGTCACGCCCGACGCGCGCGATACGCCCGCGCTCGACGACGACGTCGACCTCTGCATCGAGGGCACCCGCGGGGTCGACGGCTCGCACGCGGCGGAGGACGAGAGCTTCGGTCATGGCGTGCAAAGCACCACGCGTATAGCGAGCCCCGCGCGGGCCGCCAAGGCGCCGGTCACGAAGCGGCCGCTAGAAGCGGCGCCGGTCACGAAGCGGCCGCTAGAAGCGGCGCCGGTCACGAAGCGGCCGCTA
>CALKVG010000013.1 GCA_937998045.1 uncultured Myxococcales bacterium
GCAAGGTGGATCGCGAGCCCACGGGCGGCGAGATCGGACACGATGCGGTCGGGACCCTCGGGGCGCTCGTCGTCGAGGCCATCGGCGTCGTCGAGAGCATCCCGAGCCCGCAGCGCGAGGCGTTCGGCCTGCAGGACTGGCTCGTCAAGGCGCGCGACGTGCTCGCGTGAGTCACTTGCGACGCGCGGGAGCGGGGGCAGGCTTGAGCAGCCCCCGCTTCCTGGCGTCCTGCTCGACCAGCCAGCGCAGGTAGGAGGCGATGCTCACGTCGATCTGCTGCCCGGTCGCCTCCTGCACCTCGGCGGCGCGCGCCTGCACGAGCCGCTGGAGCAGGTCCCGCTCCTCGGGCGAGAGCTTCCAGGTGAACGTCTTGAGCTCCTCTGCGCGCTTGGCCGCCATAGGTGATGAGCCCGGAAGGTACCATGAAGTCTCGGTAACGTCCCCAAGCAGTCTGCCCGAATGCATGCCGGCGGCTGTCTCGTTTGAAGGCGACGTCGACCGAGGGGGCGAATCGCGGAGGAGCCGCTCGCCCCGACTGGCCCCAGGCGACGAAGCGGAGCGCAAGGGGGGGGCCTCGTTTGCGCCCGCGTCACGGCGCCGACCCGCATTGTCTGCGGAAGAACTCTGATCCCGAAACCGTTGCCACGTACGATGCATGCGAACATGAAGCTGGGGTTGGCTCCCGTGTTGGAGATTCGCCGTGCCGAGACCGTGCTGCACGACGTGGCTCGTCAGCTCGCGCGCGTACCGCCGCGTGGGCTTGCCCGCGAGCTGCACCTGCGCGCCCTCGGCTACAAGCGGGCGATCTCCACCTGGGCACACGAGACTCCGGAGAGGGCGGTCGGCGAGGGGACAACGTTCGTGATGCCGCTCTCGGGTCTAGGCATTCACAACTTCTACTTGCGGGTTCGCGTGCGAATAGACAAAGCGATCGAGCCGGGCCCATAAGGGAGCAGATCCCGCCTTCACGGCTCAGAGCGAGCCGCGCCCTCGAGCGTTTCGCAGAATGTGCAGGGGACTCCGAGCACCTTGCACGCGGCGGCCGACACGACGCGCGCGAGGAACGAGCCGCCGATGACACGCACCGCGCGGATGCGGTCGCGGCGCGCCCACAGGGCTCGCTCCGCAATGCTGCCGACAGACGGCGCGAACGACGTGAGGCGCCGCAGATCGGACACGAGCTCAATGGGTCCTTGCTCGAGGTGCACGAGGAGGGCCCTCGTCATCGCGCGCATGTCGCCGCCCTCGACCCGTCCAGCGAGCGTGACGAGCAGGTGCCCCGGTTCGACTGCCGTGAGCGTCCATGGGGAGGCGGCTTGGCCGCCATTTTTCCGCGCGAAGTCAGCGAGGATGTCCATCAGCTTGCCGACGTCGAAGGGCTTCGCGACGAAGACGTGGAAGCCGGCCATCAGTGCCGCGGGCATGTTCTCGGCGGCCGACAGGGCGATCGCCGGAACGAGCCCGCCCTCTTCGGGGCGCAGTTGCCGCACGCGCTTGATGAAGTCGTAGCCGCTACCGTTTGGCATCCAGAGATCGGAGACGATGATGTCGGGGCGCTCGCGCAGGAACGCGGCGAAGGCCGCGTCGCCGCTCTCGGCAGTCGTCACGCCGGCGCCTTCGAGCTGTAGCCAGTCAGCCAGGGCCTCTCGGATGTCATCCTCGTCCTCAGCGACCAGGATGCGCACGCCCCCCAGGACAGGCTTTGCAAGGGCCACGGCCACGGCATCACCATGTGTCAGCGCCTCGACGCGAGATCGTCCACCGGGGCCGCTGGCGGTAGCGAAATGCTGGGCCGCGGCGAGCCTTTGTACGGCAGCCTCAGGACGAACGACGCGCCGGGCGGCGGGTGGCGCTCGAGCGCGAGCTCGCCACCGTGCGCCTCCGCGATGCCGCGGGCGATCGCGAGGCCGAGCCCGACGCCTTGCAAACCTGCGCGGCTGCTGCTGCCGGGCGCCTGCCAGAAGCACCGGAAGACGTGCTCTTCGTGCTCGGGCCGGATGCCCGGGCCGCTGTCGCGCACGCGCAGCAGGCATCGGCCGTCGTGCTGCTCGAGTTCGACGCGCACCGATCCGCCCTCGGGCGTGAACTTGATCGCGTTGCCCACGAGATTGCCGAGCGCCTGAAGGATGCGATCCGCGTCGCAGTACGCGGAGACTTCGTGATCGGGCACCGTGAGTGAGAGGTCGATGCGCCTTCGGTGCGCCGCGGGCAAGTAGTTGTCGCAAGCTGCGCGGACCAGCGCGGTCAGGTCGACGTCCGCGGGATGGACGGAGAACTGGCCGCTCTCGATCTTCGAGTAGACGAGCAGGTCCTCGACGAGCCTCTCCATGGTCTGGACGTTGCGAGACAGCACGTCGGCCATCTTGGCCATGTCCAGGGGATGGCCATCGCGAAGCCGCGCCGCGTACATCGAGATCGCGCTCAGCGGGTTGCGCAGGTCGTGGGCGATGACGCCCATGGCGACCTCGCACGAGCCGACGGCCGCACGCTCGAACTCGCTCGCCGATGTCCGCATCATCTCGTCGATGGTCGCGTGCAGAAGGCCCGACTCGTCAGGGTTGAGTAAGATGCGTTGCTCGACGCAAAGATCGAGCACCGTCGCACGGAAGTGCGAGAGCTCGCGAAGGGCCTCGGAGATCGAATAGTCGAGTTGAAAGCGATGCTGGGCATGCGCGACGCCGACCGCCGAAGCGCCGACCTCGCGGCCGACGTCCTCCCCCCAACCGGCCTTCGGATGGCGGGTGAGACGCTGGATGAGCCGATCGAGCAACTCCGGGATGTGATCCTCGAGCGCCGGCGCCGAGAGGAGGTTGGCGTCCGGGACATCGGGATCGTTGAGAACGCGCGCCGACCAACGTTCCATCAAGACCGCGCGGGAGTTCGTGAGCATCCATCCAAGCCGTCCCGGCGCTATTGCGCCGGTCGAGAGGCGTTCATCAGGCATTGCAAGCTCCTTCCGGAGCGCATCTGGTTTCACGAGGGGTCCGCCAACCAGGACAATCGAGGTCGTCGGGCCCTTCCTTGCACAGCTCGTCACGTCGGTTTGCGAGCTGGAGAAGAACAAGCAAGCGCAAGCGGTACGAGGACCGCCGATGAGCCGCGTGAGCATCCAGGGCGGCGTTGCCCTCGTAGATGGCGCGTCGTGCCGGCAGGCCGCGACCGCGACCGCGAGCACCACTAGCAAGATCGGGCCCGTCAACGAACGCGTCACCCGCCTCGCCTGTGCGGAGGCGATACCGCGAGGGGGCTACGTCGCCTTGGGCGGCTCGGCGGGTGGCGCGGGTCGGCTCGAAGAGTCTCGCCGTGCACACTCGGGGCACGTCCACCGTGCCCGAGCATCACCCAGCCCGCTCGAAGCCGTCCAACCCGCCTGAATGGCCGGACGAGTGATCTCCTCTCGAGCACCGAAGTGCGGCACGAGCTCGTCGGGCGAGCTGTCGCGTAGCCGCCGCTCGGAGAGTCGGCCATCCTTCAGTCGCACGCGCTCGCACTCGTCACAGACGAGCAAGGCCGAGCGCTGAAGGTGATCGTACGAGAACAGGCCCACGGCTGACCCTTCCATGCCTTGCCCGAGGGCAAGACTAGCATGGCGGTGGACGCGGCGTCGGACGGCACCCAGGTAGCACCATCGCCGCGCCGGCGCCGCCTCTTCTTCTTTTTCTTCCTTCCACCCCGCTTTCGTCGCCGAGGCTCGGACCTCGAGCGCCGGCCCCGTGGCTCGTCCTAGCTCGGAATCGATCGCGTTCTCAAAGCGCTTGCGCGTTCCATCGGTCCATGAGAACGCTCTCGCAGCCATCGCAGATCAAGAGCACTCTGCCGCCCATCGCGATCAGTCCCATGCGGGCGCCTCGTTCTCACGGCGTCTTGCTCGCGCTGGCTGAGCGCGAACAGTCGGGGCACGACCAGCGTTCGCCCGCGTTCGTCCAACCAACACGATGCGCCGTCAAAATCAACTCGGGAGCGCGTTCATAGTGCGGCGCGAGGTCGCTCGGATCGCTGTCGGCGTGCTTCTTGGGCGCCATTCCGCGACCGTCAGGATCCATGACGGAGTCGCACGAATCGCAGACGAGCACGAAGGCCCGCGTGGTTCGATCGCCGGGACCCCCAAGGGGATGCAGAGGCGGCGGCGCCATCAGCTTTCGCTACTTGTTGTTGGTGGACAACGCGATGAGCGATGGCCGTGAGCCGCTCGCGGGGGCAGCGCCGCGAGCCCCGATGATCAAGTGAAGGAGCGTGCCGAGGTCGTCGGCCGAGCATGGTTTGGCAAGGAAGGCGGCACAGGCCAGCCGTACTTCGCGCGAAACTCGATCGGGGGCCCCGGAGACCATCACGACGGGGATGCTGCGCGTACGGTCGTCGGAGGCGAGGCGGCGAACGGCCTCTCCGCCGTTCATGACCGGCATCTCGAAGTCCATCACGATGACGTCGGGCACAAGAGCGATCGCCTTCTTGACACCCTCCAACCCGTCTGCGGCTTGTTCGACGTGAAAGCCTTGGCGGCTCAGACCGATCTCGCCGAGGTCGCGCGTATCGCTCGAATCGTCCACCAGGAGGACGACCCTCTCTCTCGCCGGCACGCGCCGGGAAGCGCGCGCCGCGAATCGCTGAGCGTCGTGCAGGACCTCCTGGAGCGCCTCGCCAGCGGCGTGGAGCTGGCCGATACGGTTCGCCACGCTGATCTCGGAGGGCGGTTCCGAGGGGAACGCGGCGGAAGCTGCGGCGGCGGATCCATTGCGGTACGTCACTCGTCGTTCCCTTCCGCTGGGCGCAGCCATCCCATCGTGTTTCCGGTGCGATCTTTCCGCGCGTGCTCTTACAAGGGTCTTGCAAGCCGAAGGCCGAAAATGTTTCGCTCGCTCGCGGGCTTTTTGCGCGCCGATCTCCGGACCTGCGTTCGGCCACGCGGAGGGAGTGGCAGCGAGAAGCAAGCCTCCTCGGTGAGGCTTTTTGTCTCGCTTGAGCATTTGCGCCACCGCTGCGGATGATCCCGTGTTCAAGAAACGGGGCGCTATCCAGCGCTCCCCGCGTCGGGTGCTCCGCTTGCACGCCTGATGGTTATCATGGCTCGCCCTGCGCGCGCGAACAGGCAAAGCGTCGTGGACACGACCCTGACGCTTCGACTCACCCGCCAGGACCGGGATCTCCTCGAACAGCTTGTACAACTGCGCTCCTCGGAGCTGAGCCCCGAGGGGCTCGAGGCAACAGCAGCCGGCTACGTCCGTGGGCTCATCCGTCGTGAGGCGGCGGCGAAGAGCCTGCGCCCGCGCACGCAGTGTGCATGAGCCGCGAACCCAGCCGGCACGAAAGCTCGCTTCGGTACGGGTGTATGGACCGCCACCTCGCTGACAGCAAGTTGCCCGACCCGCGCAATGCACGTCTTCTCGCTTGGTCGGCTAGAGGGAGCGCAGGAACGCGAGCAGGTGGATCTGCTCGGGCGCCGAGAGGGCGCTGAACATCCGCACGACCGCATTCGCCTCCGACCCGGGGCTCGCGTGGGCCGCGATGGCCGCCCCGAGGTCGCTGGTACGCCCGTCGTGCAGAAAGAAGAGGCGCTGACCGAGTCCCCATAGGGGTGCCGTGCGAAACTCGTCGTCCGCGGCGGCGCCCTGCTCGACGCCATCGGCGAGCCCCGTGCCCATCCTGTGGAGCGCGAAGTCCGAATAGGGGTGGTAGGTGACGCGGGACATGCCGGTGAACGGCGAGGCGCCAGTCGTGAGCGACGGCGTGTGGCACTGCGCGCAGCCGACGCGCGCGAACAGCGCTTGCCCGTCCTCCGCCGACGGCGAGAACGGCGCCGGCGCCGGGGGTGCCGACAAGCGCGCGAAGAGGGCGAAGTTGACGACGTCGGAGGACGTCGTCGAGGCCGTGCCGTCGCTGGGGTTGGTGAGGCTGGTGGAATCCTCGGGCGTCGCGTTGAAGACGCAGCCGGGAGCGGCGGATCGCTCGTTCGGGAAGGCTTCGTTCGAGACCCCCTGCTCGACGTTGTAGGCCTCGCCCGCGAAGACGAGGAGGGATTTGTTCTGCGCCTTCCATCCGAAACGGGTGATCGTGCCGTCGTTGGCGCTCGTGTTGAAGCGCCCGGCGATGCCGAGGCCGCACTTGGTCGCCGCGTCGGCGGCGAGGTTGGTGGCCAGGGTCGCGTCGGGCGTGTCTTCGACCAGGCCGAGGCCGAAGAGCGGCGTTGGGATCCTGAAGATCACGTTGCCGGTCGCCAGCTCGGACGCGAAGTCCGGCTGGCTGAGCTCGCATCCGATCGCGTCCTTGCGCCCACGGATCGTGAAGAGGTCGTGCACAGACCCGTCGCGCGCGGCCCCGTCGGCACCCGCGACGGAGACGAAGCGCGCCTCGCGCACCGGGCCGTCCGCGGTGACGAAGGGCGGCACGATGTTGGTCGCTCCGTCGAGCGTCGCGAGCGCGAGCTGCGGGTTTGGGATCGGACGCTGAGGGCTGCGAAGCCCTGGGCTGCTTCCCCCCACGGCCGGCTGGGCGTGGCACATCGCGCAGCTATTGCCATTGAACGTCGGTCCGAGCCCGACACCCGACTCGCCCGAGACCGCGCCGGATACCGAGTCGACCTCCTGGAAGCGCTCGAGCGCTTGGGCGAAGACGGCCTGCTCTCCCGCGCTGAGCGTGGGATAGTAGCCTCCGGCCCGTGCGCTCCCCGCGCGCGGACCGGGGTCCTGCGCGGCAATCACGGGTGGCGGCCCCGCCCCGACCTCCAGGGCAGGGCACGCAGATTCAACACCGGGTGCCGGATCCGAACAGGACGCGGCCACGACCAGCGCGAGCGCCAACGTAAAGAGGGTGTTACCGAGTGTTCGTTTCATGGGTGTACTTCCTCGCAGCACGAGTTGCAGATGGACGATCGGCGTTGAAGCGAGCGGCACGCAGGCCGCAGCCTCCACTACTTGCCTTTGGCGAGACCGATCACGCGGTCTCGGGACAGGTCGTTATCGGGAGGTCAAGGCGCCAATAAGGTCAAGAAGGGCTGAAGGTCGTCAGAACGGCACCACGTCCGAGTACACTTCGCGCGGGGGCCCGCGGCGAAGCTCGCGACGAGCTTCGAGCTCCCTCTTTTCGAGATCGCGAATCAGTGCTTCGGTGCGATCTTCCAGAATGGCGATCACCTCATTGGGGTGCTCTTCTGCGTATTTCAAAAAGGCCTCTGTGCGGCTCATGCGATCCGATCCACGAATGGATCCTTTCACGTTTTCCCAAAGGCCCATAAGCTCCTCGGGTATGTTGGACCTGACCAGCTCGTCACTCTCGGCGCGTCGTTCGCGGCGGTTGGCGTGCTTGGTCTCGCGGTGCCGCTCGCGGTTGGCGCGCTCGATGCGCCGCAGCTCCTGGTGGTAGGACCGCTCGGCGTGCAGCTCGGCGCGTGCGCGCTCGATTCGGTCGGCGATGCCGCGGGCTTCGGCCAGCCCCACCGCGCACACTTCGCGCGCCTTGACCCGGTCGCGGCGGATGGTCTCGCGAAGCTCGGCCAGGACGCGCGCCCGCAGCTCGCGCGCCTCGGCGCGCACCGCAAGGCGTGCGGCTCGGCATCGTTCTTTGGCCTGCCGAAGCTCGCTTCGGCGAAGCGCGCGCGCGTCGCGTAGCTCCTGGCGAAGGCGGCCCAGTTTCTCGCGCGTCTGCTTGCGGTGCTCGCGGGCGATCTCTTTCATCAATGCGCGCCTCTGCGCGCGACCCTGAGCTCGTGTCATCATGATTCGATTCCTCCGGTACCGTTGGTGTGTTCTTTCCTGGGAAGGGGCGGCGCCGAGGCGCCGTTCGATCGGGAGCGCGCGTGCGCGAACGCCTGCACGACGCCGATGCCGGCGACGACGACGCTCACGACGAGCGAAGGGACCTGGTTGTGCGTCAGCGTCAGAACGACGTCGGCGGCGACGCCGATGCCGATGAGGGCGACTCCGATCCAGGGATTCACGGCTTGTGGGTCCTTTCGTTGCGAGCCTTGGGCGGCAACTGGGCCGCAGGGGTCCGCCCAGGTCGCGTGCGCCAGCCGAGGCCCACGATGACGCCCACGAGCAGACCCGCCGCGAACATGGCGGCGCCGACGCCGAGCACGTCGGGGACGAGCTCGGAGATCGAACGCCCGACGAAGAGGCCCACGGCGACACCGGCGGTGATGAGGGCCGTAGTCGGAGCGTTGCGAAGCCTGCGCAGCATGGCGGGGCTACCTCCGGGCCGACGCGAGCATGGAGAGAAGGAAACCGCCGATGGCGGCGGCAGCATGAAGGGCGCGGCGGCTGCGCGGGCGCGCGGGGGGCTGGGGCTGCGCCGGACCCTCGACCTGGAGCGCTTGCTGGTCCAGCACGTCGGCCGCAATCGGGTAGCCCCCCATGCGCAGGGTCGCCGCGAGCGCGCGGAGCGCGGCAGGATCGGTCTCGGTGCTCCACGCGCGGAAGACGGCGGCGCCGAGGTGCTGGGGAATGCCCGGGTCGAGTCCCATGGGGCCCGCTCCGGGCCCGATGACGGGCGGCGCGGAGGTCGGAGCCGCTGCGGACGGCGCCGGCGCGGCGACCACCCGCCAGAGGTTCGCGACGCGGTAGATCGTGAAGGGCCAGGGTGAGCTTGTGCCGAGCGAGCTGCTTTCCCCCGAGCGGGTCGCCTCCCCTCGAAGCCACCTATGGTTGTCTTCGAGGCCCGAGAGGTGCTCGCCGCTCGGCCAGTCGGCCGGCAACGGATCGCTCCCTTCCCAGAGCTGGACGCTGCTCCAGCCGTGTCCCACGAGGTAGCCGGCGATGGCGCCGCGGTCGAAGTTGTTCGAGACGCTGACGGTCGCGCGGTACCGCGTCCCGCGCATCACGGGGTAGTCCGATCCCGAGGGGGGCACCGGGAAGGAGCTGACGAGCGGAGTCGCCTGGGTCACGGCATCCACCGCCCGCGGCACCAGAGCAGCCCGCGAAACTGGATCGGCCCTCGGCGCAGCGCGTGCACGAAGAGGGTGATGGGCATCCCCGGAAGGCACACGTCGGTGCCGTGCCACGCCTGCACGCTCGAAAGCCGCTCTCCCCCGCGCGCGTAGCTATCGACGCTGAAGGTATCGAGCGGCAGACACTCGAGCCCGCCAAACTGCGAGTTCTTGCCCACCTTGAAGTCGACGAGCTCGAAGCCGCGCGCGGTCTCGGCGGTGAGCACCAGGTGCTCGGGTTGGCACCATATCTGGGGCTTGATCTCGACGAGATCCTGCCCGCGGTCGATCGGCTGGCCGATGAGACCAAAGGGGATTCGCGAGCCCCCGAGTCCGCTGCGCTGGGCTGCCGCGTTGAGGCGGTGGAACAGCGCCAGCACCTCGGACATCCCGGCCGTGGCGAGCGCGTGCTCGACACGTTCGACGTGCGCCGCGAGGTCGGCGACGGTGAAGGGGCGCGTATCCGTATCGTGCGTTGTGGTTTCCATGTCTTCTCTCGCGGGGAAAGCGCGGGGGGGTGACTCAGCGGATCATCGATGACGGCATGTGCAGAAGTGCTTGCCGTCGAAGTGCAGGCAGCCGACGTTGGCGTCGTGCCGTGCGTCATGACCGCAGTAGGGGCAGCGGTGGTGGTGACGGACGGGCGCCGTGTGCGGGCGCGCGCGCGGAGGATGCCGCGGGGCGCTTCGCGTCGGGTGACTGCGAGGCCGCGCGGCGGCGTGGCGTGCTTTAGCGGCCGGGCGCTTCGCTGCGCTGCGCCCCACACGCATGCCGTGCTTCTTCTTCCACGCCTTGAGCGCGGCGCCGTGGAGTTTGGTGTGGTGCGGCTTCTTCTTGCTCTTCTTCTTCATGAACGCTCTCCGGACTGGGGCGCGCCGCACTGCGGACACGCGTGGGGGTCGGGGTCTTCTTTGAAACCTTGGTCGCGCTCGGTCGCGGCGATGGCCTCGGCATCGCGCGGCGTGTGGCCCTCGCTCATGAGCGCGCGCACGCGGCCTGCCATTCGCGCGCGGTCGGCACGCAGGGCCAGCGACTTCAGACGCTCCTCGTCGCGCCGCACACGGCGGTTGAGCGATACGGCCCGCCAGGCGGCCCACCCAATGCCCGTGAGCGCGGCGGCCGACCCGGCCAGGAGCACGACCTTCATGGGATCCGGACGCGGGCGCGCGGCGCCCGTCGTCTCGCCCTCGGCTTCGGGCGCGTGATGGGCGCGCGCCGGCCCGTAGTCCCAGGCGGCCAGGATCGTGAAGGTTCCCCCGCCGGCGATGGGCGTATCCGGGCGGATTCGGATCGTGCCGCCCATGAACGACCCCGAGATGCGCGCGAGCTGCTCGTTGGCGGCGATGGCAGGCAGCGGCTCGGCTGGCCAGTCGTGCGGACGCTCGAATCGCCAGGTGCGCTCCGACGACAGGGCGAGATCCGCCTCGGAGAATCCCGATTTGACCAGGGCCCCCTCGAGCTCGGCCTCCGCCGGGGGCCCGTTGATGAGCACCAGCAGCCGATAGAGGCGACCGCTCCGCAACGTGAAGGACCCGTCCGCTCCGGGGGCGATGGCGCGGCTGCTCATGGCGTCTCTCCCTCCGGTCCTGGTGCGCCGCTCGCCGAAGGCCTGCCCGAAGCTGTCCTCTCCTGCTCTTCCTTGTGCCTCTCCTTGCTGCCGAATGCCTGGTACAGCGTGAAGAGCAGCATCTTCTGGTCGTCGTCGAGCGGCGGCAGGCTCCCCTGCTGGATGGCGTCGACCTGCTCCTGGCTGAGCGAATTGAGGAGCTGGCGAAGCATCTCCTCGCCGAAGAAGGCCGGAGCCCCAAGCCGGCCACGCGTCGCCACCGCGTTGAGCACGACCGGAAGCACCATGTCGAGCTTGGTCTTCAGGTACTCGTGTCGCTTCTCGACGATGTCCGCCTCGCGACGGGCCTTCTCTCGGTCCGCCTGCATCAACGCGAGCTCCTCCCAGGTGGCCAGGAGCATGGCGCGCTTGTCCTCGTGCTCCTCCACTCGTTTCATGAGCCGCTCGTTCATGCGCTCGTCCGCCTCGGCGCGTCCCTCCTGCGCCGAGATGAGCAGCCGATGGAGCTCGGCGTTCTGGCGCATCATTTGCGAAGTGAGGCCGGCGAGCGTCGCCGGCTCGTCCTCTTCCCCCGACAGGCGGCCCTTGGTGCTTCTGCCCTCGACCTGGAGAAAGAAGCGATCGAGGTACTCGTCCTCCTCCGGTCCGCAGGCGAAGAGGACGTAGACGACGCGCGACGCGGGCTGGGCGCGTCCGTCGCGTGTGGCAGCGGCGATCACCTCCTGAGCGATCCTCGCTAGCCGCTCGGATGATCCGCCGGTGTCGTTCGCGGCGGTGCCGGGGCCCGCCAAGTTCCAGCCTCGCACCCGCTTGTCGTCGAGCTTGGCGCGCAGCTCGAGCCGGGTCGTACCCTGCTCGAGGGCCCCCTCGAGCCAATCCCGCATATCTTCTTGCTGATTCATGGTTCTGCTCTTCGGGTGAGTTGGGTCACTTCCCCAATTTCCATGCGATGAGAATGGCCAGAACCGCCCCGATGGCGATCCACGGAACGGGGCTCGAGACGGCGTTTCCAAGCGCGTTCACGCCGCTGCGCACGCCTTGCAAGACCGCTCCCGAGAAGTTGTAGGCCTTGAGGTCCAAGTCGGACGACTTGGGCTGCGGCATGAGCGAATAGTCGGGCGGCGCGCAGATGCCGGCCGCGCGCATTCTCCGGTCCAAGTCGGTGAACAGGTGCTTGGTGCCGAGCACGTTGTCCCACGCGTCGCCCGCGGGCCAGAAGCTCCAGGCGGCTTGCGGAACGCTCGTGATCCGCGCGTGCGCCTGGTCCCACGCGCTACCGAATTGCGTAATGGCGCTCTGAAAGTCCTTCTGCCACTGCGCGTACGTAGTCGGATCCTTCGTTTGCCAGTCGCCGCAATCGTTGAAGGCGGCGGTCAAGATGCCGACCTGGTAGGAGAACGCGTCGAGCAGATCGGAAAGCTCGCCGACGGTGGGCATGCCGAGCACGCTGCCGGTCCGATGGGGGCCCCTGTTGTGCGCGCCGTGCCGCGGGCCGCCCGGGCCCTGAAGCCCTGCGAGGCGCGCCTCCAGGTCCAGGCCGTGCTCGAGGGCGTCGGGAGCCGAGAGCCAGTCCACCTCGGCGGCCAGGTACCGGTTCCAGTCCGCGACAAGGGTCGCCGCTTCGCGCGCCCGGCCCCTGTGCGCCTTGTCGCCGGCGAGCTCCGCGCGCAGTAGCGCCGCCATCGCCGGGTGCACCCGTGCCTGGAGCGCGCGCACCTGGTCGGGATGGACGAAGGGCTCGAGGTTCATGCGCGACCTCCGTGCGCGACCGCCAGGGCGAGGGCGAAGAGGATCGTCAAGAGCGCCGCACCACCGCCCCCGATTCCGCCGCTCGCGATCGGCCCCGCGGACGGTGGCGCCCCTGACGGCGTGGCCGGTGCGGGCTCGTGGATGACCAGCTCCGGCTCGCTCCACGGAGCGGCGGCGGGCCGGTTTGCGTACGCGAGGCGGATCGCGCGAGTCAGGGGCGCTCCGCGCGAGAGCACCAGGAGCTCGAGCCGGTCGCCGAGGTCCTGGAGGGTGATGCGCCCGTCCTTGTCCGCGTCCAGGCCGGCGTTGTCTCGATAAGCCCACGCGTAGGGGCCATCCTTGCCCGCGATCACGGCGTCAGGGGCCTTCGCCGTGGAGAGCGTCGCGGGCATCCAATTCGCCTGCCAGTAGCGAGCGGCGCTCTGGAACGGACCGCCATTGAGCTTGACCGCGCTCTCGACCTGTCGGGCGATCCATGCGACTTGAGCGCTCGCCGGCGACCCCTTGTACGCGGCCGGAGTCGACGGAAACCCCGGGCCATTCGGCTTCGGACAAGTCTGATTGAGGCCAATGCAACCGGCGGAGTTCTCGGCGGTGGGCTCGAGATCGCTCTCGGCGAACCAGACGCAGAGCAGCAGCTCCGGGCGAGTGCCGGTCGCCATCGCCAGCTTCCAGAGGGCAGGCCAGAACGCGTCATCGAGGGCCATGGGGGGGGTGAATCTCCGTGCGGTGAGTGGGGTCTCAGGCCCTGGGCTCGAAGCCGAGCAGGCGTCGGCGTCGCACCAGCTCGAGTTGCTTGGGCGGCAGCCGTCCGATGAACGCAATCCAGAGCTTGCTCTGGGCGTCGAACTGAAAGGCGGCCCACGAGAACGGATCGGTGAGCACGAGAGTGGCTATCCCCAAGATGGGAAAACCGTTGCCGTCGACCGTGAGCGAGTCGTCTACGGTGATGAGGCCGTGAGGGTCGGCCGTGATGTAGAAATCGCCGTCGCTCGGCGGCACGGGCGACGAGGCGCCGGGCAAGAGGACGGTGAGCCCCTCGTCGGGCATCTCCTGCACGACGACGGTGACGTCTTCCGGCGAGACAGCGTAAGTACGCGCGCCGTTGATCCCGGCGCGGGCGACGACGACAGGAAAGGGAAATACGGACATGGCAGGCATGGGCAGGACTCCTGAGGATGGGGAGCGGGGGGCTATTGCTCGAGTTCGGCGACGAGAAAGATCGGCGAGTCGATGGGGGTGTGGACGAACGCCGTGGAGGACACGCCCCACGCGATGCCGTGCACGAAGGCGCGCGTCTCGCCGAGGGGCAGGTTCGCGAGGCCTCCGAAGGCCCGCGTGTTGAACGGCAGCGGCATCCCGTCGATGGGCTGTTCGTTGCCGCTCGGCGTACTGTCCTGATCGAAGAGCAAGAGAAAGAGCGACGCGCCGGACTCGGTGGTGGCGGGATTGAAGGCGCGCAGCGTGGCCAGGCGCGCCTGCTCGTCGGCAATGACACCCGCGCTCAGGTTCGTCTGGGTGATCCACCGCGTCGGAAAGAGGCGGATCCCGTCGAGGCCCTCGCTCACGAACGCGCGGATCTTGGCGCGCGCATCATCGGGGACGGAAGGAACGCGCCCGGTTTGCCCGGGGAAGGGCAGCGCCGCGATGAACGCCTGCACTTCGACCGTGGAGCAAGCCAGCGGAATGCGCTGGCGGAAGGTCACGTCGAAGTCGCTCCGGGCCATCGTGGCGCCGTGGCCCCATTCGACGTGCAGGAAGGGGCGGAAGTCGGCGGTGCCGACGGCGGCCGCCGGAACGAAGAAGTCCTCGACCTGCGCCGTAATCAGCATCGGGGCGCCGTCGCCCTTCTGGACCGTGAACGCCGTCGGGCGCTGCTTGCCTTTGACCACGACGGTATCGCCGTAGTTGGTGACGCGCTCTCTGCGGGTGGCGGGGATGATCGACTTCATCGCGTCCTGCTTTCAGTCGGCCATCCAGGACGAGCGTCGGCTCTCGCCCCATTCGGGTTCGCCCTCGTCGGCCGTGTCGAGGTCCCCGAGCTCGTCGCGCTCGTCGAGCAGGTAGTCGGCGCCCCAGCCCCACGGCCCCGCCCAGCGCGAGCGCTCGTGCTCGGGCGCGCCGTCGTTCAGACGGCGCCACCCCTGCCCATGCCGCGCTCCTCGGAGCGGCGGTTGGCGAAACGTCCGCGCGCCCCCGTGCGCGCCGTGCGCGGCGCGACCGCTCGCGTGAGCCGCCGGGAGCCCGACGCGCGCCGTTCGGATCATCCCGAACGGCATGTGGGCGAGGATCGCCGAGAGCGCCGCCTGGTGCTCCGCCGCGGCGGGCGCGGGTCGGAGCGCGAGCCTGTGGTAGGCGAGCGGGTCGGAGCCGCCCGGAGCGCTGCGCAGCCAGGGCGCGGGCCGCGGCGCCCTCGGATGTGGCAGCAAACCCCGATCCGCGGCGCGCGCATAGGCTTCGGCGCGCTGCCAGAAAGCCGGAAGCTGAGCGAATCGTTCGTGGGCGTGGGAGAGAAGCTCGGCCATCGGCGGCGAGCGGCGAGCCAGCTCGGTCACTTTCGCGTGGGCCTGCGGGTCGCCCACCATCGCGCGGAGCATCGTGCTGGCAGCCGCGTGGATGACGGGCGGCGGATGGGGGAAGAGCGCGGCGAGCGACGCGCCGACCGTGTGCACGATGTCGTCGAAGAAGCCCATGGCCCCTACCCCCTTCCCGGGTGCGCGCCGTGGAGCGCGAGGTGCAGGCGCGCTTCCGGGTGGACCGCCGCGGCGGAGCTCGCGATCGTACTGGCCGCGTGCGCGGCTCCCTGCTCGAGCCCGTGCGCGACGGAGCCGAGCGCTCCTTGTGCGGCGCGCTTCAGTTCGGCCGGGAAGCCCTCGAAGGCGTGGCTCGCATCGGGAAGCTTCGAAAGGGCCGCCGAGACAGCAGGGCCCACCGCGCCGGCGAGGCCGTGCTCGAGGGCATCGCCGATGCCCGACGTGTATTGCTTCACGTAGTGGGCCGCCAGGTCCTCGGTCGCCTTGACGATGGGGCGATGCTTGACGACCACGTTGACCAGCGTGTCGAACACGTCGCGCGGGATGCCCGACGGCACCCGATCGCGCGCGACCGCCAGCGCGGCGTCGGTGATGCCCTTGCCCTCGATGAGGGCGAGGACGGCATCGAGCACGCTGTCGGTCACCTGCCGCAGCCCCGGAGGAATCGGGATCGCCCCGTATGCGGCATGGATCGCGATATCCAGGGGACTGCCCCCTTCGAGCAGGGCCTCGGCGGTACTCAGGGCCGCGCTGATCCCCGTGCCAATTCCAGGAACGAGCGACACGACGCCCTCGACGGTCGACAAGGCCTCCGTCGCGATCTTCTTCAGCCGCCCCATGTCGCCGCGCCGGAGCGCTTCCACGGCGTCCCCGAACTTCTGGAGCGGGTCGATCGCCGAGACGATCCCCCGCACGGCGGGGATCGGAATCGCGTCGGCTACGAGCTTGGGCAAGTCGACGGCCTTGGTCACGACCTCCAGGCCCTTGGCCAGGGTGTTCGCCGCGTTTCGCGCGAGGGCCACGCCCGACTTCGCCGCATTGACGATGCCCTTGATGATGTTGTTGGCGCCGAGATCCCCGAAGTGCGCGCGCAAGACGAGGTTGGCGGCCGCCTTCACCCCCGAGGAGATCGCCCCGCCGGAGGCCTTCGCTGCCTCCTCGATGGCGTGAGCCCCCGAATTGATCGCAGCCTGCGCCGCATGCACCAGGCCCGAGCCGATGTGCGCGGCCGTGTGGCCGAGGTCCTGCGCCATGTGCGCGACGTCGTGCACCTCGTGCGAGATGCCCCGGCCGATCCCCTTGGCCATCGAGGCCGTGGCGTGACCGAGATCGTCGGCGACGTGACTGACCGCATGCACGATATCGCCGAAGTCGAAGCCCGTCGTGATGAGTTGCCGCGTGGCGTAGCGCTCGAGGTGGACGGCGAGGCACAAGTGGCCGAGCACCGTGTCCACGCGAATGAGCGCGTAGACGCGCCCTGAGCGCGTGCGCACGAGCGCGAATGATCCGATCGCGAAGGGCTCGAACTCGTGCTCCCGCAGCTCGTCGTCGTACGCCTCGACGCCGTGGTCATCGCCGTGCGACCACGCGTCGAGCATGTCGATCGCGCGCTGCTGAAACGCGCGGCGCGGGGCCTCCGAGTCGGCCGTGGGGTCAAGAATCCGGGGGAATGCGCGGTTCATGGGGCTTCTCACGTTCCCGTCGCGGCGGGATGGTCC
>CALKVG010000014.1 GCA_937998045.1 uncultured Myxococcales bacterium
GCTCGGGGTCCAGCTCGGGGAGCACCTCGGGCTCGAACAGCTCCGGGAGCACCTCCGGCAGCAGCTCCGGAAGCTCCACCAGCAGCTCCGGCGGAAGCTCCGGTCGCGACTCGGGAAGCGGAAGCGGGCCGAGCCAATCCGGCGGTTGCGCCGGGGGCTCTTGCCTGAATCCCAGCTGCGCAGCGCTCACCACTGCCGCCCCGATCGACATGTACCCGGGCACGGGCTTCGAGTCGCAGCCGACGTACATCCCGCCGGACGTCATCATCCCGACACTCGACGACGTTCCCGACGGCGCCAACACGAGCATGGCGAAGATGCCCGGTCACTGGGTGACGGCCAATCTCCAGTGGCTCGACATGAACCACCTGCACTGGGACTTCTTCCTCAATACCAACAACGCGTGCGGGGACATCTCGTCGGCGTCGGCCGATTCGGAGTGTCTCGCCGCGGTGACGGACATCCTGACCCTTCACAACCCGGGGAACCACACCGTCCATCACGCCCACCTCGCCGGAAGCACGGGCGACGGGCTCCCTTATTGCTCCGACGCGAGTTGCGTCGACATGGAGGTCTCGGGCGTCGAGACCGTGATCAATTCGCTGTCCATGGGAGACCGGCCGCACCTCACGCGGTTCCGCGCGCCGTTTGGCGAGCCCTATCAAGTTGGCACGAGCACCTACGTGCAGCCAGAGGTCGCCAAGTACGCGGTCTCCATCGGCTGGAATCTCGACTCGACCGATTCCCTCTACGACAACGGAACGATGTGCACGGACATGAACAACAACCCCGCGCCCTGCCAGACCGGGCAGAGCATCGCCGCCGCTGTCGAAAACCTCATCGGGACGCCGAACAACGGATCGGCGTACGGGATAGTCCTCATGCACGGGATCTTCGGGTGGACGCACGACGCGATCTCGATCCTCTTCGATCCGAACACAGGATACATGAAGCAGAAGGGCTTCCGGATCGGCACGGTCGAGGACGCGATCTGCTGGAAGTACGGGAAGCACTCGTGGGAGATCGTTCAGCAGCTGACGGGGCAGCCGCGCAGTACCAACTGAGCTCGTGAGCGGGAGCGCGTCCGCGCGCGCCCGCGGGGAGCGCTAGATCTCGCACTCGATGGTCGGGTTTTTCGGATCGGCGACCGGATAGAAAAGCATCTCGTAAATGCACATGACGTTGGTCTGCGCCGACTCACCGAAAGTGAGCGTCTGCCCGGTGTCGTTCACGTAGGTGCACGAAAACGTGACGTTCGTCCCACTGGCCAGTTCGAGCGGCGGCGTATAGAGCGCCGGCACGGGGCTGTCCCACGACGTCGTCTGATACAGGGCCTGGCTTCCGGCGGTCGCGGTGAACTGCGTCGCGCTCCCCGGCTCGGCGACGTGCAGCGTCACCGTGAGCGTCGCTTGCAGATCCTGGGCACCGACATTCAGGAAATGCGCATTCAGCATGAAGCCGGTGTTCCCGGGCACGAGGGAGCCGACGGAGGCCGGATAGGTCAAAGTCGAATCGGGCACCTGCGCCGTGAACGGATACGGATGAAACTCGAGACCGCCGCTCGGACAATCGCCGAGCGGACCGTCGACCGCGTTCGGGACGAAGAAGAGAAACATGTGATGCGAGCCTCGCGTCATGTGCTCTTCGTATGTCTTGATGTCCGTGTCCTGCCCGCCGAAGGGGTTGGCGAACGTCCGGCACTTGTACGCCTCCGACCCGGCCGGCACGTCGAAAGGCCCCACGCATGAACCGCGCCTCCTTGGCTGGGATCCAATGTGACGCATGACGCGTTCGCGACGGCCTCAAATGCGTCGCTCGCTTCCGACCCCCGCTGCGCTTTCCAAGACGGGGCGCTACGCGGTTCTCTTCTTGTCGGCGATCTTGTCGCGCAACGCCTTGAGCGCCGCGTCGTAGTCCTTCGTCGCCGTGTCGATCGTTGGGTCGAGGTCCTTGGCCACAGGCTCGGCCTGAGACGCCGCGAGGTCTGCGCTGGCCTTCGCCTTTCCGGCCCCAATGATCCGATCGTCGCTGGCCTTCTTGTCGGCGTCGCTCCGTCCAGACTGCGCCTGGAACGCTTTCTCGTCCTGAACGTACCGGTCGAGCGTCGCTGCGATGCTGCCTCTGTCCGAGAGCAGCCGGCGCAGACGCTCTCCCTCCAGCACGAGCTCGACGTGGACCACGTAGCTGGCCTGCGCGATGTCGTCGGCGAGCTTCTCGAGCGAGGCGACATTCGCCGGGCCGAGCGACGCCTTGTTGCGGTCGATGAGGACGAACGCGTTGTTCGACGCTCGCAGCCGCTTCTGCAGCGCCTTCTCGACGGAGTCGTTCAGCGCGTACTGAACGGAACCGCCGACGTCCACGTTCGTGCAGTTGGGAGCTTGCTTGATCGTGTACTGCGCGTTGCCGGCGACCTTGGACGTGATCGAGTCCTTCTCGCGCGACCAGAACGTCCGCACGGCGTCCACCTCGCCATGGGCATCGGCGAAATCGGCGCTCTTGCCCGCTGCGTCCGACTCGTCGATCACGGCCAGCACGAGGTCCCAGTCCGGCTTCTTGAGCTCGTCGACGCGCCCCGCGAATCCTGACGCGATCGACTTCTCGTCGGCCTGCGCCTGGCCGATCGCCTTCGTGGAGGCGCTGAGCTCGTCCCCGTACCGGAGCGCGTACGACGGCTGCGACGCAGAGGGCACGAGTGTGGGCCCCTTCCCCGAAGAGGACGTGCAGGCGGCCAGCATGAGCAACGCCCAAAAGAAGGCCGGAATCCGAACGGCATTTCGCATGGGCTTCCCATCCAACGATTGGGGCCCTCCGTCAACCATGGACTTGGGCCCCGCGGCCGATCAACTTCGTGCCAATCGCTCGAGCAACGCCGCATGCTGCGGAAACAACTGGAGCAATTCGCTGCGACTGGGCATCTCAAAATCGGCGAAGTCGAACCCGGGGGCCACCGTGCACCCGCACAAGGCGAAGCGATTCCCTATCGGAACGGCCGCCTGCCAAGTGCCCGCGGGGACCACGTGCTGAGGCCGCATGCGCGGGAGCTCCTTCCCGAGAAGGGTCACGCCGTGATGCCCTACGGCGTCTATCGTATGAAGCTCGAGGGGATCGCCGGCGTAGTGGTGCCACGCTTCGTCGGATTGGACACGGTGCAGGGCAGAGGTGCTGCCCGCGGGGAGCAAGAAGTATATGGCTGTCGATGCCGACCGGTGCCCCTGCGGTCCGGGCACGATCAGCCGCGCACGAAATGTCTCACGAAAGAGTCCTCCCTCCGGATGAGGGGCGAGACCGAGCGCCTCCACCCAGGCGCGAGCCTCGTCGTCCATGAAAGGCATCCCGATACCCGGCCGAGGTCAATCACCGGCATGGCCGGGCGCGCGGCGCTGACCGACGACGCCTCTCACGACGCGAAATACGTGGTTGCGCGCTTTTGGCCGCGACTCTTCAGAACCTTCTTGGAGATGCCTTCCTTGAGGACGCGCGGCATCTCCTTGGATTGCATGTTGAGCTCGGAGCGAATCTGCTCCGCGCGGAGACCCTCCTTGTGGCGCTTCACCAGGCCAACGACCCGGTCGAGTGTCTTCGCGATGTCGTCTGCGGAGCGGCGCGGGAGTCGCCCACTTCGCCGAGCGGCTCGGGTCGCTTTCGGACCGCTGCTCGTGACTGCCGAGCCGTTCGCGCGGCCCGCGCCGGGACGGCTGCCGCCGACTTCGCCGAGCAATTCCTGGAGCGACGCGCCCTGGATCGCGCGCACCACTTCCGTGGCGAACGAGGAGGCCAATGATTCGAGGCGTGATTTGAGGGAGCTCATTTGGGATATATGAACTCGATGAGACGCATCTCGTCAACTCGGAAGTAGTCGGAGGGGCAGGTACGAAGGCGGCTTTGCGCTCGCGCACGTGGAGCCTCACGGGTAGTGGAGCGTGAGGGGGGGCGTGGGCAGAGCGTGGGCCGAGCGGATGGCGTCGCGGGAATGCTGCAGCTAGGGCGGGTTTCAAATGCAGCCCGCGCTCTGGCCTTCGCATGCGAGCTAGCGCTGGTCGGTTTCGTGCGCGAACTAGCGCTGGACGGTTCGTGCGCAGCTACGGCTCGACATCAATCTCGCCGCCGCACGGAAGACGGATTTGCTGCTTTCTGCCGGCACTGCCGACCCGGACCTCGTGCGGGCCGCACGGCAGACGGATGGGGTCCCCAGCGCCTCCTCGGACGCGACCGTCGACGAATACGCGATGTCCTCGCGCGCTCTCGGGAGTCCGAAGCAATCCGGTCAACGCGGCGATATCGGTCCCGGGGTTCGAACGCGAAGACCCGGGCACCGCGCCGGCGTCTTCGGACGCGATCGTACGCAGCTCGGCGGGTGCCTCGCGCAGAGTGCCGGATTCGTGGTGGCGCGGCGCCGGCGGCCGAACCTGCGGGAGCGACGCACTTCGGGGCGTCGATCGCCTGGCGAGCCCCTGCGCGAGCGCAAATCCAGCGGCAGCCGCCAGCACTGCCGCGACCAGGTGCGAGGCGAACCATGGCAGGCGCACTTCTCGGGGAAGACCTGCCGGCACCGAGCGGGGGATGAACGCGAGCTGGGCGTCCACGAGAGAGGGCTGCGACGGCGGCGCAAGGAGCTCCTCCGCGGAATCCATCGCCTGGTCCATCCTGGAGCCGTCGCGAAAGGGAACCTCGTGCGAAGTCGCGCCTGCGGTGGATATCGATGCTCCTTCTCGCGAGCGTTCCGAGATCGAGAGAAAATCGCGCGCGGCCTCCTCGTACGTCGCCTCAGCCCGACGAGCGGCGGTCGTCCCCCCCGGCGTTCGCGCCGGGCCGACGTCGACACCTGGAGCCCATGGCCTGGCGGGCCTGTCTACCTGCGCAGTTCCTTCGGCGATCGCTCGCGCTCGCACGATCGCGTTGCGGGCGAGTTCTTCGTCTCCCATCCGTCTGTACGCGACGGCCAGGCAAGTCCACGCGCGACGGTGGCGAGGCCGAATCGACACCAGCCGCTCCAGATACGAACGCGCCTCGCCGACGACCCCGAGCTTCAGGTCGCAAACGCCCATGTTGAAAAGGAGGGCCGGCCACTCTCCCCAGCGGCCCAGCGCTCGCAAATAGACATCGCGCGCGCTCCCTGCCTGCCCGCGCAAAAAATGCAGCAATCCCAGGAGATTGGCCTCCGCGGGGTCGGCGGGCGGTTGGTCCAGCGCAGGCGCGATGGCCCGGCGAGCCTCCGCCAAATCCCCAGCTTCGAGGCACGCAGCTGCGCGGGCAACCTGCCACGCGACGTCTTCGTGACCGAGAACCACTTCGCAATCGGCAGCCCGGCACCTGTGCGGCGGGCGAGCGAGTGGACTTCGCGAGGCTAGAGCGGTTCCCAATTGGCCACGTCCTGAAACGTTTCAAGCACTTCCGTCGCTGTTCGCCCGCGCTTATGTTCCCGGGACGATCGCTCGCCGAGCGTGGAGTGTGCGTCTGTCGCGTTGCATCCGGCGCAACACATGGGTCCAGCCGCCCCCATGCGTCAAGCTCTTTCCCGTTCGCTGTTTCCGAGGAGTTCTGTCGCACGTTCGTCGGCGGCTGTTATACTGAAGGTAGCCGCATGCGACGTGTAATCGCTCCCCGAGGAGCCCGGGACATCCTTTACGGCGAGACACCGTTCGGGTGGAGGCTCTCTCGCGATCGGTCGAAGCTCGTTATGGATGGAGATGAGCAGCGGATCCTCAGCGTGGTGCGCCACATGTATTTTGCCGAGCGCATCCCGATGAGAGACATCGTCGCTCGACTGCGTGAGATGGGAATCATCAATCGGCGCGGCAAGCCCTTCGGCCTCTCGAGCATCTTCGAGATGATCCATCGCGGCCGGACGCGCCCGCCGGAAGCCAAGACGCTCGGCCGCAAGCGCTGAGACGCCGCGACACCGCTCGCCGCGACGTCCGTCAGCAACCCGTGGCGGTCCGTCCGCAACCCGTGCGCCTGCGGTGGCGGGCCGGGGCCGGGCCATGTCACCCCAATGGATGACAAAACGCGTCCAGACCAGCAAGCGCCGGGAAAAGCCGTGATTTCGGGGGCGGGCCGGCACCCGGGACGCATCAAACGTTCATTGCAGAGTCGGTTGCCTGTCGGTTAGCGTGGCGAGCTGGCTGGGGGTGACTCCGTGTACCGTGCGGCTCTCTGCGCATCCATTGCGATCGCACTCACGACGAACGTTCGGGTAGCACGAGCGCAAGGGGCGGACGCGGCGGCGGCCGAGTCGCTCTTCCAGTCGGGCAAGGCGCTGCTCGAAGAGAAGAACTACCCACAAGCGTGCCCGAAGCTCACCGAGAGCTACCGGCTCGATCCCGGCACCGGGACGCTGCTCGCCCTGGCCTTGTGCCACGAGGGGCAGGGCCGCCTCGCCAGCGCATGGGGTGAGTTCGCCGACGTCGCGGCCCGGTCGCGCAGAGAGGGCCGCCCCGATCGCGAAGGGCTGGCGCGGCAGCGCATGGCGGCGCTCGAGTCGCGCCTCCCGATGCTCACGATTTCCGTCGCGGCCGGCGCCGAGAAAATCGACCATCTGGAAATCAAACGAGACGGGGTCGTCGTGGGCTCCGGATCCTGGTCTACGGCGGTCCCCGTCGACCCGGGGCACCACCACGTCGAAGCCACTGCGCCGGGGTACCGACCCTTCGCGGCCACCGTGACCCTCGCGACGGACGCGGCCCGCGAGACGGTCACCGTCCCACTCCTCGAGCAGGCGCCGTCGCTGCCGGACCAGACGTCCGGCGGCGTCGCGCCGAGCTTCTGGACGCCCCTCCGTTATGCGGGATTGGCGGTCGGCGGGCTCGGGGTGGCCGGCCTCGCCGTCGGGACGGTGTTCGGCCTTCAAGCGATCAGCCGCAACAACGACTCGAAGGCGGACTGCGACGCAATGAGCGTTTGCGGCCCGACGGGCCTATCCGCTCGACACGACGCGCAGTCCGCGGGGAACGTGTCGACGGTCGCGTTCGTGGCCGGGGGCGTGCTGGTCGCCGGCGGAGCGACGATGTTCGTGCTGGCCAAGCCCCGTTCGAACGACGGTCTGGCCCTCCAGGCCACGCCGCTCGTTTCCGGCGATCGACTGGGAATCGGACTCCAAGGAGCGTTCTGATGGGAGCCACGAAGCGGCCGGGGCGCGCCGCACCGGGGATCGCCCTCGCCTTCGTCACGTTCGCGATGCACGCAGCGTGCAATGCGATCATCGGGGCGAACGACCCGACCGCGCGGGTGGACGACGCTTCGATCGGCGAGCCTTGCGTTCTCAACTCCGACTGCACGACGCCAGGTGAAGTGTGCATCTTCCGCGTGTGCAGCCCACCCTGCCGTACGGACGGCGACTGCGCGCCGGGGTCGCGCTGTCTGCAGACGAACGACGGCACTGCGTGCGTCGTCAACTCGATCGCGACGTGTGCCAGCGGCGAGTCGTGCCCTGCCGGGTCCACCTGCGAGAACGGCTCTTGCCG
>CALKVG010000015.1 GCA_937998045.1 uncultured Myxococcales bacterium
CACCGCAGCCGCACGGGCTGCCCACCGCATTGGAGAGAGCAGAGCACCCGCCGCACGCGTTCGCCGCCCCCGCCCCCGTGCACGCGACGGCGTCGGTACCCATGCACGCATATTTGCCACCGCAGCCGCACGGGCTGCCCACCGCATTGGAGAGAGCAGAGCACCCGCCGCAGGCGTTGACCGCGCCGTCCGGGCAACCAGCTGCTCTCGCATCGGAGCCAGCCTCTGCTCCGCCGCCGTTGACAGCGCCCGCCTCGCCCCCATCTTCGACGGTCGCATCGCCTCGGGTCGACTGAGTCGGGGCGTCGGCCGAGTCGACGCTCGAATCTCCGGAGTCGTCTTGAAACAACCCGTCGGCCGCGGTTCCGCTGCAGGCGAAACCCTGGAGGCCGAACAACAGCAAGCCAAGCGCAAGGCCGGGCGTGTGCCTGAAGGACCTTTCCGCCGCATTCCATCCTGCTGTGCGAACTGGGCCGCTCGCACGAAGCACCGGGAAAGAGTCGGCGTCAGCGGCGACGCGCCTGGACGCCGGCGCGAGACTTCGGAGCGTCACGTGCTCAGCATCTACAATGCGCGAAGTCAAGCGAGAAATGAGCATTTAGGAGCCCCCGGTGCCCCGCGGCAAGCAGGCATCGAGCGAAACGAGGGGACGGCCGCGTCTGCCGATATGTCCCTCGCATCGAGCGCTCCCTGCGGCGGGTCCAGTGACTTTAGTGGAGCGGCCGTCTGGTTGCGATCGATACCGCGCGTCCGCTCGAAAGTATGAACTCCGCCGAGGTCGCGCTCAGCCTGCCGGCTGCCGTGCGCGCGTTGATGAGACCTGCGGCGAGCTTTCTTCGTGGCGGCTCTTCTGCCACTCGCCACGCTCGTGGATCCACCCAACGGCAGAGTCATGGGCCCGCTCGGTTTGGGCCGTGTTCCGCCCTCGGCGGAATCGCCGCCACGGAAGCACCCGCAGCGTTTCCAGAGCTTGGCTCGTTTTCAGAGCTCACTCGGGATGTCTCGCCATTCGAGTGGCTCCATTGGGGTGACAGCGAGTCACGCTCCGGCTCGGTTGTCTCGTCCAGCCATGCTTCATACGTCTTCTGCGGATAGGGTCGGCCGGACGCGATGCGTCCCGAATTTCGGTGTCGTCGCCGCGAGGGTGGCGTCGGCTGCCCTGGTCACGTTCCTCGCGGGCTGCACGTCGTCGTCGGCAACGTCGTCGGGCCAGGGCGGCTTGAACCAAGCGTGCTCCGAGGGGCCCGGCGCCACGCTGCTCAATCCGAATTACGTTTGCAACGCGGGGCTCGTGTAGAACTCCGCTCTTTCGTCGCCCACCTGCCAGACACCCAACTCCGGGCCGGTGGGCGCGCGGTGCGCCGATGACCAGAACTGCTGCCCGTCGTCTGGTGCCAGGCGCTGTCGCCGAAGCCGGGTGCGCAGGAACTGGTTGAGGAGGCGAGCGAGACGAGCGGGGGGAACCGCGCGGCTGACGCAATCTTGCTTGAACGCGGGTTAGGCGGTCGTCCGCTGACGGTCGTCGAGCGGAGCCGAATCTGGGGTTTCTCGGAGGGGTGATCGAGCCGCCGAGCCCTCTCCACAATAACGGCTGAAATGTGCCACGCGACAACGTCTCCGGACCGACGAACGTGTTTCCTGCCGCGCTCGTGAATCACCGTCCACCATTCGGGTGGAAGGCGTGTCATCTCGCGGTTTCGTTGGCGTTGGCTGGCTGCGCACATGGTGCTGCCGAGGATGCGCACGACACCGAGGACGCGGGCGGTGGCGTCGAGATCGGTTCGGACGCCGAAGGCGACAGCACACCGGGAGCCGATGCGCCGCCCGATTCGGCTTCCCCGATGGACTCCGGGGCGCGCGATGACGCCGGGGGCGGCGGCCCCCCGGCCGACGCGGGTCTCCAACCGGATGGCCGGAGCGACTCGGATGCCGGCGGGGGAGCAGACGCCGGCTCGAACGCCGACGCGGGCAACGACGCTGGCGATGGATTCGCCATGGACGCGAGCGGCGCGAGCGAGGCGGGGCGGGACGCCTCTGCGTGCACGGGAGATCTGTCCAACGTCGGCACGGGTGACTTTCACATTTCGGCGACGATCACGACCGTCCAGGGTGGGCGTGTCGCGCTGGCGAATCAGCGCAGCGCCTGCAATTTCGGCGTCTTCTGGGACATCCGAATCCAAAACGGGCTCCTCTTCATCGAGACGGACGACAACGTGCACTACACGAACCTCGTGAGCACCGGAAAGACGGTGAACGATGGTCAGCCTCACGACCTGCTGGTCAAGCGCGCCGCGGGGACGCTGACGGCGTACGTCGACGGCGTCGCGTCGGGATCCCTGTCTTCGGCGGCCTCGTTGGCCAGTCTCCCGCCGCTCGTGTCGCGGATGGACCCATGCATCGGCAACCCGAATGACGCGACGGTCACTTTCGTCGGCACGATCGCCAACCTTTGCGTCGCCCGCCCATGACCGGGGGTCCGGCGGCGGTTTTGCCGACATCGACGAGGCGATCCGCTTCCCGGACACCGGAGTCCAAGCCGCCGCGAAGATGCAATAGCCGTCCTTGCGTTCCCCGCCGACACACGGCCGCTGGTAGGGTACGGGGGCCATGAAGACCAGGACGCGAGCTTCGATTCCTCTGGTGTGCACGGCAGCGACCCTTCTGGGCGCCGGCTCCGCGCGCGCGGACACGGTCGTACAGATCCCGGTCGACTCGGTGATCGATGGACGAAGCGTCTCCACCTTGAGTGGTGCCGCCGTGGTCCCTTGGACCCCCGGCCAGGGAGTAGACGGCGACGGCAACGCCGACGGCTTCGTGACTACCGCGGTCGAGGCCGTCCTTTTCCAGCAGAAGCTCACGAGCGCCGTGGGGATGGCCCTACCGGACGATGGCGTCTTCCCCGCCGATGCGCGCCACCCGGCGGTCGTGCTGCACTTCTCGAACACGGCGCCCGCAACGACCCCCCAGACGCACCAGGTCCACATCTCGGCGGGAGCTCAGACCTTCCACTTCGCCGTGCCGCCGGCGACGTACTCGAAGTTGTTCCTCCTCGTGACGAGCTCGGAGGGAGCGGCCGCGCTGACGGTCACGCTTACGTACGCAGCCGGAACTCCCGCTTCGAGTCAGGACTTCATGCTTCCCGATTACGGAATCGGCGGCGCTCCGGCCAACGACCCTATCTACTTCAATTTGATCGCCGGCCTGCGCAAGTGGACCACGCAGGACCAGGAAACGGACACGACGTCTCACACGATCACCGGGATCGAGCTCACTCCGTCGGCGACCGGCGTGCTCGCCGATGTCCAGGTGACCAAGACGAACGGCGCGCACGTGGTGTTCTGGGGCGCCACGGGAATCGCGACGAGCGCGGTCGATGGCGGCTCCTCCGGGGACGACGGCGGCTCCTCCGGGGACGATGGCGGCTCCTCCGGGGAGGAGGGCGGCAGCGTCGCGATGGATGCGGGGCTTCCGGAAGGGATGGACGCAGAGTCGGACGCGACCGCTTCCCCCAGCAACGACGCTTCGAGCGCAGGAAACGAGGACTCTTCTTCCGGAGGCGCCGCGGCGGGAGTCGACTCCGGCGCTGCCGGAGGCCCAGCGGGGACAGGCGCAAACGAGTCGCAAGGCGCGAGCGGCTGCTCGCTCTCCGGTCGCGGAGGCGGAGCCGGGTCGCTGTGGAGTTTGCTCCTCGCGGGGTGGTGGGCGACGCGCCGGCGTCGCGTCGTCAGAGCGCGGCGATGAGCGCGCGCACGGAAGCCAAGCACGTCCTCGGGCGCGCTCGCAAGAGGGCGTTCTGGCGAGCGTCCCCGTTCCTCCGGCGATGGACGGCGCCGGGACTCCCGGTGAGGGCGATGCCGGCTCGCGGAGCCCGGCATGGCCCCTTGCGCCTCAACGTGTCTTGCCCCCGGAATCGTAGGTCAGCTGCGCCTGCTCGACGATGGCCTTCGCTTCCTTGGGACCGGCCCATCCTTCGATCCGTACTCCCTTGTGTTCGGTCATGACGGCGGTCACGAAGAAATTCTCGATTTCTCGGCGGACACGCTTGTGTAGCGACCGGGCGTCGGTGTAGCGCTCCTCGTCGACTGGCACGGCGATGACACGATCGTTTCGCTCTCGTCCACGGCCCTTGCCATTCTTTCCGTTGCGCCGATGCTGGGTGAGCAGCACGACCCCGATCGCTCGACACGGAATGAGGACACCCGGAAACGTGGGCGCGTCGTGATAGACGAGGACGTCGAGAGGGTCGCCGTCGGGAGCCCTCGTGCTGGGAAAGAAGCCCCAGTCGTACGGATATGCCACACCAAGGACGAGCGCGCGGGCAACCTCAAAGGTGCCGACGTCCGGATCGAAGCGGATCTTGACTCGCGAGCCTGCGGGAGTTTCGACGACCGCCCGTAGATTCCCGTTGACGTCGCGCGTCGGGAGATTGAAGAGATTGGGCACGCCGTGCCTCGGTCGTGACCAAGCACGTCGCATGCCGCACTCGGACTACGAAACGCTGCGGCGTGTGGATTGCAGGCTCGTCGGGAATGGTCGATGTCTCGCGGTCGAGTGTGGAACCCGACAGAACGAAGAGTGCGGACAAACACGCCGCGCGAGAGGACCTTCCGATGGGCGGTTACGCGGCGCTGGCAACCTTCTTCTCTGTCGGCCTGGCGACGCTAATCGCCTTGTTGGCGAAGGAGCGTCGCCTACCGGTGCGGTGGACCGTTCGGGACGTGGTCGCCACCGGCATCGCCACGAGCCGCTTCGCGCGCATCGTGACGCGCGACCGTGTGACGATGCCCCTCCGTGCGCCTTTCGCGAAATACGCCGGGGCGGCCGGCGCGGGCGAAGTGACGGAGCGTCCACGAGGCCGCGGGCTGCGCCGCGCAATCGGTACGCTGCTGACGTGTCCCTACTGCGCCGCGCCGTGGATTGCGGCCGCGTCGATGGGCGCCCTCGCGGTTCGTCCTCGGGCCACGCGTTTCGTCCAGTCTATCCTCGTCAGCGTGACGCTCGCCGACTTCGTCCAGCAGCTCTATGCCGCGTCGAGAAAGCTCGACGCCTGAGCATCCCCCCTGGGCGTGGCTGGACGCTCGTCTCCAAGAACCCGGTCGATCCGAGGGGGCAGCCGTGGGACCGCGAGGACGTCCGGATCGGGAAAAACGGTAAGGATTATCGAATCCTAGCGACGTTCTTCCTCGGACCTGGGCCCAAACTTCGGCCACACGCTCGAGCAAGCCCGCGAAAGCCCAAGGACAGCTTGGTCGCGCTTCCCGCGGTCAGCGCTTCGGGCCCCGGGCGCCGTGCCGGGGCCAGCGAGCCATCCTTACGCCCCCGGCTCGTCCGGGCGCCGACGGCGATCGGGAGCGCGGGTTATCGGCGGGGGCCGCTTCGGCAACTTCGACGGGTCCCGCATCCAATCGGGTCGGGGCTCCACTGGCCTCGTCGCCGGTCGCTCGGGCTTCGGGCGGAAATTCATGCCCGTCCGTTTACCACGGCGGCGGCAGCGGCGCCGCCCTATGGCGGTTCGAGCGCTTGGACCGCGAGGAGCGTGTGCAGCCCGGCTCAGCGTCGCTCGGACGTGCCGTCGGTCAGACCGAGCGCCTTCGCCGTCTCTTTGCCGCATGCGCGAGGACGATCTGGCGGGCAATGTGGACCCGAGCCCGAGACCCTCACGCCTCTACTCCTGTCTTGCCGGCATGGCGGACCATCAAGAATCAACGAATGATTTGAGGCCTTGCGCACGCCTGCGAAGACGTTCGAGTGCCTTCGCCTCAATCTGTCGGATGCGCTCGCGCGTGAGAACGAAACGTTGCCCGACCTCTTCGAGGGTGTGCTCGCACGATTCGCCGATCCCGAACCGCATGCGAAGCACCTTCACTTCGCGTGGGGACAGGGTCTGGAGAAGCTCCTCGACCCGGCGTGCGAGCGACGCCTGGACGGTCACGTCGAGCGGCGAGGGCCTCTTCTGGTCCGCGAGCAGGTCGCCGAGGACGAGGGCGCCGTCGTCCCCAAGCGGTGTCTCGAGGCTCGTCGGCTGCCGCATGCAGCGCATCGCCTCGGCGACCCTTGCCACGTCGATCTCGAGCTCGCTCGCGATCTCTTCGACGGTAAGTTGACGCCCGAGCTCTTGAACGCGCGATCCGGCCGCGCGCCTGATTTGGTGCATGAGCTCGAAGAGGTGTACGGGGGCCCGAATCATCTGCGATTGATTGGCTATCGCCCGCGCCATCGCCTGCCGAATCCACCATGTCGCGTACGTGCTGAACCGGAAGCCACGGCGGTAATCGAACTTCTCGACCGCGCGAATCAACCCGATGTTCCCCTCTTGGATGAGATCGGAGATTGGAAGCCCGCGGTTCCGGTATCGCTTTGCGATCGAGAAGACGAGGCGCTGGTTCGCACGAATGAGGGCCGCCCGTGCGCAGGTCGTCGAATGACTCGCCTCCGCGATCGTTGCCGTCGCGTGGCGAACGCGCCGCCTCTCGACAGCGGAGGCGGCCTGGAGCCCGCTCGCGTCCGCGCTCGACAGGGCGCGTGCTAGCGCCTTGATCGTTTCCGCGCTCAACCGCATCGCGAGGACACACGTGACGATGCCGTCGCGGTCGCGGCTCGCCGCCGTGCTCTCCGTTCGCCGTCCCGAGGGGGCGCTCGCCCCGGCGAGGCGCGCCGATATTCGCGTCGCTCTCGAGAAAAGCCTCAACACTCGGCGTCGCTCGGTGTCCTCTGCATCCGGGTCGTCCTCCTCGACGCTCCGGATCGCGTCGCGCATACGTACCTGCCCGCTGCGAAGGCGATCTCCGAGCAGCAAGACTTGTCGTACGCCGGAGTCGCATCCCGCGAGGGCACGGATCACATCGTGTTCGCCGAGCTCGATGCGTTTTGCGATCTCGACTTCTTCGTCGCGGGAAAGCAGTGGCGTGCGGCCGACTTGTCCGAGAGGGGTATGCCGATCGCCGTTCGGAACGAAGGGAGAAGTCGGCATGAGGATAGGTGAGCCGCCGCTGCTACCCGTGTTGCGGAGGCGCGCATCGAAGGCGGTTGCGAGGCCGGCCCCCCCGGCACGCACGGACTCTCGATGGGTCGACGTCGAGGTTCATCGGGGCAGCCAGGGGAACGTCAGCAATCGAGAGGCCGACGACGTGCAGCATCAGGCGCTGTCCGTCTTGCGCTCTCATGCTGTCAGCGTTCGCCCCGAGTGCGCTCGGACTTGGTCCTACGATCGAAAATTGTCATGCCGTCCGATGAGCTTTGCATGGCGCACAAGCACGAACTGGACGAGCTCGCCGCATTCTTCGCAAGAAGGAAACGTCTTGCCCGCGACGCACGTAACCTCGTGTGGCTCGCTGTGCTTGCCGTCGTGAAGAACGGAATAGATTCCGGACTTCCTTATCTTGTCGCGCGCCTTGAACATGTTGGCCCCACTTTCGGATCGCCCAGGCTGCGCCCGAAGGACGTGCGCGTCAAGCTCGTCGCAGAATAAAAGCGCGTCCCCGACCGGGCCTCTCGATTCCCGAAACCCGCGATCTCGTCGCCGCGCGCGAGGCAACCCTCCGAGTCGTGGCGGGGAGTCGTGGCGGGCGAGGAGCGCAACCGCCCAACCTGTACAGGCTGCCGCCCGAAGCCGTGTGCCGCACTCCGTGGTAGGGCGGGGCGACGTCACCCCGGGCGGACGGCTCGCCGTCGACCGGGTGAGCCTCAAGGTGCTGCCGCCGGCCGCGGAGCTCCGACGACCTCTTCGGTCCACACTTTGAAGCCGGTAAGAACGGTGGGGCCGAAGGCCGTGCTGATGGCCACGTCCGCGGCGTCGCGCCCCTTCGCTATCAAGACTCGTCCGATGCGCGGCGTGTTGTGCCGCGCATCGAATGTATACCAAGAACCATCCAGATACGCCTCGAACCACCCGGAGAAATCCATGGGGGCGTCCACCGGCGGAATGCCCACGTCGCCCAGGTAGCCGGTGCAATAGCGCGCGGGAATGTTCATGCAACGGCAGAGCGCGATGGCCAAGTGAGCGAAGTCGCGGCAGACGCCGGTTCCCTCCACATAAGCTTCCCAGGCCGTCTTCGTCGGCCTGGCGTGCGCGTATCCAAACGCGATGTGCCCGTGAACGAAGTCGCAAATGGCTCGGACGCGGCCTTCGCCGGGCCGCGCATTCGCGAAAAGCTGCCAAGCGATCTCCGACAGCCGATCGGTCTCGCAGTACCGGCTTCCGAGGAGAAACCGCAAGGTCTCCTCCGGCAGCGCTTCAACTGGCGTTTGCGTCGTCGCGGTGGCGACGGCGTCGGGCGCTCCCGTGTCATTGATCAGCGCGTCGGTAAAGATGCGCGTTCGGCCGGGCGGCGCGACGATTCGGCTGCACCAATTGCCGAACTCATCGCGATACGCACGGATCGGGAGGGGCGGGTCGGTGCGGAGATGATCGGGAATGACGATGTCCGACACGCGGCTGAAGTGAACGTTCAGCATGAGGATCATGGGTGTCGGCTGCGGACACTCGTAAATCAATTCGTAGCCAATGCGTATTTGCATGATCCCTCGTACTCAGGGCGTGACCGGAGGCGGCTGGCAGGGGGCTGCGGACACGGGGCGTCAGAGCCTGACATGTCCGCGATTCGGAAGGCAAGCATCTGAACCAGCCGAAGTCAGCCGTCGGCAGCGCGCAATTCGTCGTCCGGCGTCGTCCCAGTGGCTTGTAGTGACGGAAATCGTGCTTAAGTTCGCCTCTCGCGGACCGCATTCGATTGGAATTTCGAGAGCGAGGATTCGATGGCCGAGAACAAAATCGGGACGTTGTGGCGTCATGCGGAGCGCGCGTATGCGGTGGTCACTGTGCAGGGCGTCATGCCGAGGCCGGGCGAAGGCGGGTACTCGCACGCCCAAGCCATGACGCTCGCGGAAGAGCTCAGGAGCCAGGGGCATATAGTCCAGGTGCTGCACGTCGTGGGCAAGAAGAGCTACGAGGTTGACCGCTATCCTGCTCGATAACGGCTCGTGCTCGATCACGGGTCCGCCGGAAACAAATGCAATGTCGGTTGGCGTTCGGCGAGCGCGCGGCGATCGCCATTCTTGGGTCGAACCCGCGCGGAGGCGAAGATGCACATCATCTTGTTTCTTCTGTTCGGGCTAGTCGTGGGGGGCATCGCGCGTCTGATCGTCGCCCGCCGCGAACCGGGCGGCTGGATCGTCACGATGCTGCTGGGGGTGGGCGGATCGCTGCTCGGAGGATTCTTCGGACGGATCGTAGGCCTGTATGGAGAAGCGCAGCCCGCGGGCTTCGTCATGTCGCTCCTCGGCGCTGTTGCGCTCGTCGCGGCCTATCACGCGATCACGACCGGGCGCCGGTTGTCGCGCGGTTGAATCCCGGGGTTGCTTAACTTCATTTCATGAGGCGACGGGAAGGTCCGAGCGCGTGTGTGCGCTCCCACCGAGCGCCGCGTGAGCTTCCTCGTCGCCGCACCCGGCGCCGAGGAGAAAGGGGCTCTGCGTCATGGGCCGGATGAAGAAGCGGATGGCGATCGCCGTCACCGTAGGCGTGTGGGTTGCGGCCCTTGGTTCTGCTGCAGCGCTCACGTACGACCTCAATCGTGCGGTGCATCTGGCGGGCGGAACGCCCGAGAGCACCGTCCCGCTCCCAAGCGCCGAATACGCCGCCGTCGCGCGGCCGGTTCAGGAGCCGCCCGTCCTCTACGTTCCAACCATTACCGTCGTCGGGCGTGCCCCTAAATGACCGATCGTGATCCTCGTCCATCAAGCTGCGCGGGTGAGCAGAGCGC
>CALKVG010000016.1 GCA_937998045.1 uncultured Myxococcales bacterium
ATACGCCGCCTCGGCGACACCTTTCCAGTCAACAGGTTGTCGGATGCGTTCTAGCCTAGTCACTTCGGTTGCTTTGCCGCCCAGGAATCCTTCAGGCCGATCGTGCGGTTCAGCACGAGCGCGCCCTGTCGCGAGTCCGGATCGACGCAGAAGTATCCGACGCGCTCGAGCTGCAGGCGATCGCCGACGGGGGCGCTCGCGAGCGCCGGTTCCAGCCGCGCCGAGACCGTCTCGAGGGACGCGCCGTTCAAGTCGGCCATCGAGTCGCCGCTCTCCTCGCCGGGGTGCTCCGTCTTGTACAGCCGGTCGTAGAGCCGCACTTCCGCCGCGGTCGAGTGCTTCTCGCTGACCCAGTGCAGCGTCCCCTTTACCTTGCGCCCGTCCTTCGGATTCCCGCCGCGCGACTCCGGATCCCAGGTGCACCGAAGCTCGACGACCTGCCCCAGCGTGTCCTTGATCACGCGCTCGCACTTGATGAGGCACGCGTAGCGCAGTCGAACCTCCGTACCGGGAGACAGGCGGAACCACCCCTTCGGCGGCGTCTCGGCGAAGTCCTCGCGATCGATGAAGAGGACCCGCCCGAAAGGCAACCGTCGGCCGCCGCGGCTCACGTCCTCGGGGAACCAGGGAGCCTCGAACGCATCGGCCTGGTCCTCGGGATAGTTTTCGAGCACCACGCGTAGCGGGCGGAGCACGCCCATGGCCCGCCGGCACCGCGCGTTCAAATCTTCCCGAACGGCGTGCTCGAGCAGCGAGACGTCGACGAAGCTGTTGCGCTTCGAGACGCCGATGCGGTCGCAGAACGCGCGGATGGCCTCGGGCGTGAAGCCCCGCCGCCGCAGTCCGGCGAGCGTCGGCATCCGGGGATCGTCCCAGCCGGCGACCACCTTGTTCTCCACTAGCTGCCGCAGCTTGCGCTTCGAGAGCTCGGTGTACGTGAGGTTCAGGCGGGCAAACTCGATCTGCTGCGGACGTGGATGAAACGGGACCTGGTCGAGGAACCAGTCGTACAGCGGCCGGTGGTTCTCGAACTCTAGTGAGCACACGGAGTGGGTGACGCCCTCGAACGCGTCCGAGTAGCCGTGAGCGAAGTCGTACATCGGGTAGATGCACCAGGCGTCTCCCGTGCGGTGGTGATGCTCGCGCTTGATGCGGTACATGACCGGATCGCGCATGTTCTGGTTGGGCGATTCCATGTCGATCTTCGCGCGGAGGACGTGCGCGCCGTCTGGAAACTCGCCGGCGCGCATTCGGCGCAGCAAGTCGAGGTTCTCGGCCGCTGAGCGATCGCGAAACGGGCTCACTCGCCCGGGCTTGTAGAAGCTGCCGCGACCCTCCCGGATCTCCTCGAGCGACTGGCTGTCGACGTAGGCCTTGCCCTCGAGGGTGAGCTTCTCGGCGATGGCGTAAAGCTTCTCGAAGTAATCGGACGCGAAGTAGAGCCGCCCGTTCCAGTCGAACCCGAGCCAGCGGATGTCCTCCTGGATGGCCCGGACGTACTCGTCCTCTTCGACGCTCGGGTTCGTGTCGTCGAAGCGCAGGTTGCACACCGCGCCCGGGACCGCCTGCGTCAACCCGAAATTGAGGCAGATCGACTTGGCGTGCCCGATGTGCAGATACCCGTTCGGCTCGGGCGGGAAGCGCGTCATCACCTTGCCGTCGTTCTTTCCGGTGGCGACGTCTCGCTCGACGATTTCGAGCACGAAGTTGGGCAGCTTCTCTGGCTCTGCCGTCGGGGGGGTTTTGTTCATGGGTGGCTCGTGCAGGAAACCACAGGATGTAGCAATCCGAGGCGCGTCATCCTAGTCTCCGCCGCGTTTTGATCCCGGAACAGCCTGCACTCCATCCGGGCGCGGGCGCCGGCTTCAGCACGCTCCTCGAGGCGCTCAAGCCCCTCGTCCCCATCCCGGCCCTCCTCGTCCTTTTGCCCGCGCTGTGGTGGTTTTTCCGCAGCACCTGGCAGGATCTCGACAACGAAGCGGCCGCGTGGCGGGCGCGCCTCGCCAGCGAGCACCGCCTCGATCTGCGGCCGTTCGTCGCGCTCGCCATGTGTGCGGTGATCCTCACGTTGCAGGAGTACTACGGCGGCCGCGGGTACTTCGACGACGTCATCCGGCCGATCCTCGCGCGACTCGACCTCAAGCACCACCGCATCATTCACCTTGCCAAGTACGACGAGCTGTACGGCTTCGGCTGGTGGGTGTTCTCGCGCTTGGCCGGGTACGTCGCCCCCTTCCCAGCCTGGAAGCTCTGCTTCCGCGAGGACTCCCTCCTCGATATGGGCCTGAGGGTGCGCGGCTTCTTCAAGCACGCGAAGATCTACGCCCTGTTTCTCGCCGCCGTCCTTCCGACGATGCTCCTCGTCTCCCGGCAGCCCGACTTCGGTTCGTACTACCCCTTCTACAAGGCGAGCTCGCGGTCCTGGTACGACTTCCTCTCGTGGGAGGCCATGTACTTCGCTCAGTTCTTCGGCCTGGAGATGTTCTTCCGCGGCTTCTTGCTGGGCGCGCTCCGCCGCAGCTTCGGCTCCGGCGCGATCTTCGTCATGGCCGTGCCCTACTGCATGATCCATTTCGGCAAGCCGTTCCTCGAGGCGAACGGCGCCATCGTCGCCGGCATCGCTCTCGGGTCGCTCTCGATGAAGACCAAGAGCATCTACCAGGGCTTCCTCGTGCACATCACCGTCGCGGGCCTGATGGACTGGCTCGCGCTCTTCCACCGCCACGCGCTGCCGACGACCTTCTGGTCGCCCGGGTGACAATGGGTCGCCATGCGCTTCCCTCGAGTGTGAGATGATTCGCCTGGCCGAGCCCCGCGACGTCCCGACGATCCATGCGCTGATTCGCGAGCTCGCGCGCTACGAGAAGCTCGAGCACGAGGCGGTGGCCACGGAGGAGCAGATTCGCGAATCGCTGTTCGCTCGGCGCGGGCCGCAGGCCGAGGTCCTCGTGGCCGAAGCTCCGGCGGAGCCGACTCGCGTCGTCGGCTTCGCGCTCTTTTTTCACAACTACTCGACCTTCCTCGGTCGGCACGGCCTTTACCTCGAGGACCTCTTCGTTCTTCCCGAGTACCGGCGGACGGGACTCGGCACGGCGCTCCTCCGTGCGCTCGCGCGCATCGCCGTCGAGCGCGGCTGCGGGCGCCTCGAATGGGCGGTGCTCGACTGGAACGAGCCCGCCATCCGCTTCTACCGTTCCCTGGGTGCGCAGCTGCTCGACGATTGGCGCATCTGCCGTGTGACGGGAGACGCCATCGCGCACCTCGCCGCGGGTCCACGCCCGAACCGCGGCGGGCAGGGCGGGGAGCGGGATCCCTAGCCGGCAAGAACCGGGCGAGGCCGCACCGCCTTCTCATGCCCTGGCATGCGCCCTGGCATGCGCTGGCATTGGGGGGTGGCGACCCCTGGTGCCGCCCGGGACCGTGATTACGCTTCCGCCCATGCATACGCTCCTGCACCTGGCTGCACTGGCGCTGACGATTTTCGTCCTCTCCCGGGTGGTCCCCAGCGTTCGTGTCCGCAGCGCCGGAACGGCGATCGGCGTAGCCATCGTGTTCAGCGTGCTCAATTTCTTCCTCGGCTGGCTGATCACGGCGGTTCTCTTCGTCCCTGCCGTGCTCACGCTGGGGCTTCTGTTCCTCTTCATCCCGTTCATCGTGAACGTCGTCGTCCTCTGGCTGACCGACAAGCTGATGGCGAGCTTCGAGATCAGCGCCCTCGGAGGACTGCTCGTTTCCGCGGGCGCGATCACTGTGGTCAACGCGCTCTTCCAAATGCATCGCGTCTGGGAGACCTACGGCGTGCAGCGGCACCTGCACTGGGTCTGACCGCGTCGCGTTTCAGAGCATGTCGCGGGCGTTGGAGATCGCTCGCGCGCGCGTCGCGTTGCGCAAGGGCCCTTCGTAGAGGGCCTTGAGCGCATCGAGCGCGGCGCGCGTGGCCTCCGGCGAATTGCGCCAGGGAGCGGCGCCCAGGTGGCGCCACATGAGCGACTCGAGTGCCCTTGGGCGCCCGGCGAGCCCCGCCGTCGCCCGCTGAATGACCTCGACGGACGCCGGGTCGGTGCGGAGCGCGCGGAGGTAAAAGCCCTTTGCGCTGCCCGCCCTCATGAGTTCGGCCGCGTCGCACAGAGCGCGAGCCCGTTCGGCGACGGTCGCCGCCGCCTCGATGCGCGCCTGCGCCTGCCGGATGTCCTCGCGCGAAGCGCCGCGCCGGCGGCCCGGAATGAGCGGCCGGACCCGCCAGAGAAGCACCACCAGGAACGCCGCCGTCGCCAGCGTCAGCGACCACTCTTGCATCTCTTGCATGGGAAGGATTTGCCGCTAGCGCCTGTCCAGCCACGGAGGGCCGAGGGGGGCGAGTCCCCGCGAGCGTAAGGCCCTACGCGCCTCATGGAAAGGGGGCTTTTCGGCCACTTTGCCGCCCCTTGCTGAAAGACGCGCCTCTTGGCACGATTAACCGTTCGGAGAACCGGCCCCCGCATCGCTTGCGATGCCGCATGCATCTTCACGTGCCCCCGCTTTCCCGCGTCGCATCCCTGCTCACCGTGCTTCTCCTGCCCGCAGTCTCTGGTGTGGCGGCGGCCGACATCTACACGTACACCGACGCCGACGGGACCGTTCACTTCACGAACACGCCGGGAGGCGACAAGCGCTACCGCGTCTACATCCACGGCAACGGGGGATGGCAGAAGCCGGGCTCTGGCCCTGCGCCCGGCGTCGTGCCGGTGCCGCCCAGCGACCGCGACATCGCGCGCTTCACTCGGTACGACGAGTGGATCCACGCCGCGGCGACGCTTTACCAGATCCCCGAACAGCTCGTTCGTGCGGTCATTCGGTGCGAGAGCGACTACGACCCGCGCGCCGTGAGCATCTCGGGCGCGCGGGGCTTGATGCAGCTCATGCCCGATACCGCGCTCCTCATGCAGGTCCGCGACATCGACGATCCGCGCGAAAACATCTTTGGGGGTGTACGTCTTTTGCGTGTCCTGGCAAACGAGTTCAACGGGGACCTCGAGCTCACCGTCGCGGCTTACAACGCGGGGGACGGCTCGGTCATTCGGTACGGGGGTATCCCGCCCTACGCCCAGACGCGCGACTACGTTGCGAACGTGACTCGTTACTACCGGCGCTATCGCTCGATCGCCGACGTCGTCGAGGCCAGCCTCGAGCCAAGACAAGGTAGGGGCCTCGAAGGGAGCCCCGACGGGCGCTGAGGATTCGGCCCTGCGGAGCGGCCCGATAGCCCTTGCCGGGGCACGGGTCGCTTGCTAGGTTCCGCGCCCGTTTTCCGCCGCGCGAGTCATCTCGCGCACCCCCCCGACAAGGAGAGTCACGTCATGGCCGCTACCGGTCCGCTCGCGCTCGTGAAGGAGAAGTTCGGTGACAAGGCGAAGCTCGTCGAGAGCCTCGAGAAGTTGACGAGCGAGGAGCTCTGGGTGTCACGCACGAACAAGGACAAGGGCCTTGCTCACGTCTCGAACGCGAAGCTCCTGCGGCTCCACACCCTCTTCACCGAGGTGAAAGAGAAGTTCGGCACGCGCGAGAAGCTCATCGACGCCATCCTCGAGCTCGAGAAGCGCAGCAAGGACACGGGCTTCCGGCAGAAGCTCCTGGCCTGGCCGGTACCCCGCCTCTACGACGCCTACAAGACGGCCGCGAGACGCGCCGGCATCGCCGCCAAGCCGGCCACGCCGAAGCCGAAGTCGCCGAAGCCCCAGGCCAAGCCTGCGGCACCCGCGGCCAAGTCTGCGAAGAAGTCGGCCGCCTCCGGAGCGAAGAAATCCGCGAAGCCGGCGACCAAGAAGACGGCGAAGAAGGGCGCCCGGCGCTGATGCCGAACAATGACTCCTCCCCCAACATTTCGCTGAACCGATCGAACGAAGCGAGTAACCTGGCGCGCGTCGGAATGGCAAAGAAGGAACACGACAAGAACAAGATCGTTCTCGGCGACTCCGGCTATCCGGTGATGCACGAGCTCTTCGTACCGAAGGCGATCTTCTTCACGAACGGCGTCGGCGTGCACAAGGATCGCCTGTCGTCCTTCGAGCTCGCGCTTCGTGACGCGGGAATAGAGAAGGCGAATCTCGTCACGGTGAGCTCGATCTTTCCGCCCCACTGCAAGGAGATGAGCCGCAAGGAGGGGGAGAAGCTCATCATGCCGGGCCAGATCGTCCACTGCGTGATGGCGCGGCAAGACACCAACGAGCCCAACCGACTCATCGCCGCGTCGATCGGCCTCGCCCGCCCGGCGGACAAAGATCGCTACGGCTATCTTTCCGAACACCACAGCTACGGCGAGACGGCGAAGAAGGCCGGCGACTACGCGGAAGACCTCGCAGCCACGATGCTCGCGACGACGCTCGGCATCGAGTTCGACGCCGAGAAGGCGTGGAGCGAGCGGGAGCAAGTGTTTCGCCTCGAGAAGACCATCCTGAAGACGCGAAACATCGTCCAGAGCGCCGAGGGGCACCCCAAGGGGCTATGGTCGACCGTCATCGCATGCGGCGTGTTCATTTTCTAGGGCACCCAGCGGGCCCCGGGCGGGATCGCTAGGCGGCGGCGGGGATTCGTGTCGTGGTCGTGCGCGTCCGCGTCGTCGGCATGCGGCGACGCTTCGTCGGATTGGGCCGAAGCGTTTACGAAGCTTTACCGCGAGCAGGGAGCATTCTGGCCGAATCGTGCGTCAGAATGGGCGTGGAGGTTCTGCCCATGCTGATGCGTTCCCCTGTCTCTTATACACATCTCCGAGCCCACGAGACAGGCAGAAATCT
>CALKVG010000017.1 GCA_937998045.1 uncultured Myxococcales bacterium
CACGATGCGCGGTCACGCAAGAACCCGCAAGGCGTCCGAATGGAGACGGTTACGCCGCAAGGCACATGGTCCAGAACAAATCGGGAGTCATCATGACCGTCACCGCGCTCCTTTCGCGGACGGGCACCCGATTGAACGGAGGCCACGGTGCGGCGGAGGCCGCCAAGGAGGCACTCACTCGAGATCTATCCGCCGAGCTCGCACCTCATGGCATTCGGGTGGTCGCTCTGCGACCAAACGGCCTGCCGAAGACAGGCACGATCAAGGCCGCCTTCGACGCCAAGGGAAAGGCCATGGGCATGACCATGGAACAGTTCGAAGGGTTCCTCGCAAGCACAACCCACGTCCGACGGGTCCAGACGATCGAGGAGGTGGCAAACATGGCGGTCTTCATGGCGTCCGACAAGGCGAGCGGGATGACGGGAACGACCGTCAATTTGACTATGGGCACTGTGGACGACTGACACCCCGTATACCGCCGGCCACGGGAGCCGCGAAGGCAGGTTGCGCGCCGACGCCGGAAAGGCCGTCCATGCCAAAGGAGCTCCGCGGATCGGGTGGCGCCGGCACCCACCGAGAGCCGCCGATGTTCACCGCCCCCGTTTCCCTCGTCGTCGCTCTGGTTCGATGGATCGCATCGCGCCCGAAGACGTCTCGCGCGGCGAACGGGGCGTGAGGGCGTCGGCTTTCGCGGCGCCATCCCGCCGACGCGCCGCGGGGCGCGGTCGGCAGAGCGGTCGCTGCCAGTCTAGACACGACTCTCACCCACGGAAGTCGCGGCCTTGGGCGGCCTCCCGATACCGTCAGACGTCCGACCGCCTCCGGCGACCGAACATTTCCTGCTCGAGCCTCCATGTTGCGCCGTCGTCGTGGGAAATCTCGCCGCGCCAGCGGAACCGGTCGGGTCCAATTTCGGAGAAGATCCATCGGTTCCGGATGCCTGGCCCCTCGGATCCCTCGAGGACGATCCGGCCGTCCGATGGACGCGCTTTCAGCACGACGAGCACTCCGGATGACACCCCAAAGAAGATCACACGCCAGGTGCCCGTCGCCGTGTCGAGCTGCCGCACGGTAGTCCCGATGCGCCGTTCACCCGGAGCGCCCCTGGATGGATCGTCCAGCTGGCCGCAGGTGATGACGTCTTGAATCGCACGCCCGTCGAGGATCCAGCCGAATGTCCACCGCCCGGGGCCGTGGAACACGACCTTGCCGGCGTCGTCGTAGAAGGTGATATCCATGTCCCAGTCGCCCACGAATTGACCGAAGGTCATCAGCGGCTCGCGCAGCGCGGGCAGCGGGCCCTCGGCGTGAAGGTCCCGGGCAAATGCGCCGCTCCTCTTCGGGGCGCCGGCGCAGCCCAGGACGACCGTGCCGACACCGACCGCGATTGCCGACAGCAGCGCGGCGTTCAAGAGAGCACCTCCCAGACCCCGGGATAGTCCTGAACGACGCCCCGCGAATCGACGCGCAGGTCCGCGCGGAACGAACCGGCTTCGTAGCGGAACACTGCGCCGGCCCCGGTCCGCTCGAGGCACGTGTACCGCTGGTCGACGGCGCGCGGGTCGTATTCGGGGGGCACGACGTACGCGACGCGCAGATCTCGACTCTGCCCCGGTCTCCACGGCAGGCGCGCAACCGGCAGGGTGTTCGTGAACGGCGTCAACGCGACGTCGACGTCGACGCAGCCGTCGAGATCGGGCAGACGACGGCCGTCGTCATCGCGCCAAACGCCCGGACGCTCTGCGCGCAGCCCGAGGTGGTGCCCGGAGCCCTGGACGTCGATGGTCAGCGCGCGCGCGTTCCACTCCCGGTCGCACGCGATCGCGTAGCGAAGACAGACAGGGGCTCCGTCGAGGTGAGCGAGGACCGTTCCGTCCGCGACAACGCCGTCTCCGCTTACGCGCATGACGAGGTGCTCGATCCCCGGCCACTTCTTTGCGCGCCACATCACGGTCGAAGATTTCATTCCTCCTGTAACCATTGAATGTGACTTGAAGGTTACAACTGGCGAGCGCGCGGTGCAACCGCTAAGTCGTCTATGGTGGTTACATCGAGCCAGCAAGCACCCGGCGATCTCGAGCAAGTCCGCGAGCTTCTAAACAGCTGGTGGATCCCGAACGATGTGCGAGTCCCTGAAGATCGTTTCGATGCATACGTCGCCGCCCACCACCCGGGGCTGCCAGTATCCGAGCTGCGCAGGCTTCGGGCACTACGCGACGACGTGCGTGCTGTGGTCGAGGGCGCAGCGCTGCTCCCGAGCCTCGACGGATGGATCCCGAAGCTGAAAGTCCGGCCGCGCCTCGTCGACGATGGGCACGAAGTGACCTTCGATGCTGGCGAGAGCGTGGCAGGCACGCTGTTGTCGATCGTGCTCCGTGCCGTCCAGAACGGAACCTGGCCGCGGCTCAAGGCATGCCCTGACTGTCGCTGGGTCTTCTTCGATCCCACGCGCAATGGCACCAAACGGTGGTGCCTTATGAACGCGGGAAGCCCCGCGGGTCGGGCGTGCGGGACCATCGCCAAGGTGCGGCGCTTCCGCGAGAGGCAACGGGGCGAGGAGTAGCTCGCGCACGTCTGGCTCGAGGACCGCGCACCGGTGTGGGCGGCGAGCGGAGGGCCGAGCCAGACATCGAGGCCACCGTCCTCGCGATTTACGAGCCCGTCGGCATGTAACAAGGGTCCGCCTTTCCAGCGTCACCTGACGGCGCTTATCCGCGTGCCACGCGAACGAGCGCGACGTTACGATGGCACCTGCCAAGCACGACCTGGCTACTCGCCCAAGCACGCCGCGGAGTACGTAGAGGACGGTGTTCATGATGAATCGCCCTCGAATGCGTACGAAAAGGTCTGGCGGTGTTGCACTCCTCGCTGCGCTGGCTGCTTGTCTCGTGCTTGCCGCCATCGGCTGCCTTGGGAGGAGCCGTTCGGCGCCGTCGGCCCCCCCCGCCCCCGGGGAGCAGTCGGCCGCGACGGCGGCGATCGCACCGCCGACAGCGCCAAGCCGCGACGCGACGGCGACAGGGACGTCAGTTTCCTCGCAGGGCCCGGGGCGAGTCGGAGTCGTATCCATCCCCGGCGGCGACTTCACGATGGGCGACGACGAGGGCAGCACGAACGAGAAGCCCGCTCACCCCGCGCACGTCGACGCGTTCGAGATCGACCTCACCGAGACGACCGTGGGGCAGTACGCGACGTGCGTGAAGGCCGGCGGATGCTCCCCCGCCGAGACGACCGTGACCCTCGGCGAGCGCGCCTCGGCAGAGGACCGCACGCTCTCCAGCGGCTTCTGCAATGGGGCGCGAACCGACCGGTTCGACCACCCCGCCAATTGCGTCGACTGGAAGCAGGCGTCGGCCTTCTGCGCCTGGGCGGGAAAGCGGTTGTGCACCGAAGAGGAGTGGGAATTCGCCGCGCGTGGCACCGACGGTCGCCGGTATCCCTGGGGCAGCGAGGCGCCCGATGCCACGCGGCTCAACGCGTGTGGCGCGGAATGCGTCGCCATGGGGCACCGACTCGGCAGGAACTGGCACGCGATGTATCCGGGCAGCGATGGCTGGGAGACTACGGCGCCCGTTGGGAGCTTTCCGCGCGGCAAGAGCCCCTTCGGCGTCTTCGACATGGCCGGGAACGTCTGGGAGTGGACCGCCAGCCTGCATCGACGCGACTATGCGCAGCGCCGCAACGAAAAGCTCCGTACGATCCGCGGCGGCGGGTGGGTGGGCGACAGCCCTTCCACCGCCAACGCAGTCGTTCGCGTCGGGAACTACATGCTTCAGCGCTTCCACGAAACCGGTTTTCGTTGCTGCGCGACACCTGTCCCGCCCGACAGTTTCGCTGTCGTTCATATTCCGGGGGGGGTCTTCACGATGGGATCGCCGGACGGCGTCGGGACGCCGGCCGAGCGCCCACAGCATCAGGTGACCGTGGGGGCGTTCGACATGGACGTCACGGAGGTCACCGTGGCCGCATACGCGGCGTGCGTGCGCGCCGGGGGCTGCTCGGCGACCACCGGCGACCCGTTCAGTTGCAATTACGGCCACGTAGACAGGAGCCATCACCCCATCAACTGCGTCACATGGAATCAGGCGCAGACCTACTGCCGCGCGCAGGGCAAGCGCCTGCCGACCGAGGAGGAGTGGGAGTATGCCGCGAAGGGAGGCGCCGAGGGGCGCACGTATCCGTGGGGGAACGCCGATCCGACGAACGACCAGCTCTGCTGGTCGCGGAAGTCGGAACGCACCGGGACGTGCCCAGTTGGCGAGTACTCCGGCGGCGCGTTCGGCCTGAAGGACCTGGCGGGGAACGTGGCGGAGTGGACGTCGAGCCGCCTCTCGGTGGGCTATGCGTACAATCCGAGCGAAGACGTTCGCATGACCCGAGGCGGCGCCTACGACGACAACCAGCCGTCGGCTGTCCGTGGCGCCGCGCGCGAATGGCGGGCCCCGGAGAACTACCATGAGCACGTCGGTTTTCGTTGCGCGCGATGAGAGGCATAGGAGCCTCACACGCCGGATCGCTTGCTGGGATCCATTCGCGGACGGTCGTGTTTTGGTCGGTCACGCCTAGATCCGCTCCGGCTGCGCCAGCGCTCGGAAGACCAGGCTTTACGCATCAAGCTAGCGAAGCAGGGCCCGCAGCATCCGCTTCACCGTTTCGGTTGGCAATGCAGTACAAGAAGGTCGGCCCCTCATGGATGCCGTGAGGGTCGTCCAGGAGCGGGTGCTGCGGGAGCAGCCCGCCCTTCTCCAGGAGACCAAAAAGCGTCATGCCATGGTTTGGCTGTCGGTGCGCAAGTACGGAAGGAACGAGTACGTCTGCTACAAGCTCGAATCAGGTCGCGCGCCATCGTCGCCACTCTAGTTCAGTCGATGCGCTGCCCAGAGAACGCCCTGGTGAATCAGCTGCCGGAAGGGTGCCTCGCCAAAGCGGGCAATGTTGTGACCGCGGCAGGTGTAGAAGCTACGTCCGGAGAGAGTCATGGTCGGATCGCTCGGGGGGGAGGCGAACTGCTTGGTCCAGACGATGGGACGGATGTCGTTGGGGGCCTCCCCGGTGAGCGCCGGGACGCCGCTCAAGGTCGCCAGGATCTGAAAGCCCGGCTGCGAGCTTATCTCTCGATTCTCGAGGTACCATTCATCCTGGGTGTTCCAGGGGTTCGGAATCCCCTGCATGACGGGACTGTTGACGTTCGGGACGGTGTTGACCGTACCCGCTGTCCCATCGTTATTGTGCTCGGTGAAGTACGCTCCGACGAGCTCGTTCGTGTACCACGGGAAGCCATTCTGGTTTTCGAAGTCGGTCGCGGCGTGAAGGCCGCCGTACCCACCCCCGGCAGTGATGAAGTTTTGTATGGCGGTCATCCCGGCCTGCCCGTTCGCCCCGCCGGAGCTGAAAACGGTGCCCGTCGGGCTGCAGAAGAAGATCAGCTGGTAGGGGCCCTGGGGGGCACCGGAGGTGCTGAACTGATTGGTATCGAGGTTGCTCGCGCTGAACTGAGATAGGTCGCTCGTGCTCCCATCGCAGCCCATGGCCGCATAGTTCGAGTAGTCCGAAGACTGCGCCTTCATCTGGGTGGGAAGCTCCATGCAGCCCGAGGGCGCACCTGCGACGTCGACGGTGAAGCCGCTGTTGGGTTTCGCGCCCGCGATCGGCTGATCCCCGGCGCCGGCCACGCCGCAGCTCGCCTCGTCGGTGCAGCGCCCGAGCTCTCGGAGCATCTGCTGACACGCCGGGATCGAGTCATGGTGAAATCCGAGCGTCTTGCTGAGAACGAGGACCTTGAACGGCCCGCTATAGGGATCCGGGTTCTTCCCCGTGGAGGCATCCGGGACAGGGCCGCCGCTGCTCCCCGTGCCGCCATCGCCGCCGCTCGACATCCCGCCGCCGCTCCCACCTCCGCTCGTACCGCTACCGCTATTGCTACCGCTCCCACTCCCGCTGTTGGAGCCACCGGCGCCGGAGCCACTACTGCCCGTCGAGCCGCTGCTCCCGCCGCTGCCGCCCACTCCCCCCGACCCCGTACCGCTTCCGGTACCACTCCCGCTCGACCCTGGGATTCCGGAGGAGCTTTGCGCCCCCCCGGCGTCGAAAACGAGCTGGTCACTCCCGTCGCTGCATCCGGCGAGGACGAGGCACGAAGACAATAGCGACGCAGTGCGGCTAACCATAGCGGTTTCGACCTCCTGTCCACCGACTGGTGGCAGCGTCCAGTTATTGTCCGCGCAGGGCGCGAACGATCACTGGAAACGTGTCGCAGGACGATCGAGTCGTCACTTCTTCGTGATCGTTTCTGCGCACCACGGCCAATCCCCCAGAGGGGAAGGACCGCGGTCTCGGCCGCCGCGTTCGCCGCTCCCGAGGAGCGCGATCGGATCAGGGCGCAAACGTTCGGCCTGACGATGCGAGCGCGCTCCGGCGCCGGGGGCCCCGCGACTCGGGCCCCCGGCGAACCGACGCTGCTCACTTCGCGGTCACGCCGACCGCGCGCTCACGAGAGGATGAGCGCGACCGGCTGACTCCAGTCGCCTGCTCCCGTGCGGGTCACCGAGCGGTATTTGAACTGCACGGTGGATCCCGGCGTGAGGCCCGCGATGGTCGTCTTGGCTTGCAGCGTGGGCGGTGCCAGAAGCCAAGTCTTGCCGCCGTCGTTACTGTACTGCCATTCGTACGACGCCCGCCGGTCCGCGACCAGGGCGACCACTTTCGCGGTGCCCGAGACGGGACCCTGTTTTGCCGTGAAGCCGCGCGCACGACGCGTGGGCGTCTTGCGCACGGCGACTCCGGCGCTCTCGATGATGGACGAGGCATTCGTCGCGTCCGCATCGGCGACCGACTGGATGTAGGCTCGCAACAGCTGCAGCGAGGCCACGAGCGCCGTGCGTTTCTCGTCCCGGAGGACGACGGCGCCCTTGGTGCGTGCAAGCGCGCCGGTTTCGGCGGTTTGCAGCGCGTCGATCTCGGCCGTAATGGCCGCGAGCGTGGGGCTGGGGTTGGGGAAGGACGGGTTTCCCGTCATCCGCGTCACGATCCCCCGACTGTACGAGATGAGCGCGGGAGCGCCTCTCGGCAGGGCGAGCGTGATGATCGAACGATGGGTGGGTTTGGACGTGGTGCTCATGACAATTATCCTTCGTTGTTGGTCGTGGTGACGGTTGTTGTTGCGGTGTGGATGGTTGTTTTGGTTTGGCGCACGGTTCTTTTGAAACTTCGGTCCGTTGCGATTGAAACGTCTGCGGTCAGGTCGAGAAAAGGTCGTCGCGAACGTGACGTGACGCTTGGATTTTCGTGAAACGTTTGTTTTCTATTGGGAACACCTCTCTTTCTTCGTGCATCGAGTGCTTTTCTGTCGTGAGTGAGTCATTGATCGTTTGCGGCGCGCCGTTCACGATTCACTTTGTGTCGTTTTCGTCGAGGAGTGACCCCCGTCGCATCGGGAGTAAGTCCGTGCAAACGGAAACCTTGTCTTTCCTCGTTTGCGGCGCGCGTTTCCTCGTTGGGAACGTGTCGCGACGCGTTGGAAAGCGAAGCTTTTCGTTCGCAGTGCGTCGGTGCTCATGAGCAACGAGTCGATTCCTGAAGGCGAAGCGTCGTTTCTCGAAGAACGAGCCTCGCGCCACGCAATCCACGCACGACTCGTCGTTGAAAGCGCCCGACTGCACGAACGCAACGACTCTTTCCTCGTTGGTCGCGCCTCCTTCCGGAAAGACGCTGCCTCGCTTCCCCTTGGACGGGCGGGACTTTCCTTCCGCCGCGCCTCGTTCCAAGTACGCCGCGAGGCGGAACGTAGAGACAACGCCGGGGCGGCTTGAGGGGAGGACTCGTGTCGTCGAGGAGGTGCGGCGTTCTCGACGAAACGTGACGCGGTTGCGGTGGAACGCGCTGCCGAGCGAACTGCCCCGTCGCGTCCCCATCTACTTAAGCGCTCATGGCTCGATTTGGTTTGGGGGAGGAAGACGATTTTCCCATCGCGGCGGTTTGCCGCCATCCCACGCGGAGTCGGCGGCGTCGGCCATGTCGTGCGTCGCGACCCTGTGGAGGCGAAGGGTGCGCTGTAGCGCGCGCACGATCTCCGGACGCGCGGCCAGCGAGGTCGTATCGGAAGTGGCGCCGCCTGCGATCGCTGGCGTGCTCTACATGCCGTGGTCGACCGGCTTGAACGTGTCCGCCGCGGTCGGCGTGCCGCTATGGTCGGTGTCGGTCCACTCGTAGACGTACCAGGCATCCGGAAACGCGGAGAGATTCCCGACGACGTTCGTCTGGAAGAAGTACGCCGCGGCTTCGGTCCCCTGTACGGTAAAGCCGTATCCGAAGAAGCAGAGCGACCCGCTGATGGGCTCGACGCTCACTTCGAGGATCACGTAGTCGTGCCCCGCGCTGATCGTCGAAGTCGGGACGTTGAAGACGTCGGTTTTGGTCTTCGTGTTGTGGACCCACCAGTTGGACGCGGTCCCGCCCGCCACGAGCGTCGTCAGGTGGTTATTCTCCATGTATGCGACGCTCGACTGCCCGAAGTGTCCCCCGCCTGCGACGAGCGTGTCCCCGGGCCCGGTCGTCGGGCGTCCGGTAGCCGGATCTTGTGCCGTCCCCGCGTCGAGGGAGCTGCTCAGAACCACGACCGCAGGCATGCAGCCGGTCGCCAGTGCGCCGCCCAGCGCGATCCCCGCGTCGTTGTCGCTCGGAAGCAGATCGAGCGCGACGGTCGCCTGCGGGTTTGCACATACGTTTTGCATGACGGCGTCGTCGCAGGCCTTTCCGGTACAGAACTGTCCCGAAGTGCACGCGTTGCCGCACGCGCCGCAGTTGCTGGGATCCTTCTGCGTGTCGGTACACCATCCGCCGCAGCAGGAAAGCGTCCCCGGGCACGGCGAGCCGGCCTCTCCCCCGTCTCCCGCGTCGCCTGCGGAGGCGCCATCGGTCCCCGCCCCTGCATCTCCGGCCTCGCCCGCCGCGTCCGTCCCGGCAGCGTCGCCGGCTTCTCCGGCTTCTCCAGCGTCGCCGGTTTCTCCGGCCTCTCCCGCTTCTCCGGCTTCTCCGGCTTCTCCCGCCTCAGGCATCCCCCCCGCCTCGAACTCCACGCAAGGGATGCGGTCGGGACCCGTGTCGATCGCTGCATCGGCCGCCGAATCGACCGAAGCATCCCCGCCCTCTGCCTGCCCGGGGCTGCCGGTCGTGCTGTCGTTCATCGACGCGTCGGAAACCTGGGCGTCCCCGGCGGTCGAATCGCTGGTCGACGCGTCTCCGGGCCCCGCCGCCGTCTCGCTGCTTCCGCAATGGGTCAGAAGGACGGCCAACGGCAGCCCCGCGGCGAGAGCCATTGCGAGCGAAACACCTTGCGCGCGCATCACGACCTCCCGGACAAGACCCAAGCAAACCACCTTTGAGTATCAGAAGAACCCGGGTGGGGTCAGCGCCCCGGTATCGGCGGCGAAAGCCGCCCTCCGCCGAGCCGGCCTCGTGGCCGGCCCCGACGCGTGGAGGCCGACGCCGCGAAGCGTTCACTTGGTCACTTGACCACTCGGTCACTTGACCACTCGGTCACTCGGTCGCTCGGTAACTTCGCCCCGCGAAGCCGACACCATCCGCAGTGGCACCCGTACTCCTTGTCGTGCGCGAAGCGTGGTCAGGCGACCGTCCAGGAAAGATGCGTCCGGGTCGTTCGAAGCAGCCCGTGTCTCCTCCCGGCTGCGCACCGGAGCGACAAAGCTTGCATCCGATCCGTCAAAAGGACACCTCGTGGTGCGCTTCTCTCGCCGTTTCATCGAGCTCTGCGGTGGCATGCGAGTCCGGGGCATGCGACACTTTGCGGCGTGTCGATGGGGAATGCGGCCGATGCAGCGGGCGTCGCCGAAGCCGGCCCCGACACGTCGGGCAGTCTGCTCGTCGCCCGGGCGCAGAGCCGCGTCGGTTCCACCCTTCACGGCAAGTGGCGCCTGGATGCCTTGCTCGGCGTCGGCGGGATGGCTGCCGTTTACGCTGCGACGCACCGGAATGGTCGGCGCGCGGCCCTGAAGATTCTGCACGCCCAGTTCTCGCTCGATGAGGAGTGGCGGGCTCGCTTTCTTCGCGAGGGGCGCGTGGCCAACGCCGTCGGTCATGACGGCGCCGTCAAGGTCCTCGACGACGAGGTCACCGAGGACGGTTCGGTCTTCCTCGTCATGGAGCTCCTGCAGGGCGAGAGCCTCGAGGAGCGCTTGCAGCGACACGCCGGGCGCCTCCCGGAGAAAGAAGTGCTCTGGATCGCGGACCAGGTGCTCGACGTGCTCGCGGCCGCGCACGCGCGCGGGGTCGTCCATCGCGACATCAAGCCGGACAACCTGTTTTTGACCTGCTCGGGGAACCTCAAAGTGCTCGATTTCGGGATCGCCCGTCTGCGGGAGCTGTCGAGAATCAGCGCCGCGACCCGTAACGGCGGGACCATGGGCACCCCAGCGTTCATGGCGCCGGAGCAGGCGCGTGGCCTATGGGACGAGGTCGACGCCCAGAGCGATCTCTTCGCGGTCGGCGCGACGGTGTTCACGTTGCTCTCCGGTCGCAACGTGCACGAGGGGCGCACGCAGAACGAGCAGATCTTGAGCGCGATGATCGCTCCAGCGCCGCCGCTGTCGTCGGTCGTCCCGGGCGTGGCGACCACGGTCGCTCGCGTCGTCGATGGCGCGCTTGCCTTTGAAAAGGTCGACCGCTGGCTCACCGCCCAACGCATGCAGACGGCCGTGCGGGACGCGTACCACGATCGCACCGGCAAGCGGATCTCGATGGCTCCGCGACCGGTGGTCCCCGATCTCGTGGCGACCGACCTCGTCTCGTCGCGCGATATGCTCGTACCCGGGCAAGGATCGCCCGCCGTCGCGAAGCCAAAGCTCGAGCCGCTCTGGCGCAGGAAGCCGGGCGTTGCCGCGCCGGTAGCGGCCGGCGCGGCGGCGATCATCGCGATAGGCGTCGCCTTCGCCCATCCCGGCGAGTCGAAGCCGGTGCACGGGGCAGCGGACACGACGAGGACACTCCTCGTCGGCGCACCGCCGGCGGCAGCTACGACGCGAGAGGCCGTCGTCGTCGACATTCCGTCCTCATCCTCTCCCGCGCCGCCCGCCGAGGCAGCCACGGCCGCACTCCCCGCGGCGGCTCCGGCGGGAGCGCCGAAGGCCCCTTCCGCTCCGAAAGGACCGGCCAAGTCGGACTGCGCCACCCCATTCGTCATGGACCCGGTCACGCACATCAAACATTGGAGAGTCGACTGTCTCTGACTCTCCGCGCACGTCGGTGCGCGCTGCTGTCGGGCGCGATCCTGCTGGGGGCGTCAGCAGGTCACGCAGCTCCCTCCAAAGTCGAGTGCGTCGTCGCCAACGAGGCCGGCCAGGTCCTCATGCAAAACGGGAAATGGATCGACGCCGAACGCAAGCTCGCGACCTGCATGGCCGCGAGCTGTCCGATTCCCGTGCGCGAGGACTGCGCGCAGCGCCTCGTCGACGTAGGCCGCGCGATTCCCTCCATCGTCTTCGAATGGAAGGACCGCGCAGGCAACCCCGTCCGCCTCGCGCGCGTCACGATGGACGGGCAGGCGCTGCCGGACGCCCTCGCAGGGAAACCGGTTCGACTCGATCCCGGCGAGCATCGGTTTGCGTTCGAAGCGGATGGCCTGTCGCCCGTGGAGAAATCCCTCACGATGCGAGAGGGGGAGCAGGGGCGCAAGGAGACGATCGTCTTCCCCGGCCCCGCCGCGGTGAACGAGTCGGCGCGGCCCAGCGTCGCCGTGCATCCGCCTGCGGAAGCGCACCAGACGGCTGCAGTGGGCTCGCAGTGGTCCTCGCAACGCATTCCGACGCTTGCCTACGTCGCCGGCGGCGCCGGCGTCGTCGGCCTGGCGCTGGGGATCGCGGCCGGCCTCGCCGCGAGCTCGCAAAACTCCACCCTCGCGGGCGAGTGCACGGGCCACGCGTGCCCCCCGAGTGCGCAGCGCGACATCGACGCCTTCCGTAGGTGGAGGGACTGGTCGACCGCGGGTTAGGGCCTGAGCAGAAACAACCCGTGCACGGGTCTGGTTGAGCGGCGGGAGCGC
>CALKVG010000018.1 GCA_937998045.1 uncultured Myxococcales bacterium
ACACGCGTAAGATCGTCGGCAGCGTCAGATGTGTATAAGAGACAGGTCGAGGAAGGCGCGCAGCTCGTGGTACGTCTCGAAGGTGAGCGCGTTCAGTCGAGACGGCCGCGAAAGGACGACGGTGCCGACGCCGCCCTCGAGCTCGAAGCGGAATCCGTTCTCGGGGGTCATCGCACGTCCTTCCGGCGACTGTTCATCGCGCGTCCTTGCGGCGACGGTTCATCGTGCGTCCTTGCGGCGACTGTTCATCGTGCGTCCTTGCGGCGACGGTTCATCGTGCGTCCTTGCGGACGACGAGAGAATCTCGGAGCTTGCCGAGCAACCGCCTCAGCTCGCGGCGCTCGCCCGGCTCGAGCGCCGAGAGGCTCTCGGTGACGTGATGCGCGTGCTTCGGCAGGAGCGAGTGCACGAGCTCCCGCCCTTTCGCGGTGAGGTACACGCGCGACAGACGGCGGTCACCGGGATCGGGGCGCCTCTCGACGACGCCGTCGCGCTCCGCGCGATCGACCAGGCCCGTCAGGTTGCCCGCGGTGACGAGCATGCGGCGGCTCAGAGCGGCGAGCGTCTGTCCGTCCTCGCGTTCGAGGTTCGCCAGCAGGTCGAAGCGAGGCATCGTGCACTCGCCGGCGAGGCGGCGGCGCACGCGCGCGAGCATGAGGTTGTGCGACTCGAGAAGCCGGACCCAGAGGCTCACGCCGATGGACGCGACGGTGTCCGGGTCGCGCGCGTTTGCGCGCGCGGCTGCCTTCATCGCGTCTCCTCGGGCGGAAGGATGGCCGTGCCCTCGATCTCGACGAGCGCGCCGGGCTCGATGAGCCCGGAGACCTTCACCAGGCTCATTGCGGGGTAGTAAGTCCCCATGCGCGCCCGCCAGCCCTCGCCGATCGCCTTCTGCGCGTCGCGGTACTTTTCGAGATCGGTGACGAAGGCGAGCAGCTTGACGATGTGCTCGCTCCCGCCGCCGGCCGTGCGGACGACGTCGATCACGTTGTCGAGCGCGGCGAGAAACTGGGTCGCGAAATCCGGGCTGACGATTCGCGCTTCCTTGTCGAAGGCCACCTGCCCGGCGACGTACAGCATGCGCCCTGGGTAGCAGACGACGCCGTTCGTGTAACCGCGCGGCTTGGGGAAATGTGCGGGGTTGATGAGCTTCTTCATGGGAGCACTAACCTTTTACGCCTGAAGGAACGGCGACGCCATAGGACGCGCCGCTCGCGTCTGCCGCGTCTGCCGCTCGCCCTGCCTTTCCCTCTGGCGCCCCCACGCGGGAGCGCGGGCGGGCGCGAGCACCGCACCGGCCGAGACCGCAAGCGCGGGCGGAGCGGCTGGCGTTTTGCGGGCCCGTCCTTAGATTGCGCGTGATGACACCTGCGAGCCGTGCGAGCGATGTTGGCCGTACAAGGGTTGCGAACCGTGTGCCGTCGGTCCTACTGGCTGCGCTTCTGCTGCTCTTCGCGAGCCTGACCGTGACCGACGCACGCGCGGGCACACTTCAGATTCGTGACGAGGCCCACGCTCTCGCCGCGGACGACGCGGCCCGGCTGCGCTCGGTCGTCTCGGACGCGCCGTTCGACGCTCGCCTCGTCATCACGCGCAACTACCCCGAATCGCAGGAGCTCTCGCGCTACGTCCATTCGCTCGTCGCCGAGCCCGACATGGTGGTCGTCGGCGTCGATCCCGAGCATCACCACGTTCAGGTTCACTTCGGCACGGGAAGCGGGATCCCGCGATCGGCGTGGTCCGACGTCGAACGCGCCGGCAACGACGCCTTCCGGCGCGGAGACTGGGAGGGCGGTGCCGCCGCGATCTTCCGGGAGGCTGCGGCCAGCGCGAAGACGGGCGCCGCGGACGGTCGGGACAACCCCGCCGATCGCACGGCCCCGACGGCCGCGCCGCGCCTGGCCGGTCCCGGATTCGTCCTGTTCGTGGTCGCCGGCATCGTCGGGATCGGCCTGCTCGCGGCGTTCCTGCTCCGGCGTCGCGGTCCGCAGCTTCCCCCCGGCGGAGGCCCCGGTTACGGCGCGCCGCCGTACGGCGGAGGCGGATACGGATACGGCGGTGGGTACGGCCCGGGTGCGGCTCCGGGCGGAATGGGCCCCGTCGGCGGCGGGCTGATCGGAGCCGGCCTCGGCGGCCTCGCAGGCTACGAGCTCGGAAAGCTCGAGGGAGAACGGGAAGAGAGAGGCCGCGAGCAACCGGGCGGAGGTTTCCGCGACGACGACGACGGTCGAAGCGGGGGCGGCGGGGACTACGACGCCGGCGGCGGCGGCTCCGACTGGGACGACGGCGGCGGTGGCGGCGGATTCGACGGCGGCGACGGAGGAGGAGGCGGCGGCTCGGACTTCTGAGTCCGCGCCTCACTTCTGCGTCGCGCGCGCGAGGCGATCCGCGATCGCCCACCACGCCTCGTCGCTGGGGACGGCCTGCACGACGATGACGTCTACGCACGCGTCGTCGAGCTCGTGGAGCGTCGCGTAGAGAGCGCGCGCGTAGCCGGCGGGGTCGCGCGGCATGGACCGCACGACGACAGCGCCCGTCGGACGCGGCGGCGCGACGGCGGCCACGGCGTCTGCGCCGTCGCGCACGGCGGCCCCGACGCGCGCACCCTGCGACGAGAGCCGCTGCACGACCTCTTGCGCCTCTTCCCAGGTGCCGGCAAGGACGAGGCGCGCGCGTGGCGCGTAGTGGCGCGCGTCCATGCCCGGAGAAGCGCGCGCCGCCGGCGCCTCGACGCGCTCGGCCGAGGCCAGCACGCCGCGCGGGAGGACGCTGCGGAGCTGCCCGAGGGTCACCGCACCGGGGCGAAGAACGCGCGGAGGCTCCTCGCGGACGTCGACCACGGTCGACTCGATGCCCGCTTCGCAGGGCCCGGCGTCGAGCACGAGATCGAGCGCGTCGCCGAGTTGCTTGACGACGTGCTCCGCGCGCGTGGGCGACAGGCCCTGGTACCGGTTCGCGCTGGGCGCGGCCACGGGCTCGCCCAGCGCCGCGATGACGGCACGCGCGACGGCGTGGGACGGCGCCCGCACGGCGATGGAGGCCCCGCCGCCGGCGACCGACGCCGGCACGTGTCCCGCGCGCTCGACGACGAGCGTGACAGGCCCCGGCCAAAACGCCTGCGCCAGAAGCGCGGCCGAGGCCGGCCAGGCCGACGCAAGCTCGCTCGCCTGCGCCTCGCCGAGGACGTGCGCGATGAGCGGGTGGTGTGTGGGGCGGCCCTTCGCGGCGAAGACGCGGGCGAGGGCCCGTTCGTCGAGCGCGCGCGCGCCGAGGCCGTAGACCGTCTCCGTCGGGATCGCGACGAGCCCCCCCTGCCGCAGGACGCGCGCCGCCTCGGCGACCACGCCCGCATCGGGCGACTGCGCGTCAACGGCGAGGACTCGCGGCATCGCGCGGACCGTACCGTGCATCCTTTGCGCTTGCCATCCGGCCCCCGGTCGCGTTTATCCCTGAGGGCATGGCGCACCACGGTATCCCGGGCGGGACAGGGAGTGTCCCGGCACGAGCTCGATTCGCCTCGCTCGCCGCCGTCGCGGCGCTTGCTTCGCTGCCGGCGGTCGTGGCGGTCGCCGCTTGCGGAGGGGGAGAGCCCGCCCCCGCCACGGCCGCGAACCCGCCCGTGAGCGCCAGCGCGGCCGGCGCAAGTGCGTCGGCGTCCTCGTCGGCGGCGCCGGCGGCCAGCACGGCGGAGGCTCTCCCGCCGGCGTCGGCGGCGCCGGTCGCCCCCGTCCCTGCGCCTACGTCGACCGTGGCCACGACGAAGACCGACGCCGCCTGGGCGTCGTGCCACCAGAACTACAAGGCGAAGGGCAAGGCCGACGCCGCCAAGGACGTCGAGGCGATGGCCAGAGGTTGCGCCGGCGCGACGAAGATGAAGCCCATCGGCAAGCCGTGGACGGGCAAGCAGGCGGACCAGGACAAGCCGCAGAGCTTTCCGTTCGAGGCCAAGGCTCACCACTGTTACCGCGCGTACGCGCAGGCGAGCGACGGCATCAAGGACCTCGACCTCGTCATCAAAGACTCTGCCGACGTGATCGTCGGACAGGACTCGACGGACGACCCCAGCCCCGTAGTTCTCGAGGACGGGGCCGTGTGCTTCAGCAAGGACGACAAGGCAAGCGTCGTCGTGTCCGTCGGGATGGGCAGCGGCACGTTCGCCGCGCAGGTCTGGGGCGACTGATCGGCGGAAGCCGCTGAGTCGCGGCCGCGCGAATCAGGATCGCCGATTCGCCGAGGGCAGCCAGACGCGCATTGTCGTCCCGCGGCCGACGACGCTCTCGGCCCGTATGAAGCCGCCGTGGGCTTCGACGATTCTCCGGGCGAGCGACAGGCCGAGCCCGGTCCCCTTTCCCACGGCTTTCGTCGTGAAGAACGGATCGAAGATCTGCGGCAGGACCTCGGGGGGAATCCCGCTCCCGTTGTCGCTGACCAGGATCTCGACGCCGTCCTTCTCGTCCCACGCCTGACGGCGCGCCTGAAGGCGCACCATCCCGCCGTTCTGGGTCGCATCGAGCGCGTTCTTCACCAGGTTGAGCAGGGCCACCTCGAGCTGCTGCGCGTCGCCAGAAACGAGGACGCCCGATCGCGGCTCGACCGTCTCCTCGAGGACGACGTTGCTCCCACGAACTTGCGAGCGCGCCAGCTCGAGGACGCCGTCCAGCACGTTGCGGATCGGGACGGGCTCCTGGGAGAGGGGCCTGCGGCGAGAGAAATCGAGGAGGAGCGTGACCAGCCGCCCCGAGCGCCTGGCGTGGCGCTCGATCGTGGAGATCGAGGATCGCCACACGCAGTCCGCGGGCATCTTCCGCAGGAGGGCCTGCGACGTGATGAGGATGGTCGCGAGGGGGTTGTTGAGCTCGTGGGAGAGCCCGGCCGCGAGGGTACCGACCGCCGCCATCTTGCCCACCTGGACGAGCTCCTCCTGGGTGTCACGGACCGCAGCGAGGGCGCGCTCGAGATCCCGGTGCTTCACCGCGAGCTCCTCGAACATGCGACGCTGCCGGTCCGCGGATGCCTCGGCCTCCTCCTTGGCGTGCGCGAGCTCCATCTCCATCCGCTTCCGATCGGTGATGTCGACGAGGATGCCGAGCACGCCCATCACCGCGCCCGCGCAGTCGCGGAGAGGGACCTTGCTGAGGAGGACGACGTGCCGGCCGTCCGGCCGGACAACCGCCTCCTCGCGGTTGAGGATCGCGACGCCGTCCTCCATCACGCGGCGATCGCTCTCTCGGTACATCTCCGCCTTCTTGCAATCGATCCCGAGCTCGAAGTCCGTTTTCCCGATGAGCTGGTCCGCCGACTCGAACCCGAGAGAGTGCACCTTCTTGCGGTTTGCGCCGAGATAGACGCTTCGCCGATCCTTCCAGAAGATGCTGTAGGGGACGTTGTCGATGACGTGCTCGAGGACCGCGCGTTGCTGCGCGAGCTCCCAGAGCACCGCCTCGCGGCGCTCCATCTCCCGGCGCAGCTCTTCGCGCACCGCGGCGAATGCTCGCGCCTGCTCGTCTCTGGCGGCGAGCGCCTCGTCGCGAGCGCGCGTTGCCTCGTCACGGGCGCGCAACGCCTCCTCGAGCGCCCCGAGCGCCTCGTCCCGCTGCGCAAGCAGCAAGGCCATCTCGGACGTTGGCGCGAATGCCGGAGCTACCGGCTCGCGGACGGGCTCGCGGTTCATGGCCCGTGCCTTGGCCGATCGGGCGAACCCCTGGGCTGAACGATGCGGTCCAGGACTTCGAGCACCTGGTCCATCACGAACGGCTTGACGAGCAGCCCGTGGAGGATCTGACGCGTGCTCGAGGCCAGCATCAGCGCGTCGGGCGCGTACCCGGTGACCATGACGATCGGCAGGTCCGGGTCGATCTTCTTCAACTCCGCCGCCGTCTGCAGCCCGTCCATTTCGGGCATTTTCAGATCGGTTATCGCGACATCGAACTTCATCCGGGCCGCGGCCAGCAAAGCGTCGCGCCCGCTCGCGGCCGCCGTGACGTCGAAGCCGGCGTCCGTCAACTCTTCGGCAAGCACCACGAGCAGATCGGCCTCGTCGTCGATCAGGATGACTCGGGGCTGACCGATGGCGCACGCGCCATTCGGAGGGGCCAGGGACGGCATTGTGGGCGAACCGGGATTGGGGTCGCGATTGCAGAGCAGCCGCGGGATGGAGAATTTCAGGATTCGTGTGTCGCGCGAGGGAGATCGGCAAGGGGCCGCGGGCGGATGGGATGGCGCTCGGTCCGGCCGCAGCTCCGAACGCGTCAGCTCTCGGCGGAAGCTCACCCGCCGGACTTGGCCGGATCGCACGCCGTCGCGAGTCCGGCGTCGCACGCCTTCCGGTACAGCGATGCGGCCCGCGCCTTGTCCGCGCGAACGCCGTGACCGTTGGCATACGCCTTGGCGAGCTCCACGCATCCGAGCGCGTCCCCGCCGTCGCACGCGCGCGCCCAGAGGTCCGCGCTGCGTGTCGGCGACCTGGCGGCGCCGCGGCCGTCGGCGTACATCGACCCGAGCAGGCGACATCCGGCGGCCACCCCTCCCGTGCACGCCTTGTCGTAGAGGTCGAGGGACTCGCCGAAGCTCTCGGCGACGCCGCGCCCCCTCTCGTACGCCTGACCGAGCGCGGCGCGCAAGATCAACCGTCGCGTCCCGAGCAGCGATTTCCGCAGTCTTTCCGCTCGCGGGTCATTCGTGCCGCAGGGCCTCGATGGGGTCCAGTCGCGCGGCGCGCCGCGCAGGGAAGAAGCCGAAGGCGATGCCGATGGCCGCGCTCACCGAGATGCTGATGCCCAGCGCCTCGGGGCTGATCGACATGTGCCATTCGAGGATGGCCCGAAGGATCCCGATCGCCCCGATCCCGATGACGGCGCCGGCGAGCCCGCCGAGCACGGCGAGAGCCGTCGCCTCCACCAAGAACTGTGTGCGGATGTCACCCTCTCGAGCGCCGATGGCCATGCGGATTCCGATCTCCCGGGTTCGCTCCGTGACGCTCACGAGCATGATGTTCATGACACCGATGCCGCCCACGATGAGGCTTATCGCAGCGACGACGACGAGGAGGATCGTGAGCATCTGGTAGATGCGGTCCTGCATCGCGGCGAATTCCTTCTGCGTGCGGATCACGAAGTCGGGCTCCCGCCCTTCTTCGATGCGATGGCGCTGGCGCAGGATGGCCGTCACCTGGTCGACCGCGCGAAACGTCGTGTCCGGCGACGACGCCGACGCCATCAATACGCCGGCGAAGCCGGGCGAGGTGTGCATCACGTGGGAGCGGAATGTCGCGATCGGCATGAGGATCACGTCGTCCTGATCGCCGCCGAACGGCGCTTCCCCCTTCGACACGAGGAGGCCGAGCACCCGGTACGGATAGCGCCCGATCCGCAGCGATTGCCCCACCGGATCGGCGCTGCCGAAGAGGTTGCGCGCGGCGGTGGTCCCGACGAGCACGACCTTGGACTTCACCGTCTCGTCGTGAGGGTCCCAGGCCTCGCCGCGCTGGATCGACCAGCTCCGGACCTGGAGGTACGCCAGCGTGGTGCCGACGGCGTTCGTATTCCAGTTTCGGTCCCCGTAAATGGCCTGCACGTTCGAACGTAGCGCGGGGGCAATCGACGCCACGCTCGTCGATTCGCGCAGGATGGCGCGCCCGTCCTCCTCGGTCAGACGAGCGCCGGACCCCTGGGCGCCGCGCTTGCCGGAGACCTGCGCGTTCTGAGGAAAAATGATGATGAAGTTCGAGCCGATCGACTGGATCTGGCTCGATACGTTCGCGCGCGCGCCCGAACCGACCGCGGTCACCGTGACGACGGCGGTGACGCCGATGAGGATGCCGAGCACCGTCAGCGAGGCACGCAATGGGTTGCGCCCGATGGCGCGCAGGGCAAGGCGGATCCCTTCGAGGAGAGCGCGCATGGCCCGCTACTCCACCCGCAGCGCGGCGATGGGGTCGAGCTTCGCCGCTCGCCACGCGGGGAGGAAGCCGAAGAAGGTCCCGATGCCGATGCTCGTCGCGACGGCGATCTCGAGAGCCCACGCGCTGGGGGCGATGGGCATCGACAAGGCGCGACCTAGGCCCAGCGCGCCGGCGGTCCCGAAGGCGATGCCGAGCGCCCCTCCGATGAGCGTCAGGGCGACGGCCTCGACGAGGAACTGGATGAGGATGTCGCGCTCGCGGGCTCCGATCGACATGCGGATGCCGATCTCGCGCGTACGTTCGGCGACGCTGACGAGCATGATGTTCATCACCCCGATGCCGCCCACGAGGAGGCTCACCCCGGCGACCGAAAAGAGCAGCGCCTGCAGCGTTTTCGAGATGGCCTCCATCGTCTCGCGCATCTCCGCTTGCGAGCTCACTTCGAAGTCGTCGCGCCCCGGCTCGAGGCGGTGGCGCTGGCGCAGCACGCTCTCGATCTGCTCCTTGGCCCGGTTGACCGTCTGCTCGCTGGTGGCGCCCACGATCAGCTGATCGGTCCGTCCGGGGGACGTGTGCATGACGCGAGCGCGGAAGCTGCCGATCGGCATCATCACGCGGTCGTCCTGGTCGTCGCCGAACGGCGACGATCCGCGCGCGCGGAGCACCCCGATGACGCGATAGGGCGAGCGCCCGATGCGGATGGTCTGTCCGACCGGATCGAGCGTACCGAAGAGGTTCGTCGCGACCGTGTCCCCGATGAGGCACACCTTCGTCTTCAGGGTCTCGTCGGACTCGCTCCAGTTCGACCCCGTCGCGATCTCCCAGCGGCGGATGGGAAAGTAAGAGATCGTCGTCCCAATGAGCTCGGTCTGCCAGTTCCTGTCGCCGAAGACGACCTGCCCCGTCGTCGAGAGCCAAGGCGCGACGCCCGAAACGCTCACGGCTTCGCGCGCGATCGCCCGGCCGTCGTTCTCGGTCAGGCGGCCGACGAACTTGCTCCTGGCGCCGGACGCTTGCATGGGCTGCGGCCACACGAAGAGGGCGTTGGCCGCGAAGCTGTCGATCTGCCCGCCCACGGCCGCCGAAGTGCTCTCGCCGAGCGCCACGACGACGATGACTGCGGTGATCCCGATGAGGATGCCGAGAATGGTCAGCGCGGCGC
>CALKVG010000019.1 GCA_937998045.1 uncultured Myxococcales bacterium
CCCTCTCTCGAGTAGCGACCACCGCAGTGAACGGGAGAACGGGTGCGAGCATCGGCTCGTTAGGGATCGTGGCGAGGTTTCGCTGTGCTTCGCGAACAGGAGCGTCGCAGTTGGTTGAGTAGAGCGCGCCTGCGCTGGGCAATCGACGCGAGCGGAAGGGTGACATGAACCGGAGATACTCAGAGGCAGCCGAACGATTCGCCGCACGTCGCCGACGCGAGGACGAGGCGCCGCGTCTGCGGTCGCGCGTTCCGAATCTGGCGTCGTTGCGCCTCGAGGTCGAGGAGCGCCGAGCTGGTGGGGTCGCCGTCGATTCGCGGCACGTCCGGCATATCGTCGACAGCGCTCCCGCGCTCTTCGTCCTCCCTTGCGGCGACCCTGCCTGCAAGGACGGCGGTCACGACGTCACCGCGCCGATGCTGCGGGGCTTGCTTGCCGGCAGCGAACGCTTCGAGGTCGAGGACGCCTGCGCGGGGGACGTCGGATCGGCACGCTGCGGCCGAGTCCTTAAGGTCACCGCCGTCGCGACGTACCGTTGACGTTTCGGCGGGGCACCCTCGCTGCCGTGAGCGTCGACGAAGCGCCCCGCGGATCAGCCCGTCGGCCGCGAGGCGACGCGGAGGAGCTCGGGCCCATCGCGGCGGTGCGCACCCACGGGAGCGGAAGTCGACGCATTGAGGGCTGCGTCCGATCGACTACTGCGAAGACCTTCGAAGGCTGGCGCCGGGCTCGATGGTAGCGCGCAGCTTCGCCGCGAGTTCCGCCGCGGTGAAGGGCTTCGGTAGAAAGCCTGCAAGCCCCCCGGTCGTGAATCGACGTGTGGCCTCCGCCTCGCTGTAGCCGCTCGCGAGGATGACGGGTACCTCGCCACGGAGGCGCCGGAGCTCGAGGAAGGTCTCCTCGCCGCCCATGTCCGGCATCGTCATGTCGAGGATCACGGCCGCGAAGTCCCCGCCTCTCGCCGCGAACTCGTGAATCCCCTTTCTACCGTCGGAGGCCTCGACGACCTCGAAGCCGAAATGCTCGAGGAGCATCTGAAGGGCGCGTCGGACTCCGGGGTCGTCGTCGACCACCAGGATCGTGCCGGTCCCGCGGAAAGTGTCCACCAGATCCGCCCCGCCGGACGTCGGCGCTCGATCGCTCACGGGGAAGAAGACGCGGAACGTCGTCCCGAATCCCGGTCGGCTGCTGACCTTGAGGGCCCCCTTGTGCGCTCGCACGATCCCGAGGACCGCGGCGAGTCCAAGACCGCGCCCCGTGAACTTCGTCGTGTAGAAAGGATCGAAGATCCGCTCCAGCGTGGCCTCGTCCATCCCCACGCCGGTGTCGCTCACCTCGAGGAAGACATACTCGGCGCTCGGCAGCTCGGCCGGTGGGCAGAGCGTCGCGGCGCTGTCCGCGTCGACGACCTGCACGCCGGTGGTCACGACGACGGTGCCTCGCTGGTCGCCGATGGCCTCGGCACCGTTGACGACGAGATTCATCAGGACCTGCTGGACCTGCGCGATGTCCGCCTCTATGGCGGGAAGATCCGTCGTGAGCTGGAGTCGAAGCTGGACCTTCTTCGGTACGGTGGTCTCGAGCAGCGCGGCAAGCTCGCGAACCTGCGCCGACAAGTCGATCGCCTTCACCTCGACGTGGCCTTTGCCGGCGTACGCGAGGAGCTGGCGCGTGAGCTCCGTCGCGCTCCGCGCGCCGACGAGGACGCACTGGATGGCCTGCGCCGCAGCGCTCCCATTGGGGAGGGCGAGCAACGCCGTGGACGCACCGCCGACGATCGCGGTCAGGAGGTTGTTGAAGTCGTGCGCAATTCCCCCGGCGAGCACGCCGAGGCTCTCGAGCTTCTGCACCTGGATGAGCTGTCGCTGGCTCTCCTCGAGGCGGCGCCGCGCCAGGACTTGATCGGTAATGTCGGTCGACTGGATCAGGATCCGGTCCACCGCTCCGCCGTCGTCGCGGATCGGCTCGAGCATCACGTCGTAGAACTTCTCGGCGTCCCCGGGATTGGTGACCCGCACCTCCGGCAAACGTTGCGGTTCGCCCGTCGCGCGGACCTCGTCGAGCCGCCCAACGAACCCCTTCAGGCCGGCGCCCGCCGACGCCAGCCCGAACGGCTTGCCGACGATAGGCTCGGGGACTCGAACGGCCCTGCGGTATGCGTGGTTGGCGAACTCGTAGACGTAACCGGGGCCGCGCAAGACGGCGATGAGCGCCGGAACGTCCATGAAGGCGCGCATCAGCCGCGCGGTGTCGGTTCCGTCCACCCGAGGGCCCTCCCGGGCCGGTACTCTAGCGCATCGGCGCCGGTCGCCGATTCGGGACGCTGGCGATTCCTACGGTTGCCCGACGTCCACCGTGGCCGACGACGTCATCTGGCCGTCTACCGTCACGACCAGGCCGCTGTCGGTCGCGACGCCGGCCACGCTCCAGCCGAGGTCTCCCCCTCCCATTGCGGGGTTGTCGTAGGTCCCATTTCCGTTCGCGTCCACGTAGACCATCGCCGCGTACGCGGCGCCGCTCTCGACGACGCCTGGAATCACCAGGTCGAACGTCGCCTGGGTGACCTGGGGAACGCGGTAGAGGCCGACGGTCCGCTTCGCGTCCGTGTCGAAGATGCGGACCTGAATGAGGTCGCCCTGGAATGCGCCGGCGTTGAGGACGTGAAGCGTCGCGCCCAGACCCGTGTCGTGCGGCGGGTTCATCGTTCCGACCGGCCACTGGTTGATGTCGGTGAACGACGTGTTGTGCGTGAACGTCACCTGGATGAGACCGTCGACGTGCATCACGGCTCCGGCCGGATAGTCTGCGAGTGGATCGATGCGCCATGCATGGTCGTTCGAGATGACGCTGCCGATGCCGTTGTAGTAACCGAGCCCTTGCACGTCGGCCCAGAGGTCGAGGTGGAAGGGGCCATTGACCTTCGGAACGGAGTACGGCGCGTCGATCGTGACGTTCTCGGCTCCGAGCGGCTTTATGAATCCGCGCGACTGAATGAAATTGTTCGAGTCGATGACGCGGTATTCGAACAGCTGATCGATGTGCGGCCTCATCGCCAGCAGCGTGAGCTTCAGGCTGTCGTACTCGCCCGGTGGATCGATCGACTCGACGGCGGCGTCCTTCCCCGTGGGGGGGGATGCACTCGCCGTCCGGTAACGATCGACGTCGACGAACGCGTCGCACGCCGTAACGCCGAGCGCGATCGCGACCGCGCTCGCGCAAACGCCACTGATGCTCTGCATGGGGTACGACCCTCCCTTCAAAAGGCACCGCTGACGGCGGCCAGGCATCCGGTTGGAGCGCAGGTGAGGACGGGCCGCGCCACCTTCGCCGGGGCGGCTCCCGGCGCGGTGACACGGCCCTCCGAGCTGCTCGGCCAGAGCACGAGCCAGAGGCCGGTCGCTGCGACGACGCCGCCCCCGATCAGCAACGTATCGGTGATTCGAACGAAGCGGTGGACGTCGTCCTGCGCCGAGGAGAGCGCGTAGGTGGACGGACAGACCCCGCCGGGACAGCTGTTCGAGATCGCCTGCGCCTTGTTGAGCGTGACGAGCCCGAACGCTCCCCCGGTGGCCAGCGTCGCGGCGCCGACCGCGGTCACGATCCATCCGAGGACATGGGACGACGACTTGTGCGTCGGCGCCTCGGGCGGCGGCTTGCCGACGTCGACCTTGAACGCGAACGAACGCGTCATCACGGCGCTCGGCTGAGCGTCGAACTCCCAGGATTGGCCTGGCTGGCCGCCGACCTTCACTTCGATGACGTGATGTCCCGGACGGAGCCCGAGCTCCATCCTTCCGTTCGCGGGCCCGTACAGGTTGGTGATCGGCTCGCCCCGCACCGGCAGTCGCCTGTCCACGACGGTCGCGTCCGGGGTGTCGACGCCAACCGTCACGTGCACCAGGCCGGCGCGAAGCGTGGCGACGTCGCGGGCGATCTGCGCCGCCTCTGCGGGATCGACGTCCTTCACCTCTTGCAGGTACCGCGTATACGCGGTGATCGCCTCGCCGTCGCGTTCCAGCTTGAGCGCGCAATAGCCGATGTTGCCCAGCACCTTCGGCGAGAGCGAAGCGGCATATGCGGCCTCGAATTCGCGGTACGCGTCCTCGTACCGCGCGCCGTCGGGGTCCTGAAGCAGGCTGACCCCCGCGCTGAAGTGCTTCCGCGCTTCCTCGTTGATCGAGTCGTTGGCTGCGCGCGCGACCGGCGCGAAGAGAACCGTGCAGCAGACGAGAGCCGTTGCGGCGTTTCGACGGATTCCCATGGTTGATATTCGTCAGGGTACGCGAAGCGCGATATGCCGAGCCAAGCAAATAATACCGTGTTCGCCAAATTGGCCCTATCCGAACTCCGTTTGCCGCACACCGCTGCATCTGCAGGGTACGGGTGGCGCCCCGCGAACGAGGAGCGAGTCTCAGTCGAGGCTCTCGCGGATCATTTCCGGAAATTCGGGGACGCGCATTCGGCACATTCGGCGCCGCGCGGGTGAACTGGGCGGGGCCATCGCCTCATTGACCTGCAGCGACCGAACATCGGTTGCAGGCGATTGCCTGGGGTTCGCGTCCCCCTCCTCCGACGCGTGCTCGGGAAAAATGGGCGCAACGGCGAGTGGTCTGCTCGATGCATCGGGCCCCATCGATTGTGCCCGTTGGGCGCATCGGGTGCGCGAGACGGTCGTGCGTCGGTTACCGCGCCGATGCCTCCCTCGTGCACCGCTCAACGGTTGTCCGCTTCGGGTGGGAGGATCCATGAGCACGAGATTGAACCTGGGTGTAGGCGTCACCATCGCGTTGGCTTCGTGGGCTGGTTGTGGCGGTGGAGGCGCTGGAGGTACGGCGCCGCCCCCGACCGTGGACGCTTCTGCCGATGCCCCCGGCGCGGACGCATCGCTGACGGATTCGCCGGTCGCGCCCGACGCGGCGGGAGACTCCTCGGAGGCGTCGGCGCCGCCGCCCGTCCTCTCGGCCCCGAGCCATGGATCGACGATCGCGCTCACCGACGACGACACGCGCCTCGTGATGGCGAACCACGACACGGGAACGGCGACGGTGTTCGCCGTGGACTACTCGTCCTCGCTTCCCGTCCTGTCGAAGCTCGCCGAGATCCCGGTCGGTGCAGAACCGTCCGGTGTGGTCGTTCATCCCGACGGCGACACGGCCTTCGTCCTCGCGCGCAAAGACCAGAAGCTCGTAAAGATCACCGGGCTCAAGTCGACGCCGTCCAAGGCCGCCGAAGTGTCCGTCGGATCCGAGCCCACGGGTCTCGCCCTCACGCCGCTCGGAACTACGGTCTGGGTCGCGAACTGGGTGGACGGCACCCTGATGGGCATCCAGGCCTCCACGATGACCGTCGCGCAGACGGTGGACCTCAACGCGGCCCTCGCGGCGTCGCCCTATCTCGGCACGGGAGTCACGTCGCGGCCTGCGCTCGCTCACCCGCGAGCCGTCGCAATCACCAATAACGGCGACATGTACGAGAAAGACGAGTCGATCTACGTCGCCGAGTTCTTCGCCCAGCAGAAGGAGCCCCTGGCCAACGACGCCTCCAACGCGGACACCGCGAGGGTCGGAGTCCTCTACAAGGTCCCCCTCGCGACGATGGCGCCGTCGCTCATCGAGATTCCAGCGCTGACCGACATGGGCTTTCAGGACCACAACGGGGGGACGGCGGGCTGCTTTCCCAACCAGCTGCAGAGCATCAATATCCAGGGCGCGTTCGGTTACGTGACGTCGACGTGCGCGTCGCCCAAGCCACCGATCGGAGTCTTCAACGGTCCGCCGTTCGCGTCGTGCAAGCTCGACTCGGCGTGCCCGGGGGCCGCGGTCGGATCGTGCGCGAGCGTGGTCGCCGGCACGTGCTCCGGCTCGACCACGACGTGCAGGCAGGACTCGGATTGTCCGGGTGCCGTCGCCGGCTCGTGCGTGGGCGTCGTCGCCGGTACCTGCAAGACCAATTGCAACGCCGACGCCCTCTGCGGCAAGAACGGCGGCCACTGCACGCCGACGTCCGGGACGGACCCCACCGTGGGCGGTGTCTGCGCACCGAACCCCGCCGACGTGCGCACCGCCACCGCGCCGGCCGTATCGATCATCGACCTCGGCGGCAACAAGACCATCGCCACGGTAAACCTCGCGCAGACGTTCAGCGCATATTTCGATTCGCTGAAGCTGCCCGACGACGCGACGCGGCGCTTCCCGCTGCTGCCCGCCGACATCGGCTTCGTCCCCGGCACGCTCACCGCGTACTTCCCGGCGATGGGAGCGGACGCGGTGTTCCGCGTCGACTTCGACGCGACGTACGCGTCCACGAACATCGACAGCGTCGGCAGCCCCAAGAATCCCTTCATTACCGTGTTCTCCGAGGCGATCGACCCGTCGCGCAACGGGCAGTTGCCGTCGGGAATCGCCGTCGCCCACACGACGCACACGCCGAGCTCGATGCTGCGCTACGCGTTCGTCGCGAACAACCACACGCGCAACGTGACGGTGCTCGACCTGGATGCTCAGGAGATCGCCGGGCTGTCCGCAGGGACTCCCACGACCGCGACCGCCTCCGCCGCGGCGACCGACCCAACCGAGATCGAGAATCTGGAGGGCAGGCGCCTCTTCATCACCGGCCTTGGCCGGTGGTCGTGGAACGGGCAGGCGTGGCAGGGATGCTCCAACTGCCACGCTGACGGACTGACGGACAACGTCACCTGGTACGCCGGTCGCGGGCCGCGGCAATCGCCGAGCCTCGACGGATCCTTCGTCAAGGGGCCGAGCGCCACGAATACGGCCACCGACTACCGGGTCAACAGCTGGGAGGGAGTGCAAGACGAGATCGCCGATCACGAGGGAGCCATCCGCAGCTTCTCCGGCGGCGTCGGCGCGATCGTGAAGAGCATGACCCTCGCGTTGAGCAGCCAGCTCAACGTCGCCGGTCAGACGGGCCTCAACGGCTCGTCGCTCGCCGTCGCCGACCCCGCGAACCCCGAAAGCCTCGCGACGCCGTCGGTCCTCGACAACTGGAAGACGCTGGTCGCCTGGGCGCGGCAGGTGCGTTCGCCGCGGCGGCCCACGAACCTCGACCCCGCCAAGGTGGCCTCCGGTCAGGCCCTGTTCACCAGCGCCAATTGTCAGGGATGCCACGGCGGGCCGCTCTGGACGATATCCCAGGTGTTCTACACCCCGGACCCGACCGGCGCGATCAACAACCAGCTGAAGACGCTGTCGTGGAGCGCGGCCGTTCAGCAGGCGAACTTCCCGCCGAATCTGCTGCCCGTGGCGAACGGCCTCCCCGCCACCGGGATGTCCGACGGGCAGCTGGTGACCTACAGCGGTCAGACCATGCGATACAGCGGAAACAAGGCATCCCTGTTCGATCAGCTCACCTGCGCGATGCGATCGGTCGGTACCTACGGCGTCGCGCAGGCGGAGTCAGGGATCGCCGAGCTTCGCACCGACCTCGTGACGCCGTCGCAGGGGGGCGAGCCGGACAGCAATGGCTTCAATCCCCCGCCGCTCCTCAACGCGCTGACCGGCGCCCCGTACTTCCACGCGGGCAACGCGCTCACGCTGGAGGCGCTCTTCAGCCCCACCTTCCAGGCGCACTACCAGGCGCTCGCGCCGGGGTTCCTTGCCGCCGGCGATCCCGCGCGCGCCGACAAGGTCGCCTCGTTGATCCAGTTCATTCTGTCGATCGACCCGGATACGAGCCCCATCGCGATCCCGCCTCTCGGCCCGAACGGAGGAAGCTTTTGCGCCTCGCACTGAGGGACCAACCCATGGATCGCGACGACGACCCGGCCATCGAAGTCGACACTCTGATGCGTCGAAGCGGCGCGGACCGATTCGGCAAGTACAGAAGCCTGGGCCGCATAGGCCACGGGGGAATGGCCGAAGTCTTCCTCGCCGTCGGGCGCGGCCCGGCCGGATTCAACAAGCTCGTCGTCGTCAAGCGCCTGCGCGAGAACGTCGCCTCGGACGATCTGTTCCGCGAAATGTTCCTGGACGAGGCGCGCCTCGCTGCGCGCCTCAACCACCCGAACGTCGTCCAGACGTACGAGGTGTTCGAGGACGGAGGCGCGTTCTTCATCACGATGGAGTACCTCGAGGGACAGCCCCTGAACCGGATTGTTCGCGAGTGCGCGCGGCGCGGCCTTCATCTCTCGCCAGGCGTGTGCGCGCGCATCGTCTCCGACGCGCTGTGCGGCCTGCACTACGCCCACGAGATCTGCGACTACGACGGCGCGGCGCTCCAGATCGTGCATCGCGACGTGAGCCCGCAGAACATCTTCGTCACCTACGACGGGCAGGTCAAAGTCGTCGACTTCGGAATCGCCAAGGCCGAGGGAAGCCAGACGAAGACGCAGGCGGGGACCTTCAAGGGAAAGACCGCCTACATGGCGCCCGAGCAGCTGCAAACGAGCGCCATCGACCGGCGTGTCGACGTCTTCACGTCCGGGATCGTCCTTTGGGAGCTTCTCTGCGAGCGGCGGCTCATGGCCACCGAGTCCGCCGCCCAGACGCTCGTGCGGCTCCTGCAGGACCCCATTCCTCGCGTCTCGCACGTCGTGAGCGACGTGGACCCGGCGCTCGATAGGATCGTCGCGCGGGCTCTCGAGCGCGACCCCGAGCGTCGCTTCTCGAGCGCCGGCGAGATGCGGAGCGCGCTCGAGCAGTACCTCACCGACACCGGGCAGGTGGTGAGGCACGAAGAGATCGGTCGCGTCGTGAGCGACCTCTTCGGCGATGTGCGCGCCGAGCGGCAGCGCCAGATTCGCGAGCAAATGGCGCGCTCGTCGGACTTTCCGGGGAGCGGGTTGGTCTCGATCCCGAGCATGCCGGCGGCCGCCGCGCTGCCGACAAGCTTCGAACTCGGCCATCCGGCGAGCAACAGCGGCATCAATCTCACGCGCACCGTGCGCTCGGGGAGCGCGCCGGTGCCGGTGCAGATCCTGGGCGAGGCCCCGCCGTCTCGAGGCGGGCGGATGCTCGCCGTCGTCGGCCTCGCGGCGCTTTGCGCCGCGTCGGCTCTCCTGTTTCTCGAGCGAAGCCGCTGGGCCGTTCCCCCGCCGCCCGCATCGATGC
>CALKVG010000020.1 GCA_937998045.1 uncultured Myxococcales bacterium
CTGCGGCGGCGCTTGCGCGGGCAGGGGGGGCGGCAGCTTCGCCGCTGGAGTCGGCGCCACCGCGGGAGTCGCCGTTGCAGCTTTCGGAGGCGACGGCGTCAGACCGGGGGGTTTGGGTTGCTGGGCGCTCGGCGCGAGGGGAGCGGGCCGCGCGTTTGCTGCGGGCGCGGTAAGGGGATGCGGAGCGGCGGGGGGTTGCGCAGCCTGGGTGGGCTGCGGCGGGCGCGGCGCCTGACCCGCGCTGGGTGCCTGGACACCGCTGATCGTTTGCTGGCGCGGGCGCGGGGCCGGCGGCGCGACGGGCCCTGGTTTCGCCGCCGCCGCGGGGGCCGCGGCCTTCGGAGCCGCAGGCGCTGCCGGTGCTGCCGGCGCTGCCGGCGCTGCCGGCGCTGCCGGCGCGGCCGGTTTCGCCGCTGGAGCCGCCGGTGGCTTCGGCGGCGGCCCCGCACCGCGGGCACCCGCTTGGCTCATGGAACCAAACGGTGCCTGATTCTTTCTGCGGGGGCTAGTGCCTAGGCGACCTTTTTCTTCGACTTCGGTGTAGGCCCCCCGGGGCCCGGAACACGTCCGTCACCGATCAGCCCCGGCCGCTCAGCGCAGAGCCATCAGCGAGACGACGGCCCAGCCGCCACTCTCGACCGCGACGTCGACCGTCCGGATGACCCCTCGCGCGTCGATGCGCACGGCGTGATGGCCGGCGGGCACGCGCACGCGGGCGACGGCGACGCGCGCCGGGAGCGTCTCCCAGCTCCGCGTGTCGGGGGTATCGAGGGCCGTCAATGTCGCCTGCGTACCCAGTGAGAGGAGCGCGCTGAACAGATCGCCGTTGCCCTTGCCCCCCGCCGCGCTCCCGGCGAGGCTCCCGGCCGCGTAGCGAGCGATCATCCGCGTGATCGCGCTCACCATGATCTTGCCCTCGATCTTCTTCCACTCGGAGCGCACCTGCTCGGTGACGTTGACCGCCTCTTCGAGGGGCACCGCGCCGCCGTCGAGCACGCACTCGGGCACCGAGTAGCCTCCCTGCTCGCGCCCGAGGGTCGGGAAGTTCACCCACGTGACGAGCCCTTGGGCCGCGATGCGATTCGCTCGGGCCACGTCGTAAGGCGACAGGGCGCCGGACGCATACGTGAGCGCCAGGCCGATGGGGATGCGCTCGGGGACCTTGTGAGGCACTCGGCCGTACCCGACCACGAAGACGATCTCCCCCTGGCCGTTCGCCTCGGGCGGCGGGGGCGCAGGGGCGCTCTCGAGCTCCCGGAGACGCGGGGACCGGTACTGCCCGCGCTGCAGCAGACGGCGGACGGGGTCTTTCAGCGCGCGGAATCCGGCGAATTCGAGGGACGTATCGTACCAGCGCAGCGCCTCGTCCGGCGCGTCGCTCTCCTCGAACGTCAGACCCGCGAGAAAGGCGCCCAGCCCGAGCACCGTGTTGTCGGTCTCGTGAAGCTCGTCGGACACGTATTTCTGCATGACGGCCAGGCGCCGTGCCTCGACCCGCGCGCCATCGAGGTCGCGGAGCTCGAGGTAATTGAGCATGTCGAGGGTATTCACGAGCAGCTTCTCGTAGGGCGGTGCCTGGTACTTCCCGCTGGAACCCGAGAAGACGTACTCGCCGATCGTGTCGCGGGCGTCGTGCGCCAGATCGAGCATGTCGATCGCCTTGTCGGCTGCCTCGAGGTCGTGTTTCGACCGGTCGAACCGAGCGAGGCTCTGCTGGACGCTCGCGCGATCGAGGACGTAGAGCGCGTGGTCGCTCCCCATGTCGACGGGCAGGTCGGCGTCGGTCGCGACGTCCATCTTTTGATTCAAGAGGCGAATCGCCTCGCGCGGATTTCCCGCGTCGAGCGCCATGCGCACCGGAAGGACCTGCTCCGAGTGGCTCGCGCAACCCTGGAGAGCCGCCAGCGCGACCAGCCCTGCGGCTAGCGCAGCGCCTTGGTCACGTACGCCTTTTGTTGCCACCGGATCTCGCTCGTCTCGGTGTCTATCACTTGCATGAAGAGGAAGTACTGAACGCGCCGCGCATCCGCGGTGCGCTCATCGGACGCACCGACCTTGCCGGTCACGTAGTACTTCACGCCCAGCTGCTTGCCGTACTGCGGGATGTGGCGCGGATCGAAGACGGGGTGCTGCACGCCCTCGACTTGCCGGATCATGTCCGACTGCCGCTCCTGGCTGACGACGCGAACGACGCCGCTGTTGACGAGCCACGTCTCGGTCTCGCCCAGCATCGCGTCGAGCTGCGGATCGATGTGCTCGGAGGTCTCGTTCAAGAACGGTGCAATGGCGACGATCTGCCGGTTGTTCTGCCCGGCTCGCATCCGCCAATCGGTCATGATTGGCGCGTCGCGCATCTGATTGAGCAGCGTTTGCAGTGTGCGCTCGATATCGTCCTTGTCGAGGCCGGTGCTCATGGCCGGCCGATCGATCCCTGGATCGTCGGCGCCGCGGACGTATTCGCGGCTCGCGCAGCCCGCGGTCGCGATCGCGGAGCACGCGGCAAGAGTGACCAAGCAAAGCCGAGGGTTCATGCCCTTCTCCTCCGGTTTCTGAACTCGCGCAATGATAGTTCACGATCCGACGCGAGCCAGCGCGCGCGCGATGGCACCCTCGAGCGCCTCCCCAGGCTGCGCTCCCACGATCTGCTCGTCGCCGATCCAGAGCGTCGGCAGCGCGTAGCCGCCAGCCGCCTTGAACTCGGCGCGGTCTCCCTCGATGCGCGCGTCGGTCGCGGGATTGGCGATGCACGCGCGGTACGCTCCGATGGGCAGCCCGATGCTCTGGGCGATGCGTTCGCATCCGTCGGGCGTGAGCTCGTCGACCGGGGCCGAGAAAAGAGCATTCGCCATCGACTCTCCTTTGCCGAGCTGCTCCCCGCAGCAAGCCGCGCGGGCTGCGTCGCGCGCGTGCGGGTGGATCGAGAGAGGCACCTGTCGGCGAACGACTCGCAGCCGATTCTTGTGGCGCTCCAAAATGGGGCCGAGCTCCGTGTGGGTCAGCCGACAGAAGGGGCATTCGAAGTCGACGAAGTCGACGAGCGTGACCTCGCCCGCGGGCGTGGCCGCCATCTCGTCGCGAATGACCCTCGGCGCCGTGCTCATGCGAAACCCGGTGAAGAGGGGCACGAACGCCGCCGCGAGCACCGTGCCCGCCCCGGCGACGACGACGGGCAAGCCCACGCGAACGTCCGGCGTTCGGTGCATCCGCCACAGCGCGACCAGCGCGCTCGCGACGCCGCTCACGTCGGCAACGCAGCAGAAGGGGCACAGCTTGCCGAAGAGCGCCTGAGCGGTGAGCAGCGCGACGCCGACCAGCGCGGCAACCGCCGAGAGCGCGAGTTGCGCGGCTCGGGCGCGACGCCCCGGCGCCAGAGCGGCGCCGGCCAGTACGACGAACCCCGTGAGCCCCAAGAGCGGCAAGGGGACACCCAGCGGCGCCGCGATCGCCGTATGCCTGAGCGCGTCGCATCCCCCTCCTTCCGAGCAGAACACCGGCGCCGGGCGCAGGTAGTCGACGAGAAGCGCGGCGCTCGCGATCACCCCCGCGATCGCCGGGACGAGGGATGCCGTGAGCCCGGCGAGGGCGGTCACGTTTCGACCGCGCTCCGGCGGAGCCGGAGACGTGCCGTCCAGGTTTCGACCGCGCTCCGGCGGAGCCGGAGACGTGCCGTCCAGGTTTCGACCACGCTCCGGCGGAGCCGGAGACGTGCCGTCAGAGCTCGAGGCCGACGAAGGCGTCCGCGTAGCCATGTTTTCGTGTCTAACACGGCTCCCGGCTCAACCCTTCCGGCGCCGTGCTACGTGATGCCCCCCAGATGCCTGCGCGATTCCCCACCCGCGCCGAGGTCCTCGACCTTCTCGGCTCCGATCCGCGACCCTTGCATGTCCGCGAGATCGCGGCACGTCTCCAGGTTTCGGCGGTCGATTATCTCGGACTGCAGCGACTGCTCGACAACCTGAGCTTCGAGGGCATCCTCGCGGCGCGCCCCGGGCAGCGATTCCATCTGCCGCCGAAGGCGGCGGGCGCCCGCGGGGCGGAGCGCGAGGGGCTGCTCACGGTCCACCCGCGCGGCTTCGGCTTCGTCGCGAGCCTCGATGCGGCGGGTGACGACGTCTTCATTCCGCCCGACGCGATGGCCGGCGCGATGCACGGCGACCGCGTGCGCGTGCGCGTGCGCGCTCGGGCCGCCCGCGGCGCAGAAGGGGAGGTCGTGGCCGTCGTCGAGCGCGGTCTCGAGCGCGTTGCGGGGACGCTCCGCCGCAAGGGGAAGAGCGCGTGGCTCGAGCCGGACGACACCCGCGTGCGCGGGCCGATCGTTCTGCCGCGCGCCATCGACACCGGGGGGCCCGAGGGCAACAGCGGCGCCGACGGCGACGCCGTCGTCGTTCGCATCACGCGGTGGCCGGACTCGCCGCAGGAGAACCCCGAGGGGGCTATCGAGTCGGTGCTGGGCCGTCCCGGCGAGCTCTCCGTCGAGGCCGCGAAGATCCTGGTCCTCGAGGGAATCGATGAGCCTCACTCCGGCGCCGCCGTGCGCGAGGCCGAGGCCTACGGTGACGAGGTGCCCGAGCCGATGAAGGCGGGTCGCGAGGACCTGCGCCACCTGCCGCTCCCGACGATCGATCCGGAGGACGCCCGCGATCACGACGACGCCGTGTGGGTCGAGCGGACCGCCGGGGGCGGCTACCGCGCGTGGATCGCGATCGCCGACGTGAGCACGTACGTGACCCCCGGATCCGCCCTCGACGAGGAGGCGCGTGAGCGCGGGTGCAGCGTGTACCTCCCGGACCGTGCGATCCCGATGCTTCCGCGCGCGCTTTCGTCGAATCTGTGCTCGCTCTTGCCCGACGTCGATCGTCTCTGCCTGTGCGCGGAGGTCGAGCTCGACTCCTCCGGGCGCGTCACCCGCAGCCGCCTCATTCGCGGCGTGATGCGGTCGCGGGCGAAGCTCACGTACGGGGGCGTGGCGCACGCTCTCGGCCTCTCGGGCGACGCGAAGAGGGAGCCCGCGGCCGAGGAGATGGTCGAAGACCTGCGCGTCGCGTACGAGCTGTCGCGCATGCTGCGTGCACGCCGTATGCAGCGCGGCGCCCTGGATTTCGAACTCCCCGAGGCGAAGGTCGTGCTCCACGAAGAGACGCGAGCGCCCGTGGACGTGACCCGTCGCGCCGAGGACGCCGGAGTCAAGCGCGCGTATCAGCTCATCGAAGAACTCATGCTCCTCGGCAACGAGACCGTCGCCCGGTGGTGCCAGGAGCGCGACGTCCCGAGCATCTACCGCGTTCACCTGCCGCCCGACGAGCAGAAGCTCGATCGCTTCGCCGCGATGTGCGAGGCCCTCGGAATCGACTTCGACATCGAAGACACGCGCGATCCGAAGAAGCTCGGCGATCTCCTCAAGTCGTTCGCGGAGCACCCGCTGGCGCCCGTGCTCAATTCGCTGCTGCTTCGATCGATGAAGCAGGCGACGTACGACGTGGCGAACGTCGGGCACTTCGGTCTGGCGTCGAAGGCGTACTTGCACTTCACTTCGCCCATCCGCCGGTACCCGGACCTCGTCGTCCATCGCGCGGTGCACGAAGTACTCTCGGGCAAAGAGCCGCGCCGCGACCCCGAGGCCCGCGAGGCGCTCGCGCAATCGGCGCTGTCGTCGAGCATCGCCGAGCGGCGTGCGATGGAGGTCGAGCGGGCGATCGTGGACCTTTACCGAACGTTCATGATGAAAGACCACCTCGGCGAGCGCTTCGAGGGCGTGGTGACCGCGGTCGTCGGCTCGGGGCTCTTCGTGCAGCTCGACGCCCCGTTCGTCGATGTCCTCGTTCGACTCGAGGACATGGGCCCCGAACGCTGGGAGGTCGACGACGATGCGCTCCGAGTCTTCGCCGTGCGCTCGGGGGAACGAGTCGCCCTCGGCGACCGCATCGGGGTCGAGATCGTCGACGCCGCCATCCTGCGCCGCACGGTCTATGCGAAACGCCTCACCGGGAGCGGGGCCGCCCACGCGGCCAAGGAGGGGCGCGGCGTGGAGCGGTCGCCCAAGCGCCCGCGCCCCGAGGCGAAACCGAAGCGCGACGACACGCGCAAGCTCGCCCGTGCCTCGCGCAAGGAGAAGAAGGTCACCGGGAAGAAGAAGCGGCGCTAGCGAGGGACCCTTCGGCGGAGGAATCGACGACACATGCAAGTCTCCGGGAATACGATTCTGATCACGGGCGGATCTTCGGGAATCGGCCTCGCGTTGGCCGAGCGATTCGTCGAGTCGAAGAGTCGGGTCATCGTCACCGGCCGCCGCGAGAGCTTGCTCGAGGAGGTTCGCCGGAAGTTGCCGTCCGTCGTCACGGTGGTGAGCGACAGCGGCAACGAGGCGGAACGCGTGCGGCTCGCGGCGGACCTCACGGCGCGGTTCCCCGATCTCAACGTGCTGATCAACAACGCAGGGATCCAGCGCAAACTGGACCTTCTGCAGAGCGAACCGTGGGCCCAGACTCGCGAGGAGATCGCGATCAACCTCGAGGGACCGATCCACATGACGTCGGTCTTCCTCCCGCACCTCCTCCGCCAGCCCAAGCCGGTCGTCGTCAACGTAAGCTCGGGACTCGCCTTCGTTCCGCTCGCCGCTGCGCCGCTGTACTCGGCGACGAAGGCCGCGCTCCATTCGTACACCCTGTCGCTCCGCCGCCAGCTCCGGAAGACGGCCGTCGAGGTCGTCGAGGTGATTCCGCCGGCCGTCCGCTCGAACCTGGGCGGTTCCCACGATTTCGGCGTGCCTACCGACGAATACGCCGATTCGGTGATGGCCCAGCTCGCAGAGGGGCGCGCGGAGGTGACGTACCAGTTCTCCGCGAACACGAGCCAGGCGTCGCGCGCGGAGCTCGACGCGATCTTCGCGAAGATGAACGCGTGACGGTGCGTCGAGGGCCGATCCCCCCTTCGTCGCCGTCAGGGCGAGGCCACGCTGGTTCAAATACCGATCTGACTGCGCAAAATGCGACGGTGTCGTATAGCGGCATTGTGCGCAGCATTGCGCGGCGCGCGAAACGAGCGGGGTACGTCACGACGATGCGATTCCTCGGTCTGACCTTCCTCGGCGCGCTGGTCGCCCTTCTCTCCACGATGTCGTGCGACAAAGACCAGAGCGTCGTCTGCGATCGGCTTTCGAGCGAGGCCCAGGTCTCCATCGGCGCCGACCTGGCGCACGCGGCGCAGAATCTCGCCTGCAACACCGACTCGGACTGCGTGCTCGCGCCGACGAGCACCGCGTGCGTGCCTGGGTGCCAGGTCGTGCTGACCTCGGCCGGAGCGACCGGAATGAAGGCGGCGCTCGCTCAGGTCGACTCGACGAATTGCTCCCTGTTCTCGAGCAACGGCTGCCAGCCCGGTCCGGCGCCCTCGTGCCCGACGCTCTACCCGTCGTGCGTGGCCGGGACGTGCACGGCGTCGACGACGCCCCCGGCCGCCGACGCCGGGACCGAGGGCGACGTCGTCTCGCCTGGCGAAGACGCGACGGCCGACGCCAGCGGCGACGCATCCTCCGCCGAAGCCTCCGGTGAGTCCGACGGATCGATCGACGGCGGGGGTCCGCCCGCCGACGCCGGAGTCGACGGCCCCGAGGCCGCGCCAGCCGACGCGGCCCGGGAGTAGGTTCGAGCCCCGGCGACACTCACGTCTTGGTGAACGTGAAGTAACCCGGATTGAGGTACGAGCTCACCAGGGTGAACGTCATGACGTACGTGCCCGGCGCCAAGAACGTCACTTTCGCCATGTCGCTGTCCATTTGCCAGACGTGGTAGCCCTCGGTGCAGCCGGGGTCGGGACTTCCACACAGGCTCGAGGGAACCGTGAACACGCCGGTCGTGATACCGCCGCCGAAGTCGAGCGACACGGTCGGCGCCGCGTTCTGGGGCGGCCGAGGTGCGGCCATCAGTCCTCCGATCGAGTACGTGCCTGCGGCCAGCACGTGCACCGTGTACTTGAACCACTCGCCGGTGACGCTGTACGAGAGATACGGGAAGTACGGAGAGACGGGCATCCCATCGGGATAGTCGTCGGGCTCCGCGGTGTTCATGTGGGAGAGGCCGGCGTTGTCCGCCCCGGTGCGGTAAGGCGGACAGGCGGGCGCTTGCTGGTTGCATCCGCGACCGGTGCAGCACCAATCCGGGGGGTTCTTGATTCCGTTGCCGCAGGCGGCGCCCATCGCCCCGGCCTCGTGGCAATACGCGACGCCGGGGCCGCCCGTGTCGTAGTCCGACAAGTAGATGTTCCCGGGGATGGTGAGCGCCTCGAACGGCATTCCCGTGTAGCCCGCCGGCACCCCGTTCACGCCGCCGTCGGGCGCGCTCCCGTCGACGTCACCGCCGCCGCTTGCGCTGCCGCTGGCGGAGCCGCTCGCCGTTCCGCTGCTCGAACCGCTGCTCGAGCCGCTGGAACCGCCGTCGGATCCCCCGCCGCTGGCGCTACTCGAGCCGCTGGTGGTCGATGAGCCTCCGCTGCCGCTCGCAGAGCCGCCGCTCGCGCTCCCACCCGAAGTGGAGCCCGAGGCAGGACCGGCGGGCTGCGAGCCGCCGCCCGCCGTTCCGCACGCTGCAAGGAGCGCGCTGAATGCGACCGCGGGGGCGAGCAAAACGAGCGCGGTCGACCCCGAGGCGTGCCGCGGCGTTCCGCTTCGATCGGCAGGTGCGACGAACATCGCGCGCCGAAGGTGCAGGGGATGTGCCGCACGCCGACGACCGCGTCGACCGGCCTGCGACCTCAGTCGACGTCGATTCCCTCGGTCGCCTTCAGGTGATTGCGCACGAACACGCAGACCCACTCGGGCCGCGACAGCTCGATGTGCGCCGCGTGTCCCGCCGTGCGCGCCTCGTTCAGCACGGGCTCGAGGTCTCGCTGGATTTGCGTCTGGAAGTGCTGCACGTCGAGCGTCGTCGCGGACGGCAGCTCCTCGACGGTCGGCGCCTCCACCGGGCCGCGCACGCGGAAGACGCGGCTCTGGGGGCCCGCGCTCAGGGCGACGTACGCGCTCACGGCTCGGGCACCTGCGTGAGCCACTTTGACGACGCCGTTGGCGAGCACGAGGAGCTTACCCACGACAGGGTAGAATACCACGCGATATGCGCGGGCGAGCTTTCGCTTCAGGACCCGGGCCGGCTCGTCGTCGCGTTGTGGTAGAAGCGCGTGATCTCCGCCTCGTCGAGGAAGCCCACGATCTTCCCTTCGTCGTCGGTGACGAGGATCTCCCGCACCCCGTGCTCGAGGATGACCGAGAGCGCCCGTTGCAGCTGGTCGGTCTCCTTGACGCTGACCGCCGGCACCATCAGATCGTGCGCGATCGCGAGCTCGCCGATGTCGGGATTCGCCGCCATCGTGCGGAGGACGTCGTTCGTCACCATCCCGACGAGCCGCCCGGAGTCGTCGAGGACGGGAAAGACGTCCTGCCACGCCGAAGACGCGGCCTTCTCGAGGACGACCCGCGCGGGGCTGGTCAGCTTGAAGGTCTCGTACTCGCGATCGTGGACGAGGACGTTGGCGACGGACACGCCGGTCAGGACGTCGAAGATGAGATCCTCGCGGTGAGCCGGCGAGTCGCGCTTGGTGGGGACCTGCGCGGGGTATAGGGTGCGGTGCCGGAGCGCGACGAACGCGATGCCCTCCGCGAGCATCAGCGGCACGAGCAAGTCGTAGCTCCCGGCGAGCTCGCAGGTCATGACCAGCGACGCGATGGGGACGTGCGCGAGGCCGCCGTAGAAGGTGCCCATCCCGACGAGCGCGAACGCGCCGGGGTCGATGCGCGGGTCTTGCAAGAGGACCTGCGCAGCGCGGCCGAACGCGCCGCCGAAAATCCCGCCGATCACGAGCGACGGGCCGAAGTCGCCGGCGCTTCCGCCGCTCCCCACGGTGAGGCACGTGGCGACGATCTTGATGGCCGCGAGCAGGACGAGGAGCTCGACGCCGCGCCAGCCGAGGGGAAACCACTCGGCGCCGCTGATCGCGAGCTGCGCGGCGCCGTAGCCGCCGCCGAGGATGCCGAGTCCCTGTCCGGGCTGGCCCAGGTGCGGGCCGATGACGACGATGATGGGCGTCGCGAAGACCCCGAGGGCGAGCCCGCCCAGGCCGGGCTTGATCCACTCGGGCGCGTGGAGGGAGCGAGTGGCGTTCTGCACCCAGCGCATCGTGGCCAGGAACGCGCTCGCAACGATCGAGATGAGGATGGCGAGCAGCGCGTAGAGCGGCAGGTGCTGCGGCACGAAGGGATAGCTGGGCGCGTGCGTGAAGAGCGTGTTCTCCCCGAAGAACGCGATGAAGACCGAGTAGGCGACGACACTCGAGAGGACGCTCGGGACGAGGGCGTCGGCCTCGAAATCGTCGCGGTGCAGGACCTCGACTGCAAGGAGCGCGGCGCCGAGCGGCGTCCGGAAGACCGCCGCCATACCGGCGGCGGTGCCCGCCACGAGCAGGATGCGCCGCTCGCGGTCCGTGACGCGCAGGACCTGGCCGACGAGCGAGCCCAGGGCGCCCCCCATCTGCATCGTCGGGCCTTCGCGCCCGCCGGACCCGCCGGAGCCGAGCGTCAGCGCCGACACGAGGGCCTTCACGAACGCGACCCGCTTGCGCACGAGTCCGTTGTGGTTGTGGAAGGCGTCGATGATGGCGTCGCTGCCGCCGCCGCGCGTCTCGGGGGCGAGCCACGCCGAAATCGCGCCGCCGACGAGGGCACCCGCGGCGGGTATCACGAGGAGGAGCAACGGACGGAACGGCGGCTGCTTGTTCATCTCGCCGAGCAAACGCTCTCCCCCGGCGCGGAGCGGCACGTAGCCGGTAAAGCCCTCGAGCGCGACGCGCTGCACGGCCTCGACTCCCGCGAAAAATAGGGAGCCCATGAGCCCCGCAGCCGCGCCCACGAGCGCCGCGTGCAAAAGGACGCGGCCGAGGATCTGGAACTGAACCGGCGTGCGTGCGGCGTCGAGCATGCGCCGGAGCGCAACCAAGCGGCGTAGAGCGGGTCGTGGCAGGCTGGATGGTCGAACTTCTTGCTCCATGACGCGAGGCGCCGCGGCCTCCAGGCTAGCGCTGTGCGGCCCCCTCGTCCGGTGTGATGCGCATGACGGCGACGCCCGTCGTATCCTCCGGCGACGGGTCGACGCCCGCGCGGAAGACGATCTCGCCCGTGACCGCGCCTGTCGCCTCGGGCTCGAGCGAGGTTCGCTTAGCCGCTGGCCCCGGAACGCGCTCGTGACCGTGGAGCTTGCGACGCCACGTCGCAACGTACACCACGCCTCGGGCGCGCGCCGCCTCTCGTATGAGGTCCCATGTGTGCGGGTCGTCGATCCAGTGCCGGTCGAAGCGGCGACGATCGAGCCCGCTCGGAATCTCGATCGTTGCCTCGTCGCAGAAGACGACGGACGCTCCGGGCAGCGAGCGGAGGTAAGCGGCGATCGCAGTCCGCTCCGGCCACCCGCGCGCGATCGACGCGCGCCAGAAGCCCATCCACACGTCGAGCTGCACCGCGAGCCCGGCGAGCGCGCCGCAAGCCAGCAATCCCGCGACGCAGCGCCCCCACAAAGCCGCGCCGCGCAACCCCATGAAACGCCGGCCGAGGCGGGCCGTCACGTCCGCGATCGCGGCAGCCCCCTGGGCCGCAAACGTCGCGTAGAGAGGCACGATGCAGACGAAATGCCGGTCGAGCCCGAGCATTGCGCGCGTGATCCACGACAGCGAGACGAACCCGAGCGGCGCGGCCATCAGCAGCACGAACCGCGCTCCCTGCTCGCGAACGGTGCGGGCCACTCCGAACGGGACCAGCAGCATCGCCCCGCCCAGCACGCGCACCGGCACGAACACGGGGTAGTAGAGCGCGTCGCGCGCGAGCGCCTTCATGCCGGCGGAGAGGGCGCTCTTCTGGTGGAGAGCGTCGCTCGCAAAGTCCTGCGTCTGGCGCAGAAAGCCGAACCACTTGCCGTCGACGGGGCGGCGCAGGGCCGCCCACCCGAGGATGAGCGCGACAGGCACGGCGACGACCAGCCACCGGCGCCACGAAGTCGGTGCGCGCCCGGCGCGCCCGCGCGCAGCGTCGAACGCCAGCAGCGCCGCCGCCGTCGCCAGCACGGCCCAAGCCTCGTAGCGAAGCATCACCGCGGCGCCGAGGAGCGCCGCCGCCGTCCCCCACGCCGCTCGCTCGAAGGCGATGGCGACACCGAGGACGAGGAGCGCGAAGAGCGGCTCGGGCTGCGCCGTCGTCCCCATCTGCATCGCGATGGGACAGCCGGCCGCGAAGAGCGCGGCTACGAGAGCGACGCCTTCGGGCGTCATCCACGCGGAGCCCGGTCGTGTCGTGCGCGCGACGTACGCGAAGAGGAGCGCCGGGAGCGCGGCGGCGAGGACGAGGTTCGTCCACCGAACGACCTCGATCGAGCCGCCCAGGGCGACCAGCGGCACCTGCGCGTAGTGAAACAGGGGGAGCCATACCCAGTGGACCGCGAGATCGCGCGGGTCGGCGAGGATCGCGCGGGCGATCATGTGGTGCGCGTAAGCGTCGGTGTCGATGTCGATCCCCGCACGCACGCACGCTGCCCGCCAGGCTGCCAGCACCGCAAGCGCGAGCACCAGCGCAAGAACGGACAGGGGACGCGCCCGCATGGGGCGCGTATAGCATGCGAGGATTTTCGGCCTCTACGGATCACTCCGCGCAGTATCGCGCGATGTCTTCGCTGTCGGTGCGGGCGGCCTTCAGGTTCTGTTTGATGACGTCGTCCGTCCCGTCGGGCGCCGACCCGCTCGCCTTCAACGTCAGCGTGTTCGCGAGCACCGTCAGGCGGGCGCCGTAGTTCTTCGCGTACACGCGGAGGGGGACGTCCTCGAACTTGGTTGCGAGGAGGTCGCGCTGGACCCGCTCGACCGTGTCCGCGTTCGGGGTACCCTCGTCGAGAGGTTTGATGGCGCCGACCAACTTCTCGCATTCCTGCTTGCGAGCGCTGTTGCACGCGGCAACGGAAAGCGCGGCCAGCACGACAAGACCGAAACCTGAGCTCATGGCGTCCTCCGTTGTCCCGAGGATCCTTCGCGCGCTCCGCGCGCGCAAGCCCGCGCTCGCGTACGCCCTGGCTGGCGGCGACACCCTGCGGTAAACGGCACGGCTCGACGTGGCGACCGTACCCCAGCGCCTGTCTCTTATACACATCTGACGCTGCCGACGATCTTACGCGTGTA
>CALKVG010000021.1 GCA_937998045.1 uncultured Myxococcales bacterium
CAGGCAGCGCTTGACCCGAACCGCTCGTCTCGGCCAGGGTCCCCCGCGTGACCCTGTACGAACGGCTCCCGGCCCGCTGGCGGCGGAGCGCTGTGACGCTCGGGCCTCTGGTGCTCATCGTGGGCTTGCTCGCCTGGCGCACGATCGCGGCGGTGCTCGAGCGCGTCGGCCACGCCGCGGCCGCGCTCGACGACGCGTACATCCATTTCCAGTACGCGCGCGCGATCGCCGAGGGCCACCCGATGCGCTTTCACGCGGGCGAGCCCGTATCGACCGGAGCCACGAGCGCGCTGTGGCCGCTGGTGCTCGCGCCCTTCTGGGCGCTCGGAGCGCACGGCAACGGCATCGTCTGGGCGGCGTGGCTGCTGTCGTTCTCGGCGCTGGGGGCGCTCGCGTGGGAGTGCGCGAAGCTCACCGAGAAGCTCGCGGGACGGACGGCTGCGGTCGGCGCGGCGGCGATGACCCTCGCGTTCGGCGGGCTGCTGTGGTGCGCCGCGAGCGGGATGGAGGTCGTGCCGTTCGCGTGGGCCATCGCTCGCGCGTCGCGCCGCGCGAGCGAGTGGCAGGAGGGAGCGCCGGAAGAGCGAACGCAGCGGAGGACCGTCGAGCTGGTCGTCCTCGCCTGGGCGGCGGCCTTCCTTCGCCCGGAGGGCGCGGTCACGGCGCTCCTCGTCGCGCTCGTGCTCCTCGTCTTTCCGCGGAGCGCGGGGCTCCGGCAGCGCGCGATGGCTCTCGCCCCCGCCGCGGGAGCCTTCGCGCTCCCCCTCCTTCTGCGGGCGCTCACCGGCTCGGCGAGGAGCAACACCGCGGTCGTGAAGCTCATCCCGGGCAACCCGTACTACACGGGCGCAGCCCTCGTAGAAAAGGTCCGCGAGCAGGCGGTGTTCCTCGTGCGCGGCTTGCTCGACGGCAACGCGTACTCGGTGGAGTTCTTGCCGCACGGCGGCGCGTTCGTGGCGCTCGCGGGGCTCGCCGCCATCGCGGTGTGCGGCTGGCAAGCTCGCGCCGGCTGGCGCGCGGCGGCCGTGCTGACGATGGCGCTCACGATCTTCGCGCCCTGCTTCTACTCCACCTTTCTGTGGAACCGCCTGCGATACCTCTGGCCGTTCGCGCCGGGGTGGCTCGTCGGGCTGGCGTGCCTGTCGCGTCTGGCGGGGGACGCGGCCGCGCGCGTGACGGACCGCTGGCGCGTCGTCACGCCGATCGCGTGCGGGGTCTTCGTCGGCTTGTTTGCGTCGAAGCTCGAGTGGGTGATGGACGACGTAGGGCAGTCCGCGAGCGGCATCGACCGGCAGCAGGTCGCGCTCGGGAAGTGGGCCCGCGCCAGCCTTCCCGCGGGCGCGCGCATCGGTGTGAACGACACCGGGGCCATCGCGTACTTCGGCGAGCACCCGACGTTCGACGTCGTCGGACTGACGACCGACGGGGAAGCGCGCTACTGGGTCGCCGGCACGGCGTCGCGCCTCGAGCACTACGAGCGGCTCCTGCGCACGGCGCCTTCGAAGTTGCCGACGCACTTCATCGTGTACCCGAGGTGGATGGATCTGCCGACCGTACTCGGCGACGAGCTGCACGAGGCGACCGTCACCGACTCGACGATCCTCGGCGGCCCGACGATGACCGCGTACGTCGCGGACTGGTCGCGGATCGGGACCGGAGAAGCGCCTTGGACGACCGGGCTCGGCGCGGTGGTCGACGCCGTCGACGTGGCGGATCTGGAGAGCGAGGCCGAGCACGGATACGAGCTGCTCGGAGCGAGAGAGGGCGACCAGACGGTGCGCGAAGGCACGTCTCCCGACGGGGTCGACGTCGTGGATGGGGGGCGGACACGGCGGTCGGCCGAGCGATTCGCCGTCCACCTGCGGCCGGGAGCGGCGGCGCGATGCGTCGTCCGCCTCGCGGGGAGCGAGGGGACGACGGTCTACGTGCGCGCCGGAGGCCACTCCGCGGGCTCGTTCGACGCGGCGAGCGAGGACGACTGGGTCGAGCGCGCGTTCGACGTACCGGCGGACGTCGCGTCGGCGCAGACGCCGATCGAGCTCCGCACGGCGGGCGGCACCATCGAGACGTACCACTACTGGTGCGCGGCGCCTCGCGAGCCCACGGCGGGCTGAAGCTGACGGCACGTCTCCGGCTGCGCCGGAGCGTGGTCGAAACCTACTCAGGGCTGAACACGATCGGATAGACGACGGTCACGACGCCGCTGTCGGGCGGGGGGAAAGACAGCGCAGCGAAGCTCGAAACGACGCACCGGCGCACGCGCTCGTCGGGGATGTCGCTGCCCGCGTCGGAGGCGACGGCCACCGCGCCGCCGCGATCGATGAGGAAGCGAACGGTGACTCGCCCCTGCAGGTTCGGATTCGCCTTGAGGCCGTTCTCGTAGCAGAAGCGGTAGCGCCCGTCGTTCTGCCGCACGATGCGCTGGATGACCTCCGCCGGCAGGTGGCCGTTCGTCTGGGGGTTGCCGTAGCGCGGGGCGACGAAGCGGGAGACGTGCCCGCCGCCGCGGAGGCCGGTCCCGTGTCCGATGCCGTCGCACGGTCCCGGTCCGGAGCACGTCCCGGTGTGACCGAGCGTGGGAAGGCCGTCCATGCCGATCGTGTGGGCCTGCCCTCCCCCTCCCTCCTCGAGCCCGCTCAGATCGAGCCCGGTGCCGAACGCATCGCCGATCGTGCGACCGTAGAGGCGACCGATCGCGCTCACGTCGTCTGCGCCTTGCAGGGTGGTTCCCCACGGGACGGCCGGCGCGTCGGGGTCCGTCGGCAAAACCGAGGGGAGCATCCCGAGAATTCCCCACGTCGACGCCGCCATGAGCGCCCGCTCCCTGGGCAGCGTCGCCTCGTCGGGGCGCACGTTGCCGCGCGCGGCCCAACGCCCCTCACCTTGCGCAGTCGACCGGCCCATCGCGCCCGCGGGCCCCTGCGCCTCCTGGCCGGCGTTCGAGTCGCCGCCGGTCGAGCGAGGGCCCGTCTCGTCCGGGTGCTCCGTCTCCTGCGCGGCGTGGGCGTCGAGCAGGCGCTGCATCAGGGCGAGGCGGTCGGCGTCGTAAGGATTCTCCTCGGTGGCACCGAGAGCGGGCGAAAACAGCGCCACCACCGCGAACGCCGCGAAGTGCGCGACCGCGGAGCCGGCGACGAATCCCGCCCCGCTCCGGCGCAGCCCCTCGATGGGCGACCCGGCGATGCGCCGCGCCGCGCTCACGCGAGCCATGCGCACGACGAACGGACCGACGAGCATCTCGACGACGTGACCGCGGCCGATCGCGATCGCACGCTCGTCACGATCCCATCCATCGACGCGCAACCGGCCGCTCGCCGGTGCGAGGGCCAGCGCATCCCCCGCGTCGTAGCGCAGCACTTCGACGCGTTCGGCGCCGAGGACCGCGGCCGGGACGAGGAGATCGCCGCGCTCGCCGAGCGAAAGACTGCCGCCGCTCTTCACTTGCACGACGGTCAACACCGTCCGGCCCGACCCCTCGCCCCAGGACAGGACGACCTCGACTACCTCATCGGCTTGTGGCGGTGATGCCGCCGCATCGTCCTCGAACCCGACGGCGACACCGCCTCCCCGATTGCCATCCATGGCACACGCCTCCCTTCCGGCCGCACCCTGGGTGCGGTCACCGAGCGCCCTCGCAGCACCGGCCCCATGCGCGGCGCGCGTCGCTCGGGGAGACAGACAGCGGACGGGGGGCGGAGGTTCCGCCGCGCGGACCGACAAAAGGATTCGCCCGGCTCCCGCGCGACGGCACGTCTCCGGCTTGCCGGAGCGCGGTCGAAAGAGGCCGGGCGAATGTCCGTGCGGTTCCTACGTCTTCGAGACGGCTACTTCTTCGGAGGGGCCGCCGCCGCGCCGCCCGGAGCCGCCGGGGCGCTCGGCGCCGGTGCGGGGCTCTTCGCGCCGACCTTGCCTCCCGCAGGCGCGGCGGGCTTCTCGCCCGGCTGCTTCAGCGCGCCGGTCTGCGCCATCATCTCGAGCATGTTGGCGTAGCCCCAGCCGTGCTGGATCTTGCCGTCGGCGGTGAACTGCAAAATGTCCGCGAAGTGCCAGTTGTTTACCGGCTTCTTCGAGGCCGGCAGCGGGCCGATCGGCCCCTTCTGCGTCCCGCTCATCGTGTGCTCGACGATCGCGAACCCGTCGATGCCCCACGCGTTCGTCACCGTCCACTTCTGGTCCGGGAACGCCTTGAACCAGCCCGTGAGGCCGGCCAGCATCTCTTTTTTGCCCTTCATCGCGGGCCCGCCGAAGTTGAGCCAGTAGTCCGAATCGTCGGCGCAGGTGGCCTGCACGGCCTTCGCGTCGTCCTTGTTGAACGCGTCGTCGTCCGCCTTCGCGAAGTCCACGAGCTTGTCCTCGTCGGGCGAGCCGGCTCGCCCGACGAGGACAAGCTCGTG
>CALKVG010000022.1 GCA_937998045.1 uncultured Myxococcales bacterium
CCCCCAATCCCTACAAGACCGAGAGGGACGTTCTCGACGACATCGACGGGACCGTCTGCCGTGCCTCGCACGGCAACCGGGACGCGATCGGCAAGATCGCGGTCCTCTCGAGCACGATGCTTCTCGACGAAGCGGCATCCGTGCTCGGCCCCTTCGAAGGCGAAGCGCCGGACGTCCTTCAGGACTTCCTGCTCTCGCTCCTCGAAGGCCAGTCGCCGTTCACGCCAGGGCAGGGTCGCGGGATCGCCTGGATGTGCGGCGTCGTCCGAGCGATGGCGCGAAAGCGCCGAGCCGAGCGCGAACGCGACTGGGGGATCGAGTCGGATCCGTAGACGGAGGCCGCAAGAGCAGAGGGTGGGCCCCGGGGCAGTCGGCCTCGGGGCCTCACCTTCTGTGCGGAGCCCGTTCCAATGAGCCACCCGGCCTGCGACCACGACCGCGGCGAGGAGATCGAGCCTCGCAGTCGTTCGCCGGGGTCGGGGCACTGTGTGCTACACTGCCAGTATGCGACCGGGCAGGACGAAGACCACGAGCTTTTCCCTCGACGAGGCGACGCTCAAGAACCTGAAGGCCCTCGCCGCCCGGCGCCACAAGGGAAACGTATCCGCCCTTCTGGCGGAGGTCGCCTCCCGGGAAGCGAAGTTCGCTGCTGCAGAGGCGTTCTTCGAAAAGTACGGCGTTCCTCCCCTGGATGACGAGGCCATCGAGCGCATCGAGGCCGAGTGGCGCGGCGAAACGGCGAAGAGGCGACGACGGCGCGCGGCGTGACATTCACCTTCGACACGGGAATGCTGATCGCGCTCGAACGGCGCAAACCGCGGGCGACGCAGGCCTTGCGCGCGATCGTTCGGCGTGGCCTTTTGCCGATCGTGCCGGCCGTCGTCTACGCAGAGTGGTGGCGGGGACGGAGCGACGTTCGCGAGGAGATTCTCGCGATGGTCATCGTCGAGGACATGCCGCCTCCGCTGTGTCGCGCAGCCGGGGAGGCTCTCGGCCACGTGAGAGGATCGTCTCTCGTCGATGCCGTCGTGATGGCGTCGGCTGCACTGCGGGGCGGGGGCGTGGTCTACACCGGCGATGCCGACGACCTTCGACGGTTGCGACGTCACTTCCCGACGGTGCTCGTGCTGGCCGTTTAGGTGTCCTCGCCTACAAGGCACGAGCCCGCCCGTGGTCGAGCGGATTGGAATGCCCGGGTCCAGGCGGCGCTTCGACGGCGCCCCGAGCTCAAGGCGCCGCGACACGAAACGCGAGCAGCGCGATGAGCGCGCCCATGGAGAGCACGACGGCCAGCCGGCGCATGCCTTCGCCCCGCGCCGCGTCGACGCTCCCGTGCACGACTCGCTTGGCGCGAATGCCGGCGCCGAGGTGCAGCAGGGTGAGGGCCGCCAGCGCCGCGCCCGCTCCGTAAATCCACGGGTCACGCATGCGCTGAACGGGCGACGCGGCAATCCAGGCCGCCGCGGCAGCGAGGCTGACGAGCGCCGACGGAGCGGTCCACCGGCGCAAGAGCGCGAGCGCAAGCGCGCCGATCTCGGGCCCGTCGGCCATGATCTGCGCGCGGCCGCTCAGCCAGCTCACCGAGAACAGCGTGCCCGTCCAGAGCGCGCAGCTTGCGATGAACAAGGCGACAAAGAGCGGTTCCCCCTTCTCCAGCAAAGCGGTGGCAGCGGTGGCATCCATGCGAAGGAGCTCATGCACAGACGGCGCCAAGGCAGCGGCCCCAGCCGCGATCGTGGGCGTCGAAGTCATCCGCTACGACGTCCTCATCGTCCGGCTCCCCGCAGGACGGGGGTAACCGCGCGATCGGGTAGCGATGCCCGAGGTGCCCACCGTGGACGCAAGAAGTAAGGCGAGAAAGGGGCAGGTCGCTCTGTCTCTTGGTTCGTCCTGGCTTGTTCGCGCGATGCACGGATCGCCTCTCTCTCTTGCCGCCGGCTCACGGTCGGGAGATTCGAGCCATTCCCCCGCGGGCTCGGATACGCTTCTTTCATGGTCGACACCGCCCCCTTCGAGCACGGCGTCTCGTTTTTGCCCGGCGAAGTCTCCGGCACGTTGGGCCTGGGCAAGTTCGAGGCGACCTATTCCGAGCTCTTCGCCGACGTCATCGAGGACGGCGTCATCACGGCGGACGAGCGCGCTCAGCTGGAGCACGCGGCGAGCGCACTCGGACTCGATCGCGAGCGCCTTCGCGCGCTCGAAGGGGCGCTGCAGGCGGTGTACGAGCAGCGGCACCGCGTCCGCATCGTGGAGGTGGACGCTTCGGGCGCTCCCTCCGAGCGGGCATCGCTCACGCCGATCGACTCGCAGGGAGAGAGTGCCGGCGTGCTATCTGCACGCCGGACGATCGAGCCGGCGACCGACTCGAGGACCCAGGCGCTCGAGCGCCGCGTTGCGTTCCTCGAGGGGCGCGTCGCCGAGCTCGAGGGGGAGCTCGCGGAGGCGCGCGCGAACGTCGCTGTGGAGGTCGACCTATCCGGCATCGAGGCGCAGCCGGCGGGGACCTGCGCGGACACCACGGCCGACGCCGAGGCGCTGCAGCGACGCATCATGCACGATCCGCGCGAAGTCGAGACGCTGCGCGCCCTCTATTGCGCGCACGAGCGTCAGGGCGACGTCGATCGCCGCGGGAACGTGGCTCACGCGCTCGTCTTCCTCGGCGCGGCGAACGACGCCGAGAGGGCGGCGTTCTCGGTCCGTCGCCCCGACGTGCTCATTCGGCCCACGACTTCGCTGTCGAGCGAAGCCTGGCGGAGATACCTCTTTCATCCGGACGAGGAGGTCCTGACCGGCGAGATCTTGTCCATCATCGCCTCTGCGGTTCTGCTCGGACGGGTGACCGCGCTCCGTCGCGACAAGCTTCTCCCCGCCCTCGACCCCGGCAAGAAACAGGACCCGGTGCAGTCGACGCTGCAAGCGGTCCGGTGCTTCGCGTGGGGCGCGGCGATCCTGGGAATGACCGCGCCGGCGCTGTACGCGGACCCCTCGTACGAAGGTCTCGCCGAGGTCGTCCCCGGGATCCCACCGGCTACGCGCCTCGGGCACAAGGCGCTCTCCGGGCGCTCGCCCGCGGAGCTCGCGTTCGTCGCGGGACGTCACCTCGCGTGGTACCGCGCCGAGCGCTTCGTGCGCCTGCTCGTCCCGCACATCGCCGATCTCGAAGACCTGTTTCTCGCGGCCCTGGTGATCGGCAGCCCGGGGATCCCGTTGCGTGCCGAGATGAAGCGGCGCATCTCGACGCTCGGCAGCGCCATCGAACCGCTGCTCGAGCCTGCGCAGATCGACGCCCTCCGCGCCGCCTTTCTGCGCTTCGTCGAGGAGGGTGGCCGCACGAACCTGCAGCGCTGGGCGTCTGCCACCGACGCCACTGCGGCGCGCGCCGGGTTCCTCTTGTGCGACGACCTGCGCGCGGCGGCATCGATGCTCGAGGCGGAGGACGCCGGCGCGGCGAAGAAGCGCGTCGACGATCTGCTGGTCTTCGTCACGAGCGATCGTTACGAGAACCTGCGCAAGCACATCGGAGTCGCGCAATCGGCTTCGTGAGCTACGCCTTCCTCTTCTTCGCGCGCCGTTCGGCGATGCGCTCGTCCGCTCCGGCCCATCCCGCGTCGAAGGGACGCCCGGGTGCATCCAGGTCCACCACCAGCGGCGCGTGATCGGAGGGGATGGGCTTGCCCTTGCGCGCCTCGCGGTCGATCTCGGACCCTACGGTGCGCTCCGCCAGGGCCGGGCTCACGAGCACGTGGTCGATGCGCATGCCGACGTTGCGGTGAAAGTCGCCGGCGCGATAGTCCCACCACGTGTAGCGGTCGCCCTCGGCGTGGTGACGCCGGTACGCGTCGATCAGGCCCCACGCCCCCAGGCGCGCGAAGGCGGCGCGCTCGGGCTCCGATACGTGGGTGCCTCCGTGACAAGCACGCGCGTCCCAGACGTCCGCGTCCGTCGGCGCCACGTTGAAGTCACCGCCGAGGACGAGCAGCTCGCCCCGGGTGCGCGCGTCGAGCCAGCGCGCGAGCCGGTCGAACCAGGCGAGCTTCGCGGCATAAAACGGCGTGCCGAGCGCTCGCCCGTTCGGCGCGTAAAGGCTCGCGACGCGAACGCCCGCCACCGTGGCGGCGATCATCCGCGCCTCGGCGAAGGGTTCGTCGTCGGAGACCTCGCCGGGCCGGCTCGTGACGAGCGGATCGCCGAAGTTCGTTTCGACGTCCGTGATGGGCGCGCGGCTCGCGATCGCTACGCCGTTCCTGCCGCCCGAGCCATGATGCGCCAGCTCGTATCCGAGCTTGGCGAACGCCTCGCGGGGGGCTTCGGCGTCGGGGCACTTCGTCTCCTGCAGCAGGAGCACGTCGGGGCTCGCGCGTTCGATCCACCACGCCACCTTCTCGAGACGCGCCTTGAGCGAATTGACGTTCCAGGTTGCGATCCGCACGGGCGTAGGGTGGCACGGCTTCGCTAGCGCGCCTACCGCCCGAGTCGAGGGCACGAGCCCTGGCCTCCTCGGCACGGGCCTTCGCCTCCTGCGCGCATCCGCGGGCTTCTGATTCTTCCCGTGTCTCGAGCAAGCGGCCTGCGTCGTCGGCGAGGCGGAGTCCTACGCTCTGATCCTCTACGGGGCGCACGACCCAAACGAGGCCGAGCGCGAGGCATGGCGTGCCGTCGCCGACGATCTGGCGTTCGACCAGGTCCTCGCGAAGCCGGTCCCAGGCCCGAAGGCGTGAGCCTTCGTTGGCTTCGGGGTCGAGGCGAACGAGCTCCTTGACGTTTCTTATTTCCGGGGGAGGAAGGGGCTTCCGGACGGCGGCAGCGAGGCGGAAGGGGCCCGCGCGGCGAGCGCGCGGACGACGGCTTCCGTCTCCGCCGACCGGGCGGTCGCCTCGTGCGGGTGGACTCCGACGGTACAGAAGCCACGCCAGCATACAGTTGCGCAGACTTGACGGCCGACTCAGCTTGGCTTCTGCTCCGGGGCTCCCCGGGGAATTTGCGCGTGGCTGAAGGGTATTTCGCGAGCCTATTGCTGACCGGTGGGGTGTGCGTGGGCTTTGCGGTCCACGGGCTGCTACTCACGTGGCAGTCCCGGTCGCGGCGATACGCCTGTCTGACGTTGCTGGCGCTGCTCGAGGCCGCCTACTGCGTGACCGCATACGGCTACTTCCGTCAGCTCCAGCCGGCGCTCGCCCTGCCCTGGGGGCGAACCATCTGCATCTTCACGCCGTTCATCACGTACGTCTTTGCCGACCTCGTGATGGACCTCACCGGTCGCTGGCAAGACCGGCCGCGCTGGTTCCGAACGTACCAGGCGGCAAACCTCGTCTTCACTTGCGCCTTCGCCGTGCAGGTCGTGGTCGACGGCTGGAGGGGGACGTCGATCGTCCTGACCGGCGTCGTGAACACGGACCTCGCCAGCCATCATCGGCATCAGCTGCAGTTCGCGCCTCTCGGCCAGATCTGGCTCGCCTGGGTCTCGTTCAGCTTCGTGCTGTTCGCCGTTCTGTTGATCCGCGCGTACCGCACCCGCCGATATCTGAGGTCGATGGTGATCGGCTGCGTGGCGTACTTCGTCGCCACGATGTCCGACTTCGGCATCTTGAACGGCTGGTACGACGCCTATTTCGTTCAACACTTCGGCTTCTTCGCGCTCGCCGTCGGTTGCTGGTGGGTGTTGGCCGGCCAATACGAGCTGTCGCTCCACGATCTGGAGAGCGCAGTCGCCCGGCTCGAGGAGCAGCGCCGCCGGCTCCTCATCTCGGCGCCGCTGGTGCATCAGCACAAGCTCGAGGGGATCGGCGCGCTCGCCGCCGGCGTAGCTCACGAGATCAACAATCCGGTGCAAGGAATCATGAACTACGCGGCGCTCCTGAATCGCCTGCCCGATCCGGCAGCGCGGGAGTTTGCCGCCGAGATCCTGAGCGAGTGCAAGAGAGCCTCGGGTATCGTGAGAGCGCTGCTCTCTTTCTCCCGTGCCGACGACAAGCAAGTGGGCAGCGAGAGCGTGCGCGGTTTGATAGACGACGTCGTTCGCTTGCTGCGAAGCTCGTTGAGTCAGGACGGTATCGAGGTGGTCATCGAGGCGGACCCCGATCTGCCCGAGCTTGCGGAGGGCGCTGTCCGCGTCAAGCAGGTGCTCATGAACCTGCTCACGAACGCGCGCGACGCGCTTGGGTCCCGCAGCCCGCGTCGGACCGAGCCGAAGCGCATTCACGTGGCGGCGCGCACGCAGAGGCGCGACGGCAAACCATGGTTGATCTTCGAGCTCGCCGACAACGGCGACGGGATCGACCCGGCGTTGCTCGGGCGCATCTTCGATCCGTTCTTCACGACGAAGCCGCCGGGCAAAGGCACGGGGCTCGGTCTGGCGCTGAGCCAGGAGTTTGCGACGGCCCTCGGGGGGCGCATCGAGTGTTCGACCCGTCGAGGCGAGGGGAGCGTCTTTCGCGTCGAGCTTCCGGTCGATGGCGAGGCGCGCCCCGCTACACGTCGAGGATACGCCGAACCGCCCCTCGTAGCCGATCTCGAACGGAGAACGGCAGACGAGCCCAGCGGCTGACCGGCGGTATCGAAGGGGGAACGACGGCTCGCACGGGCCCCGATCCGTTCAGCGTACGCAAGACGACGTTCGCCGCCTCGATCCCCGTCACCGCCGACCGTTCCATGAACCATGACCGGTGGCTTGGATCGTCCGGCCGCACCCAGTCGCCGGCGAACAGGACGCCGGGCCGGCTCGGGTCGCTGACGCTGGGCCTTCGCGCCTCGTCGCCGGGTGCGAACAGCGGAAAGAGATCCCGGTGCCGCAGGACGCGACTCCGCGGGCGGTCGAGCCGCTCCGGCAGCCGCTCGGCGGCGAAGTACTTGTCCAGCACGGCGAGCGCTCGATCGAAGAGGTCGTCGTCGGACAGATGCTCGAGCGTCTGCGCATCGCCGACGTGGCACTCGAGGAAGAGGTCGCGATGGGCGCGGAACTCGCGCTGGAACGTGTGAAGCACGAAGAAGTTGTCGAGGAAGTCCGGAGCCGCGAACACCCCGCTGTCCGGACCGGACCAGCGGTGTCGTCCGTCCGTGCGCGCGACGAAGCGCATGCGCATGACGATGACCGAGGTCGCACGCAAGCGCGTGAGCCCTTCGACCGATTTGTTGAGCGCGAGCTCGTGCGGCAATAGAGCCTTCGTCGACGCGAGATCCAGCGCAATGACCGCCGCGTCGCCGCGGACGACGGCCGGCGCGCCGAACGCCGCTCGCGTCGATACGCCTGCGAAGCGACCCCCCTGCATCAGGACCTGCTCGGCAGGCGTGCCGAGGAGGATCCGGACGCCGCGCGCCTCGAGAGCGCGCTTCCACGGCTCGAAGACCAGCGCGCTGGGACCTCCGTCGAAGAAGCGCGCGTGGAAGTCGTGCGCGTGTTCGAGCGCGAAGTACTGGAGGGCGGACGCGGCCGCTCTCGCGCTCACCTCGTCGGCCCGAGCGTAGCTGAAGTTTCGCACGTAGGGCACGAGCAGAAGATCAATCATCCGCGTGGACACGCCGCAGCTGTGAAGCGCGGCCGCGAAGGTCGTCTCGTCCAGATCGAGATCGACTGACCCGCGCGCGGCGTAGCTGCGCGCGAGAAACAGCATGCCCGAGATGTAGTCCCGAGCCCTCATGACCCCGGGCGGCATCATCTGCAGCAGAAAGAACGGTGCCGGTCCGCGCACGCGCCCCAGATCGGTCGAGTGCATGCGGCCGTCGGCGCCGACCATTCCCGTCGTCCGGGTCTGCACGAAGATCCCGTCGCCGACACCGATCTCGTGCCACAGCCGCAGCAGGTTGACGTATCTCGGGAAGACGCCGTGAATTCCGTGCTCGACGGTGTGACCGAGCTCGGGATCCAGATACGAAGCGCAGCGCCCGCCGACGTAGGTGCTCTTCTCGAGCACCGTGACGGCGACGCCCGCATCGGCCAGCACTTGAGCGGATGAAAGGCCGGCGATTCCGGCGCCGACGACGACGACGTGGGCAGATGCAGAGTCGCGTTTCATCCATACACCTCAACCGCTGTCCAAGGTGGTCGGCGATCCGAGCAACGTGCTGCACCGTTCGAACGCCTGCGCCCAGAGCACGCGAAAGCGAGCCTGGGACACGCGTACGTCGCTCACTTTCAGGGGCCAGCCCCGGGCGCCCGGGCGGAGCGCGACGATGGCGCGGCGATGGGGGTCCTCCGCCGTACCCACCACCGGGAGGACGGCCGTGACCCCGCGAGTCGCGAGCGCGAAGAGGACGCAGGTGGGAGCCAGAAGTGCCCGGGTCGCGGCGCTCCGGGGCGAGGCCTCGACCCGCAGGCTGTCTCCCTCGACGCGAACCGGGCCCCCGCTTGCGATCGAGAGGCGCAACGCCGGCTCGTAGCTCTTCGGAAAGCTATAATAACGACGACCGTCCAATGTTGGCTCTATCCGATCGAGCTGCATGGATATCGGCAACGTCGCCAGACATGCGTCGCGCCGCACTAGCAGCGCCAGGATGGCCTCGTGGTAGGGGACCGGCCGCTCTCGCGGGGGGTCGTCGTAGTGGCTCGCGACGATCGCTGCGAGCGATTGGCCGAAGAACGCGACCGGTCTCCAGCCCGCTCGCGCCGCCGCGGGTGGAATCGGGACAGCGCTGCGGAGCACGCCGACGAGTACGGCTAGCTGGCCGCCGAGCCGGTATGGCGGATCGAAGCCGCACTCGATCGTGTCGCGCGCACCCCCAGCGCTCACCTCTAAAGTGTAGTTCTCAGCGAGCTCGACGCACGCGTCGGGGGAGTGATCATGCGTGATGGGTGGGAGGAGCGATTCCTCTCCGGCGAGGACTGCGGGGAGGCGCTACCCGAGCTGCTCGACCTCGCGCGCGTAGTCCCCGACGCGCCGCCGCAAATCGTCGACTTCTATCGTCATCCCGACCGGTACGCGATCCGCGCGCGCGCGAGCTCCGACCGCTGGGGCCAGTACGCTCTTTGGCTTTTTGCCGCGGGCTTCCGTCAGTGTTGCATACCCGTGGGAGGCGCCGACGGCTGCTCCTACCAGGTGTGCCAAAGGCTCTACTTGGACGACCGTCGTCGGCGGCACTGGGATCGCTACGTGCGTGTCGACGGCGCCCTCCGCCGGCTGTTCGTGGCGCGGATCGATGGGCGCGAGGGGCGCGTCGACGAGACATTCGTGCTCTGGGGCGTGCCTGCGCGGCTGGCGTTCGACGTGCGCGTCGAAGCGGAGGCCGTCGTGCTCAGGCTCGATCCGGCGAAATCTTCACCGCTCGCCTGGCCGCTCCGCGTGCAGTATCGCACCGCGGTGGGCGAACGGGGCGCGCTGTACACGGAGGGCGACTTCCGCGTGCCGCTGGCCGGTTTGCGCGTGCGCACGCATTTTACGATCGTGCCCGCTTGACGCCCGATGGAGACCTGTGCCGGGTCGAGCCTTCGCTGGTCATGGCCCCAAGAGCCTTCCTGTCCCCCATCTCCCAGTCGCGCCGCCGTCCTCTCTCTCGAACCGCACCCTCCAGTGCAGCCGATTTTCTCCCGCGACCCATAGCTCCGCTGCGCGCGCTCGCAGGCGATACCCGCCCCAGCGCGCAGGGCGCGGGACCTCTCGCCCGCTCAGGGCTTGCTCCAGCGCGCGTCGCCGTCCCTCGAGCCAGTCGAGGCTCTCGATCGGCTCACTCTGCGGCGAGACGCTCGCGGCCAGCTGGCTGCCGCGTGCGCGAGCTCGGAAGTACGCGTCCGACTCCTGCGCGGTCACCCTCTCGACGGCCCCTTCGACGCGCACCTGGCGGCGCAGCGCCTCCCAGTGGAAGACGGCGCTCGCCCGCGGGTTCGCCGCCAGATCGCGACCCTTGCGGCTGTCGTAGTTCGTGAAGAAGACGAGGCTTCCTTCGTCGATTCCGCGGCAGAGGACCATCCGGACCGACGGCGCGCCCTCCGCATCGACCGTGGCCAGCGCCATCGCTTCCGGTTCCTTGACCCCGCTGCGGCGCGCCTCCTCGATCCACGCGGTCAGCGCTCGTAGCGGGTTCGCGTCGACGCTCGCGTCTCGTCTCGTCGGGAGGGTCACGAAAGCTCCTTCTTCAGCAGTTCGCCGACCGTTTCGAGCGCTCGACCGAGTCGCTCCGGCGATAGAAACGCATAGCTCACACGGAACCCGTGCAAATGTGGTTCGCCGTCGAAAGCCGACTCGGTCGCCTCGATCGCGATTCGGCGCTCGTCGAGCTCGGCCCGCAGCTTGGCCAGGCCGACGCGCCTCGGCACCTCTACCCAGAGGGTGGGCCCGCCGCCGGGTAGGGTCCACCGTACGCCCTCGGGCATGTGCTCGCGCAGCAGCCGCAAGCAGTGCTCGTAGCGCGCGTCGAGCTCGCGCTGCAGCGCCTGAAGGTGGGTGTCGTAATACCCGCGGCCGAGAAACTCCGCGACGATGGCTTCGCTGATCCATGCGTTGCCGAGCGTCGAGAGGCGTTTGGCCGCGAGCATCGCGGGTACGAGCGATTCGTGCGCCACGAGGAAGCCGACGCGCAGGGAGGGGAGCAGCTTCTTCGTGAACGAGTTGACATACAGCACGTGCTCGCCTCCGAGCAGGCGAAGCATGGGTCGGTACTCGCTCCCCGAGAGCATGTCGGATCCCCAGTCGTCCTCGGCGATGGCGAACCCCAGCCGTTCGCTGAGCTCGAGCACCCGGCCGAGCTCGTGCGACGTGTAGGAATATCCGGTCGGGTTCTGGAAGCTCGTGACGGCGTAGAGGAGGCCCGGGCGCGCAGCCGAGAGTCGCGTCTCCCATTCGTCGAGAGGGATGCCCGCGAACGGGTCGAGCCTCAACCCGGTGACGGTGTGTCCGTGGCTTTCGAAGAGGAGCTTGGCGCCGGGGTAGACCGGGGACTCGACGGCGATCCGGGGCTCGGCGAGGGTGCGCGAGATGACGTCGAGGGCCTGCTGCGATCCGGTAGTGACGATGACGTTGGCGGCGCGGACCTCGCGCATGCCGCGGGCGCGCAGGCGTTCGGCGATGACCTCGCGCAGCGGGCCGTAGCCCTGGACGTCGTAGAAGGCTTCGAGACCGCGCGAGTGGAGGACCGCGCGCGCGCATTCCGAGAGCCGCTCGCGAGGGAGGAGGTCCGGGTCGACGAAGACGGCCGAGAGCGAGACGGCGCCGGCGGGGAAGGCGCCCGCGTGCAGCGG
>CALKVG010000023.1 GCA_937998045.1 uncultured Myxococcales bacterium
GTCCGCGAGCGCCCGCGCCATCACGTCGGCAACCGCGGCCTCGCGCCCGCGCACGACCAGTCCCCCGACGTAGTCCGAACCGATTTCGTCGGCCTCGTCCTCGCCGGTCCCCAGGAGCTCGACCCGCCGTACCGGAATCGCCCGGCGGTGCGCCGTCGTCCGCGCAAGGAGTGGGATCAGGCCCACGAGCTCGCCCCCTTCTTCGACGGCCATGACGCGCAGCGCGCGATGGTCGCCGAATTCCCTCCACCACGTGAGGAGCCAGAGCGGCGTCAGGACCGGCTGTGCGTTCGCCGCGCGCAGGAGTAGCTCCCTCCACTGCGGAGCTCGATCTTCCAGCGCCCGAATGTCTTCGAGGACTACGGTTCTCAGCATGGGTCAGTACGCCAGCCAAGGGAGGGCGACCATCGCCCGGAAGAAGGGCTCGCTGAGGTCGACATCGAGGGATATCCGTTTGACGTCGAGGGGATCGAGCCGAGCCGCGGTGCTCACGCCCGTTCCGTTCGAGAAGCCGAGCTCGTAGCCGGCCTTCCGCACGGCATCCCGCACCGCAGGCAAGGATCGCAGCGGCTTCCCGACCGGATAGGAGATCGCCCGGACGCGCTCGCCGAGGACGGCTTCGAGCGTTTTCCGAGAGCCCTCGAGCTCGTCGGTCAACTCGGCCGGGCCGAGCGTCTGAAGGACCCGGTGCGTTCGCGTGTGAGACTGCACGTCCATGCCGGCGCGTCGCAGCGCCACGACGTGCTCCCAGGTCATGACCGTCTCGTCGACGAGGCGCCGCTCTTCCTCGGCGCCGAGGGCGAAGCCGGCTGCGCGCTCGATCTCGTCGAGAAAACGCTCCACGTCGAGCTGGGGGACGTCCTTTATGATGCGCAGCGCGCGGCGAATCGCCGCACGGCGCGCGACCGGGCCGCGAAGGGCCCACTCGAGGTGCTGCGGGTATTCCATGGCGATCCGATCGCGCGGCGACCGCTTGAGGACGCGCGCGACGCGGTCCCACCAAAAGAGCCGCCGCCGCTCGATGAAGTCGGTAGACACGAAGAAGGTCGCCCGGATCCCGTGCCGGAGGAGGATGGGCAACGCCACGTCGTGGTTGTCCCTGTAGCCGTCGTCGAACGTGACGAGCGCCGGATTGCGCGGCAGGGAGCGCTCCCCGTTGGCGTGCGCGAGAAGGTCGTCGATCCCGACCGGACGGAACCAGCGTTTCACGAAGGCGAGCTGCTTTTCGAGCTGCTCGGGGCGTGCGTCCACCACGCCGTCGTCCAGAGCCGCGGCCGCGTTCGCTGGCGCGATGCGATGGTACGTCAGCACGGTGATCCATGGCGACGCCGCGCGACGGAGCGTCATCGCCGCCTGAGGAACACGCATTCGGTCCAGAGCAACCGCGAGTGCGCTTCGGTCCATTCGGAAATCCCTCGTGGTCGGCAGCAAGGCACGAGTCCCGCAGGTGCGAGGGCCCATGATCGTGCTGGCTAGGGAAGTGTTCCTTTGCAAATGCTCGACCGACGTTCCGAGCGACCGCAGCGGTGACGCCGAAAGCTCGCGCGTTCGGTTCGTATCGGGCGCCGCGCGGCATCTCGAGCTCCTGGATCCGGCCCTTCACGACGCCGACCGTGTGGACGAATTCCGTGCGCGTCTGGCGCGCGGCGAGTACTGGCTGGTCGGCCTCGTCGGCGACGAGATCGCGACCTACACGTGGCTGCACACTCGACCACGCTGCGAATACCCATATTTGCCCGGGTGCGCGTTCGCTTTGCCCGACGATTACGGATACGGGTACGACGCCTGGACGCTGCCCGCGCGCCGCGGCGGGGGGCTCCGGCGCGCCGCCTTCGTCGAGGAGCTGCGCGTCCTCTCCGCCCTCGGCAAGGCGTGGGAAGCGAGCTTCTTCGTCCACTATCAACTCGAAGGGGCAGCGCGCTCGCTGGCGCGGGCCTGTGTCAAGGTCGTCCCGCTGTGGCGAGTCGCGCTCGACCGCCGCGGACCGGGGCGGCGCCACGTCGTCGCCGAACGGCTCGTCACGGACGGAGGCGGCGCCCGGCCGGAGTTCCCCATCACGCCGACTGCCGGATGACGCGAGCCGGGACACCCATGGCGATCGCCCCGTCGGGAACGTCCGTGGCCACCACCGACCCGGAAGCGACGATCGCTCCCGCCCCGATCGTCACCCCCTTCAGAACGTGGGCATCCCGTCCGATCCACGCATAGTCCTGGATCGTCACGGGGGAGATGTCCTCCGGGGCGAGCGTCTCGCCGCGCATGCGGCGCGCGCGGTCCGTCGGATGCCCGTCGGAGTCGCGCACGACGACGCGCTGCGAGATTCCGACGTGATCCCCGATCGTGACTCGTTCGTTCACGGCGAAGAGGTTGTCGTAACCGACGTGGCAATGGCTACCGATGCGAAGCTCCGGGCGATCTCGAAAGCGACCGGAGTGCACGTCGAGACTCGAGAGCACGCAGTCGTCGCCGATGAAGATGCGCGCATGACCGCGCACGTAGGGAGCGCGCATCAGGTGCACGCGGCTCCCGACCCGCTCGCATCGGGCGCGCAAGATGGGCTCCCACATCAGCTTTGCGAGAAGGGCCTCTCGCGTATCCACCCAGGTGTCGTAGGCGATCCCCAGGATGCGGTAGAGGGGGCTCGTCAGCGGTGTGTCGGGCACGCTCAGATTGCGCAGCCATACGTACGCATCGTGAGCCATCCGTGCCGCCGGCGTCTCGCGGCGCTTGACCCCGAGAAGCCAGCGATCGAACGCGGTCAGGGAAACACGCGACTCTTCAGCCATGATGGCCATGCCTCCGGCTCGAACCCGTGCTGGGCGAAGCACGCGAGCATCCAGCGCTCCATTCCCCACCCCACGCATCCGCTCGCCGCGACCTCCCCCTCTTCCGTCGTGATCCCGAACGTGGAACCGAAGAAGCGCTCGTGCAGGTTGAAGCTCGCCGATGCGATCGTCCGTGGCGCGTCACCGTCGGTGCCCACCGCCAGGCGCAACTCGAGCTTGCGCTCGCCACTACGCTGCCAGTGGGCCCGCCCGGCGCGAGCGGCTGGAAAGAAAGGATCGTTCGCCGTCTCGATGGTGCCATCGAGGTCCCAGCGCTCGAGCTGATCCATGACGCGGTCGATGGCCAGCGCGCGCCGCTGCTCGACGAAACGATCGCCACCGAGGAAGACGACCTCACGCATACCGAACTCCCAGAGGCGTTCCAGCCCGGTGAGGTTGCGCGATTCGTAGCGAAAGCACCGCCCTGCACACGTCACCGCCTGGCCGGCGCCGGCGACCGGGCGGCTCTCGCGCGAGGCATAGACGGCGTAACAGAGCGCGGGCAGCAGGCACGCGTCGATGGGGGCGAGGGCACCCGCCGCCGGCTGGACGAGCCGGGCCTCTCCCGAGTTGGCGCGACGGAAGCGCTCGATCGTGTCGTAGTCCTCGGCGAGGTGCGCCACGAACGATGCCGTCTGCGGGAACGAGCCGAAACATCCGCAGCGAGCCAGGACACCTGCGGGCGCAAGCGAAGGATGGGTCTCCTCCTCCGCAGCGAAGTCCTCGCGTGCGATGCGGACGCAGTCCTCGTCGAGCGTTCGAACCGCTCGCAGGGCAGGCCCCCGCAGCGCGACGCGTCCGGGCGCGGTCTCTACGAGCCAGCCTCGGCGGACGAGCTCGCCGTACGCGTCCGTCGCCGCACCCGCTCGTCGGCTACGCTGTGCGATGACCTTTCGCGGCAGGCCGCGGTGGCGCTCGGACATATCTGCCACGAACCGCGCCACCTTCGCGCGCTCGCCATCCACGTCCTCGGGCCCGTCGACGACGAAGCGCACGGAACGGCCCCCCGCCTCGACGCGGACGTCCCGCACGCGCGGCGAGACCCACGCCGACAGCTTCTGCAGCTCGTCGACGATGTCGGGATCGAGGGGCAGGTGCAGCTCCAGAGTCTGCGCGATCGCGGTCACCGCCCCGCCCCCTGCACGAGCTCGGCCAGCGCGCCGAGCGTCCGTGCCTGACTGAAAGCTTCGTCCGCGATTCTGACCGCGAACTCTTCCTCGAGCGACAGGAGCAAGTCGATCGCCGCGACCGACTTCACGCCCAAGTCTCGATAGAGATCGCTGTCCGGGCCGTACGACCCTTCGAGCTTTGCAACGCGCCGGAGGATGGCGCGTATCCGCGCTTCCACCGATCCCATCATTTCCGTCGTCGCGATCGTCGTCATGGCCATGTTCGTCATGCCCCCATCAATTCCGACACCGTCACCAGCTCCCAGCCTTGCCTGCGCAACGCGTCGACGACCCCCGGAACGGCCTCCAGAGTCCACCCCTGCGTCTCGTGAAGCAGCACGACATCCCCCGACGACAAGCACTCCGGCGCGAGCCGTTGCTCGACTGCGCGCGGGTCGGCGACGCGGCAGTCGTCGGAGTCGACCGACCAGAGGACCGTCGTGCAGCCCGCTGCGGCGATGCGCAACAGGGCAGACGTCGACAGCGCGCCGCGCGGGGGCCGAACGAGCGGCCGACCGGAGGAAGGGGCCGGCAGAACTCGGCGAGTTCGCACAAGTTCGCCCGTCAGCTGCGACCCCGTCATCGCGTCGAACGGCCGATGACTCCAGCCGTGGCCGCCGACCTCGTGCCCGCGACGAGCGTATTCGGCGACCAGGTCGGGGACGCAGGCCGCGTTCTCTCCCACGAGGAAGAACGTCGCGCGCACGTGGAGCCTGTCGAGCAAGTCGAGATAGCGTGGCGTCATCGCGTCGGGTCCGTCGTCGAACGTGAGCGCAACGCGCTTGCGTCCGCTTGTCCGTGCGCCACGCACGAACAGCACGGACTGTGGCATCGCCCACGCGACGAGACCGCGCAACGCACGCGACCGCATCCGAGCCACTCCGAGCGGCGGCGGCGCCACCAACGCCCCCTGCGTGAACAGCGTGTTGTCGGGCACCTCCGACAAACGAAGCAAGCCACACGCCGCGCGCCTGGGCTACCGGCGATGCGTCGAAAGTCAGCACTTATCGAGCCTTCGTCAGTTTCACCGAAAACGGAGACGCGCCGGTCTTGACCATCTTGCGTGACCTTCGCGCCCCGCGGATCGGTCTCCACGTGCAGCGTGGAAGTCGGACCAGTCAGCCTTTGCGGCGCCGGCGACTGAGGCACAATCGCCACCTGCGGCGCTCCGGGCGCCACGTCCGGCTCGCCGGAGGGCGCGCCCGGCGAGCACGGCCGCAGCGACGGGAACGGCCGCGGCTGCCGCCCCGCCGAACCACCACGTCTACCGCGTCCACGAGGACCCGAACGACCTCCTCGATCACCTCGACGAAGTCGGCGGCCGCCGGTAAGGGTAGCGCTTCATGGCAAATCCCACCGCCCGGCTCGAGACGTCCCTCGGCACGATCCGCGTCGAACTCTTCGTCGACCGAATGCCGATCACCGCGAAGAACTTCCTCAAGCTGGCGAAGAGCGGCTTCTACGACGGGCTGCACTTCCACCGGGTGATCGACGGCTTCATGCTCCAGTTCGGTTGCCCCTTCAGCCGCGATCCGAAGAGCCGGCGGGCCGGCACCGGCGATGCTCCCGATGGCACCATCCCCGACGAACACCCGCCCAGCGCCAAGATCTCGAACGAGCCGGGAACGCTCGCCATGGCAAACACCGGCGCGCCCAACAGCGGCAGCTCCCAGTTTTTCATCAACACCGTGCACAACGCCTATCTCGACTGGTTCACCCCGGGAGCGTCGAAGCACCCGGTCTTCGGCCGCGTCATCGAGGGGATGGACGTCGTGCGGGCGATCGAGAAAGTCAAGACCGACCCGGACGACCGACCCGTGACTCCGGTCAAGATGACCAAGGTCGTCGTCGAAGAGAGCTAGTCCGCGTTCTCTCCGCGTCTCGCCGCGTGACTATGTCGTCAACCGCGCGTCAAGCTCGATGTCGACGTTGCGAAGAGCCACGGAGACCGGACAATTCTCCTTGGTGGCGCGCGCAATCTCTTGAAACTTGGCCTCGGCCAGGTTGGGTACCTGCGCGCGCACGGCCAGGCGAATCTTCGTGATCTTGAATCCGTCGCCCACGCGGTCGATGGTGCACGCTGCGTCGGTGTCGATGCGGGTGGGTGGCGTGCCCGCCTGCTCGAGACCGAGGCTAAGCGCCATGCTGAAACACGTCGCCTCCGCAGCCGCGAGGAGCTCTTCCGGATTCGACCCGCTGCCGCTCTCGAAGCGCGACGAGAACGAGTACGCTCCGCCGAGCCCCGTCTCGCCACGGAACGAACCCTTGCCTCCCTTGAGGCCACCCTCCCACGTCGCACTTGCTTTGCGTGTCGGCATCTTCGCTACCTCCGTCTTCGTGAGGCCGCGAAGCTGCCACTCGCCCTTTGCGCGCGCAAGCGGCTTCGTCAACGGCTCGCCTTGCGTCCTGGACCGTGGCCACCTAGTACGGGATCCCGCAATGGGGCGTACGGTGCCATGACGCTGCACTCCTTTCCGGACTGGGAGGCGCTCTATAAAAACGAAGGTGTCGAGCACCTCCCATGGTATTCGCCGTCGCTCGATCCAGACCTCGAGGCGGCGCTGACGCGGCACGGCATCCGGTCCGGACGGGTCCTGGATCAGGGGACGGGGCCCGGCACGCAGGCCATCGCCCTCGCCAAGCGCGGATTCGACGTCACGGCGACGGACGTATCGCTCGCGGCGATCGCGTACGCCTCGCGCAAAGCGGAGGCGGAGCGCGTTCAGCCGGCCTTCGTGCAGGACGACATCCTCGCGACGCGGTTGACCGGCCCCTTCGACGTCGTTTTCGATCGCGGCTGTTTCCACATCCTCTCGGCCGACCAACGACCGGCCTATGTCCAGGCGATGCAGCGCTTGCTCGGCGCTGCGGGCTGGCTCTTCTTGAAGACGTTCAGCCACCTCCAGCCGGGCGACATCGGGCCCTACCGGTTCTCACCCGACCAGATCCGCGCCCTCTTCTCCGAGGCGACGGGATTCGAGGTGCGCGAGACTCTCGACACGGTCTTCCAGGGACAGCTCGACCCCTTTCCTCGGGCGCTCTTCTCGGCCATACGCCGACGTTGAGACGACAGGCGTCGTGGCGCCCGAAGACCGGGCACCACGACGCCAGCGATCCGCATCACCAGTACCAGCCGCCCAGGCCGAGGCCGCCGTAGCCGCACGCGCCCCAGCCCAAACCGCAGCCGGTGCCGAACGTGTACATCGACGGGAAGCCGAACGCGCCGTAGCCGCCCCACCCGGCGTATCCCGGCCAGCCCCAGGAAGAGATCCACGCCGCCTGCGACTTGCCGATCTTTTCCTCCGAGGGCGGAGCGCTCACCTGCAAGCGCTGGTCGGGCGTCATCTGCGCGGCAGCTTGCGCTCCGGCCTGGAGAACCTGATCGATGTGCGCCTGCACCTTCGGACGTGCGGCCTCGGGCATCGCCTGAACGACGTCGCTGATGCGATCGGAGAGCGCCGCTCGGTCGATCTTGCCCTGGACGAACTGGTCGCGGAACGCGTTCTCGAGACTGTACGTGGCCTGCGCGAGCCGCGCCTGCTCTGCGGGAACGCCGGCCTGGGGTCCGCTTCCTTGCCCGGACGCGGGCTCCGCCTGCGCAGAAGACATGGCCGTGAGCCCAAGGCCACACGTCGCACACAACGCAACCGATGCGAAGTTCCTCTTCATAACGTACCTCCTGGAGGCCGCGAGAAGCAGCGATCGGGCCACGGCCGCCACGACGCCTGCTCCGCCTGGCCAGGGTAGAACGAGCTTCGCGAGCGTGATCTGGGGCGCGTTTCCGACCGCAGGGCACCGCGGCTCTTCGCTCTCGGAAGGTCCGCCTTCCCGATCCGATGGCACGGCGTCTGCGTGCTTCGCGACATGGTGAACCCCGTGCTGATCGTGGGCGCCGGGCCGACCGGGATGACCGCCGCCCTGGAGCTCTCACGCATGGGCGTTCGGGTGCGCCTCATCGACAAGACCGAAGCTCCCGCAGAGGGCGCGGCACCCCTCCCGGAGCGATCGCGAGCCATCGGCGTCCAAGCGAGGACGTTGGAGCTCATGGACATGCGCGGGCTCTCCCAAGAGATGGTCCGCCACGGCCATCCCACCGCCGGCGCCGTCGTTTACGGCGGCCGCCGCCGCCTCTTCCGGGTCGACTTCAGCCACATCGAGAGCCGCCATCGCTATCTTCTCTTCCTGTCGCAGACGGAGACCGAGCGAATCCTGCGCGAGGCCCTCGGAAAGTTCGGCGTCGGGATCGAGCGTGGCGTGGAGCTCGTCGGCTTCGCGCAAGACCCGCTGTCCCCCGACCCGAGCCCGGTGAAGGTCGTGCTGCGGCACGCCGGCGGCAACCTGGAAGAGGCGCTGGCCCCGTGGCTGATCGACGCGGAGGGGGCACATAGCACCGCGCGAACGACGCTCGGCCTTCCCTTCGAGGGGCGAACGATGGACGAGACGTATGCCCTCGGGGACGTGCTCGTCGAGGGCGGTCTCTCCGAAGACGATTTTCACCTGTACTCGACGCGCTTCGGGTTCATGGGCCTGTTCCCGCTGGGTCGCCGGCGCTTCCGCATCATCGCGGGCGTTCCGCCGAGCCAGGCGATGAAGGACTCGCCCGCGATCGAGGACCTGCAGACACTCTTCGACGAGCGTTCGCCCGTGCGCGCGCGATTCGCCGACCTGCGGTGGGCTTCCTGGTTTCGCATCAACAGCCGCATGGTGCCGCACCTCCGCGTCGGACGTGTGCTCCTCGGCGGCGATGCCGCGCACATTCACAGTCCGGCGGCAGGCCAGGGCATGAACACCGGCATCCAGGACATGATCAATCTTTGCTGGAAGCTCGCTCTCGTCGTGAACGGCCAGGCGCCGGAAACGCTGCTCGACACCTACGAAGAAGAGCGATTGCCGGTGATGCGCAACATCCTGCGCAAGACCGAGAAGTTCACCGACCTCATGACCTCCCGGCGCGCGCTCGTGCGGACGCTGCTGCGGCACGTGGGCCCTCGCCTCGGAAGAACCCCACCGGTCCGTAGGGTCGTCCCGTCGCGAGTCAGCCAGCTCGCGGTCGGCTATCGCGAAAGCCCGCTCTCCGCCCACCGCGGGCGCGCCGGTCGGTTGCAGGCGGGCGACCGCGTGCCCGACGCTCTCGTGCGAAGCCGCGCGGCTCACGGCGAGGGGTGGCAGGACGCATCGCTCTTCGGTCTCCTCGACCCGCGGAGGTTCACGCTCCTCGTCGTGCATCCGCGCGAGTCCGACGCCGGGTCCGTGGACTGGTGCAACGCCACGCGGCCGTGGCCTGTCGTCCGAATCGTCGGCATCGCTCCGCCCTCGGACAATGCCGGCCGCGCCCGGTTCCACGCGCTCTTCGGCCGATCGCGCGGCGTGCTCCTCGTGAGGCCCGACGCCTATCTAGGCTTCGTCGGCGGCAAACACGCGTCGGCGAGACACCTGCGCGCCTATTGCCGGCGCTGGCTCGCGCCGCGCGAGCTGCGCGCTCCGCGCCACGCCGCGGCAACGGGGTGAACTCAGCCGCTCGCGTACTTCACGCCGCACCCGTACGCCTTGGTCTCCGGCACCTTCACCGGCAGGTGCGCTTTGAGAGCAGACAGCGCCTCATCGACGTAATTGACCAGCTTTCCGTCGGTGGGCGACTGGCCCTCTGCGTCCGGAGAGTTGTCGATCGCACCGCGGTAGACGAGCGTCCCTTGCGGGTCGATGACGAACATGTTCGGCGTGTTCGTGGCCCCGTACGCGCGCCCGACCACCCCGGCCTCGTCGAGGAGCACCGGGTAGTTCATTCCGTACTCGGCCGCGACCTTGCGGTTTGCGTCCGCGCCGGCGCCTTGCTTGCCCGGCGCCGCTGAGTTCACCGCCAGCCAGACGACGCCTTGCGCGATCGCGCGCCCAGGGGTGTCCTTGAGCGAGCCGACCGTGTGCGCTTTGCGCACGAACGGACAGCCCGGGTTGAACCACTCGAGCACCACCGTCTTCCCCTGGAAGCTCGACAGCGTCACCGAGCGGCCGTTCAGATCCGCAAGCGTGAAGTCTGGAGCTTTGGTGCCCACGGCGGCCTTCGGCATCGCTGCGTTCGTTGCGCCCGAGGCCGACGCCGGCGCAAGCGGCGGCTGCGCGGCGGAGGTCACGGCCCCGGAAGAACCGGACGAGGACCGGTTGCAGGAAGAGGCGGCGACGGCGACCGCGGCGAGGAGAACCAGCTTCATGTGGGGGACTGTAGCGCGCATCGGCTGCGAATCGAGTCGCGCGGACCACGGCCCTCGGCGCGACGCTCGGCGCCTATGGCGTACCGCAGTACTCCTCGACCACTCGCAGGAGAGTCTCGAGCGACACAGGTTTCCGGAATAACCGCCGCGCCTCGCCGGGGTTTATCGCCTCGGCAGAGAGCACGACCACCGGAAGAGAGCCGAGCTGCCAAGATTCCTCGAGCGCCGCCAGGAACTCGTTACCGTTCATCTCGGGCATCATCATGTCGAGCAAGACGAGGCAGGGCTCCGCGCTCATGGTCTGCAGCTGGGCGAGGGCGTCCTTGCCGTGCACCGCCTGGCGCACGCGATAACCGGCCGCGTCCAGCGCGTCGGCGATTGCCTCACGGACATCGGGATCATCGTCGACAACGAGGACGGTCTTCCTGGAAACCACGTCTCACCCGTCGATTGCAAGTGCAGAAAGGATGCCCCGAGGAAACGGTGCACGGCTCACCATCCGGGTCGCATGCGGCCGGGTCACCCTCCGGGGCCAGCTCCGTGCCGGGGCCAGCTCCGTGCGGAACCTCGGCCCGGACTCGCCCGTGTCAGCCGGGGGCGCGGCACCGGCGCTGCAACGGACCCGAGCGACCTCACTCCATTGAAGGACCGTGACCCATGAAGGGGCAGCTCGTTCGCAAGACTTCGGCTCTGGCGCTCGGTGTCGCGGCTCTCGGCGGGAGCTCGCTCGCCGGAGCCCAGACCGTGGTCGTGCGACCGGAGCCGGAGGCGCCGATGGCGCCTCCTCCTTCCGCCTCTCCCGCGTCGCCTGCGCCTTCTCCCCTTCCCGCGCCGAGTCCCGTCGTCATCGTCAACGGCAGTCCGCCGGCGGCCACGCCGGAGCCGCCCCTCCCGCCCGATCTGGCCGTCGCGCCCGAGCCCGCGCCCATCCTTCTGGTCACACGCCCGAACCGCGACTGGC
>CALKVG010000024.1 GCA_937998045.1 uncultured Myxococcales bacterium
CGAAGGAGACGTCTCGCCACTTCGGATCGAAGCCGTCGGCGTAGGCCATGAGGTGGTGCACCTGGCCGTCTCTCGGATATCGCGCGAAAAAGGGATTGCCCGCGACCGCCGTGCCGTCGACGGCGATCTGCGAGGACGGCGGCGATACGCGCACCGCAACCTCGACGAGCTCGTACGCCGGAGCCGTACCCGGCGAAAGGTCACTATGAGCAGGACCGGCTGCCGGCACGACCGGGGCCGCCGTCGCCGCAAGGGTGGGCGGAGAAGCGGGGCGGTCGCGGAGGAGGCTCGCGACCACGACGACGACCAGGAGGAGCGCACCGACGGCAGCCGCCGTCAGCGGCGCGTACCGCCGGAGGTCGATGCCCCGGTCGCCCTCCGGCGAAACGGTCGTCGCCGGCGCGGAGATGGCGAGGGCGCCGGGGGTCGGCCCCCGCGAGTTCGTTCGCGACAGGAGCTGCGTGGAGACGTGGCTCAGGTCGTCGAGAACGATGCGGGCGTTGCTCGGAGTTCCGGCGTGCATGTCGAACGTCGGCATCACGCCGGAGCGCGGCCCGCTCCGCGCGCGCGCCAGTGTCTCCTCGATGACGGCGCTCATTTTTCGGCGCTCTTCGGTGAACGTCCGGCTCACCAGCGCGCCGATCTCGCGCATCGTCATCTGGTCTTTGCGCGAGGCGAGGTGGCGATCGAGATCCTCGAGCAGCTCGGCGCACGACTGGTATCGGTCGTCGACCTCCTTCAACATCGCCTTTTCGCAGATCGCCTCGAGGTCCGCGGGCGCGTCCGGACGGACGGAGCGGAGACGGGGGGCTCCCTCGCGGAGCACCCGGGTGAGGATCTCAACGTCGGACATACCCGGCCAGAGGCGTCGCCCGGCTGCGGCCTCCCAGAGCATGACGCCGATCGAATAGACGTCGGCGCGCCGGTCGACCTTCGCGCCCCAGGCCTGCTCGGGGGCCATGTACGCGACGCGCCCCTTGAGCACGCCGGTCTTCGTCTCCAGCGACGAATCGACCGCCTTGGCGATGCCGAAGTCGATGACCTTCGTCTGGCCGTCGAAGGTGACGAAGACATTCAGAGGGCTCACGTCCCGGTGGACGATCCCGAGGGGCTGCCCGTCGAACTCGCGGAGCTCGTGCGCGTAGTGTAGGCCGAGACACGACTCCGCGATGATGCGCAGGTGAGCTCCAACCGGGAGGCCACCCTGATCCGATAAGCGCCGGACGATGCGATGAAGCGATCGACCGTCCAGGAATTCCATCACCATGTAGTGGCGCTGCCCCTCCGACCCCACCTCGTTCGTCTGGACGATGTTCGGATGAGTGAGGCGAGCCGCAAGGCGCGCCTCTTCGAGGAACATGACGACGTAATTCTCGTCGTGCGCGAGCTCTGTCTTCAGCTCCTTCACTGCGAGAAGCTTGTTGAAGCCGCCGGGCCCGTGGGCGACCGCGAGGTGAATGATGCCCATCCCGCCGCGCGCAAGCTCCGCGACCAGCGTGTACTTGCCGATTTCGTGCACGACTGCGGAGTCGACACTGGGTGCTTTCATGAACCCCTGGGTTGTCATACGTGTTCGGTTTCCCGCGGCCTCGATGCGCTGCACTCGCGGTGAGCCGGTTCCCCGCCCCCCATGCGCCGGGAAACGAAACCCCCCGGGCGCGCACGTGCGTTCCGCACGATTCAGGCCAACGCAACGCTCGGCGCGATCGTCGAAAAAAGAACGCGAGCGCGAACGCGGGATTCTCCGCGCCGCGCGCGAACGCATCGCGTGAGCGGACGGGCCGTTGCGCGTTGATGGCTACGGGCTACAGGGTGGATCCTCAGCCCGTGGCCTCTCGCCCCCTCGTGCAGAAAGTTCCGCTTCGTCCAAACGACCGATCGTATGGGAGCCGAATCGATGCACCGTGGGATCCCGCTTTCTTCCTGAGGAGTGGCCTCTTCTGGCCGGTAGAGCGCGCGGCACGAGCGCTCGCCGGGTGCAGCAGCTGGCCCGCGCCCGACGACTTGACCCGGATGTTCGACGGCGATCCCCCGGTGCGCTTCGAGGCGGCGGCGACCAGGCGGCGGCGCGCACGCCTGCCGGCCGACGCCCGGTACGACGCGCGCATCGCCGTCGCCCGTCGAGTTCCGACGCGCGAGCGCTCGTGGCACGACGTCGCGAACGCGCTGGTATGGGCGACTTTTCCGTGCGCAAAGCTCGCGCTGCACCTTCGGCAGCATGCGATCATCAGCGCTCGCCTCACTCCGGATCTGCGCCTGCCCGGCGCTCGAACGCCGGAGCAGGATGCGCTCGCTATGCTCGACGAGGGAGGCCTGGCGCTCCTCTGCGATCGCGCCCGCCGGCGCGACGTGGAGGCGGCCGTCGAGGACGAGGACACCGTCGGACTGGCGGGAATGATCGGAAAGGGATGGGCCCGGGCCGCGGTCTTCGGTCATGCGATCTACGAGGCGCTCGCCTGCGGCGAGAAGGCGCCCGTGCGTGCCGCTGCGCGCATCGTGGACGTGGACACGATGGAGACTGAAGCGCGCGAGGTCGTACGCGCCGCGGATGACGCGATCGCAGCGCTCCTCTCTCGAGGGACGCCCATCGACCGGACCGACTTCGTGTCGATCGAAGTCGACGACGACCTAGGGTAGGGCGCGCTCGAGCTCGACCGCAATTCGGACCCGGCGACGAAAAAAAAACGCCGAGCCTGTCGATCCCTCCGCGCTTCGATTGTCGTTCCAGGGACGGCCAAGGTTGGAGTCCCACCACAGCCGACGCAAGCAGAGGAGAATCCAATGAAATTCCTGATGACCTACGTCCAGTCGACCAAGGCCCCGCCGACGCCTGAGCGCCTCGCCGCGCTCGGCAAGTTCAGCCAGGAGATGGCTGCATCGGGGGTCCTCCTCATGACCGGCGGGCTGCAGCGGCCGACGAAGGGGACCCAGCTCAAGCTCGCCGGCGGCAAGTTCACGGCGACCGACGGGCCCTTCGCCGAGACGAAGGAGCTCATCGACGGCTTCGCACTCGTCCAGACCAAGTCGCGCGAGGAGGCCATCGAGCTGGCGCGCCGGTTCATGACGGTCGCCGGCGACGGCGAGGGCGAGATTCTCCAAGTGTACGAGCCCGGGGGGGGCCTGCCGAAGTAGGCACGCGCTTGCGCGGCCGAGCGGACGTGCTGTGATCGCGTTTGGTGGCACCTTCCGATACTCACCGCGCGATTCACGCGATATTCCGGCTGGACTCGGCGAGGCTCATCGCGGGGCTCACCCGGATCGTGCGCGACGTCGGTATCGCGGAGGAGCTCGCGCAGGACGCGCTGGTCGCAGCGCTCGAGCAGTGGCCGCAGTCGGGCGTCCCGGACAACCCGGGCGCCTGGCTCATGGCGTGCGCGAAGAACCGCGCGATCAACGCGTGGCGCCGCGCGAAGATGCTCGAGCGCAAGCACGGGGAGCTCGCCCGCGAGGCGGACGCGAGGGCCGACCGCGCCGCCGTGGCGCTAGAGGACGCAATCGACGACGACATCGGCGACGATCTCCTGCGCCTCGTGTTCACGGCGTGCCACCCGGTGCTGTCGACCGAGGCGCGCGTCGCGCTGACGCTGCGACTGGTGGCCGGGCTGACGACCGAGGAGATCGCTCGGGCGTTTCTCGTCCCCGAACCGACAATCGCGCAGCGCATCGTGCGGGCCAAGCGGACGCTGGCGGAGCAGAAGGTTCCCTTCGAAGTGCCGCGCGGAGAGGAGCTCGGCCAGCGCCTCGAGTCCGTGGGCTCGGTCATTTATCTCGTGTTCAACGAGGGGTACTCGGCGACCGCCGGGGACGACGTGATGCGCCCGGCGCTGTGCGAGGACGCGCTGCGCCTCGGGAGGATCCTCGCCGGGCTCGTGCCGCGGGAGCCGGAGGTACACGGCCTCGTCGCGCTCATGGAGCTGAACGCGTCGCGATCGGCGGCGCGCACGACGCCCTCGGGCGATCCGGTGCTCCTGCCGGACCAGAACCGCGGGCTTTGGGACTGGGTGCAGATCGAGCGCGGGCTCGCTGCGCTCGCCCGGGCCGAGGCGCTCGGCAGCGCCGGCGGCCCATACTTTCTGCAGGCGTCGATCGCGGCGTGCCACGCGCGCGCGCGCGCGCCGGGCGACACCGACTGGGCGCGCATAGCCTCGCTTTACGGCGAGCTGGCGGCGCTCACGCCGTCTCCGGTGGTCGAGCTGAACCGCGCCGTGGCCGTCTCGATGGCCGAGGGGCCCGAGGCAGGGCTGGCCCTGATCGACGGCCTGAAGGAGGAGCCGCTCCTCAAGAGCTACCACTTGCTCCCGAGCGCCCGCGCCGACTTGCTCGCGAGGCTCGGCCGTATGCGGGAGGCAAGCGCGGAGTTCGAGCGGGCCGCGTCGCTGGCGCGCAACGTGCGCCAGCGCGAGCGACTCCTCGAGCGCGCCGCGGCCTGCGCCGAGGCGGCCCGGGCGAGCCGCTAAAAAAAACGCACTCGGTGTCGATTCCCGGCCGGCTCGATCGTCGTCTCCACGAACCCGAAAGGAGATACCCCCATGGAAGCCGTCCTCACGCACCCTGTATCGTCCGCCGTGCCCACGTCGAAGAAGCGCCGATGGATCGGCGTGACCCTGAGCGCGCTCGCCGTCGCGTTCCTCGCGTTCGACGCCGCGATGAAGCTAGCGAAGATCCCCCCGGTCCTCGAGGCGAGCGCTCGCATCGGGTACTCCGAGGCAACCCTCCGCCCGATCGGGCTCACCTTGCTGGCGTGCGTCGTGCTTTACCTCGTGCCTCGAACGGCCGTCCTTGGTGCCGCGCTGCTCACCGGGTATCTCGGCGGCGCGATCGCGACGCACGTCCGCCTCGGCGATCCGCTCCTCAGCCACACGCTGTTCCCGGTGTACTTCGCCGCGCTGCTCTGGGGCGGGCTGTACCTGCGGGATACGCGGCTGCGCGGGATCGCGCCCTGGAACCGGTGAGCCGGAGACACGAAGCAATGTGCTGGCCGGCTTTCGTCGTGAAGGAAGATCCCGTCGCGAACGGGGTCGCCGTGGGCGGCAGCGACCCGGTGAGGGAGCTGTTTGCCGGTCCGAACGCGAAGTGGCGTACGACGTACGACGCGCTCGCGGGGAGGCTCGGGCGACTCGGACCGGACGTCGTCTTCGTGCCCGCCGAGGCGTGTGTGGTCGTCCGGCGCGGCTCGCGGGCGTTCGCGGTCGTGCATCCCGCGGGAGCGAGCCGGCTGGACATCGGGATCCGGCTCGAGAGCCTCGCCGCGACACCGCGCTTCGAGGCGGCGGGCGCCTGGAGCGCCACGGTCACGCATCGCGTCCGGGTGCAGGACGCGACCGACGTGGACGAACAGCTGCATGCGTGGCTTCGATGGGCCTACGCGGCCGCCGCCGGGCACGAGATGGGCGAGGTGGGGAAGTAATCGAACCGGCTCGACACGATAACAAAGCCGTTCGTCTCGCTGTCGAGCGGCCGAAACACGCCGAGCAAGCTATTCGTCTCGCCGTAGAACAGGCTCGACACGCTGACGGAGTCGTTCTTCTCGCCGTAGAACACGCTCGACACGCAGACGGAGTCGTTCTTCTCGCCGTAGAACAGGCTCGACACGCTGACGGAGTCGTTCCTCTC
>CALKVG010000025.1 GCA_937998045.1 uncultured Myxococcales bacterium
GTCTCGTGGGCTCGGAGATGTGTATAAGAGACAGGAGGGGACGTACGCGAACAGCGGGTCGAGCTCGTCGTAATAGGCGGGGAGAAACCCGTCCGCGCCGAAGAAGGCGCGACCGCCGGTGACGTCCTCGACGAGCGCGCGGGTCTTGGTCGTCGGCCAGTCGATCATCTCCGCGAGCTGCGTCACGCGCTCGCGCGCGCGCGCGACGGTGCGCGCGTCGAGGATCCCTTCGCGGACGGGAGACAGCCACAGCTCGCGCAGCGCGGGCGCGTCCTTCTTCGTCGTCTGATCGATCGGGTCGAACTCTTTGAGCGACAGGACGAGGTCGCCGTAGAGCTCCACGCGGACGGGCGCCTCGCTCGACGGGGACCACACGTCCAGCAGCGCGCCGCGCACGGCGAAGCTCCCGGGATCTTCCACGACGGGCACGCGCAGATAGCCGGCCTCCGAAAGAGCGCGGACGAGGGCGTCGCGATCGATCTCTTGCTCGGCGACGATGCGATCGGCGCGCCTGGCGAGGTCGGTCCGAGGGGGGACCTTGCGCACGAGCGCTGACGCCGGCAGAACGAGGACGCTCCAGGGCCGTTCGTGCGCGAGATGGAAGAGCGTGGCCATGCGGCTCATCGCGGCGCGCCGGTCGGGGTTCACGTCGGCGTAGGGCGAGGACTCGCCGGCGGCGAAGACGAGGACGTCTCCCTCGGCGGTGTCCTCGGCGTCGTCCGCGAGGGCGCCGCGTACGAGGAAGCCGATGTCCTCGGCGGTGCGCCGCGCGCCGTCGAGATCGCCCGTGACGACGACGACGCGACGGCCGGCGCGCGCGACCATCGCAGCGAGGGCGGCTCCCGCGCTCCCCTTCACCCCCGCGATGTCGAGGCGCTCCGGGCCCAGCGACTTGGTGCGCGCTGCGACGTCCCGCAAGCGCGACGCGGTGACCCCCTCGGGAGGGGCGAGCGTGGGGAGCGGCTCGAGCTCCTCGGGCGCGACCGGTGGTGTGGGATGCGCAAGCTCCTCGGCTGTCAGGCCGGTGAGCTCCTGAATCGTCGAGGCGAGCGGGTGAGAATCGGGCATCGCGCGAAAAAACGGGCGGTCACCGTACCTAGGGCGCCCGCCAGGGCCGCGCAACTTGCGGAGCCCGAACCCGACCTGCCTACTTGCTGAGGCGTCCGTCGAGGGCGACGCCGGCGCAGGCGATCATCGCGCTCTCGCGGAGCAGCCGGAGGGCGGCCGCTTGATCGTCTCCCGGCGGAGTGTGCGCGATGATGACTTCGGCGAAGCGCTTGGCGCCCTCGTGGATCGCGCCATAGTGGGCGAGCTTCTCGGTTGTGGCGTGGTGGTGGCTGAAGACGTATTCGGGGTCGAACGGCATCGGCATCACGGCGAGTTTCGCTCCAAGCCGGCGGCAACGTCTACGCCTGGCTTCGGCCTCCACCCTTCGCCTCGAAAGAGGACGACGGCGCTCGGGACCACCACCAGGGCGGCGATCAGGCCCGCCAGGACCCCCAGAGCGCCGACCATCCCGAGGTCGCGCAGTCCCTCGTAGCGGCAGGCGACGAGAGCGGCGAAGCCGGCCGCGGTCGTGAGGGCGGTGGCGGTGACGAGCGGCCCCTGCGTGTGGAGGCGCTCGCGCATCGACGGCTGGGGACCGGAGGCCGCGGAGTGCAGCAGGAACATCGACTCGTCGATGGTGACGCCGAAGAGCACCGGCAGGACGAGCGCGTCGTAGACGTGCCAGCGAACGGCCAGCACGCGCATCGCGAGGCCGACGAGCCCCATCTCGCACGCCAGTGTGGCGAGCGCCACGAGGGCATGGCGCGTGCTGCGAAGTGCGAGGCGCATGGCGATCGCGACCACGATCAACGCCACGGCGCCCACCAGGACGAGATCGCGGCCGAGAATGTCGCGCAGCGCTCGATCGATGGCATCGAACCCGGTGACCGCTGCCAAGGGATCGACCGCGAGAATCGCCGCGCGGAGGCGCGCGTCCGCTGCGGCGTTGCCGGTGGGGCGAACGTACGTGGCTACCAACGCCTCGCCTCGCTCGCTCGCGACATGGCGCGCGCGGATCCACGACAGGGCGTCATCTCCTCCGGGGTCGCGCGCGGCGGCGTCGATCCGCAGCGGTGACGGGTGCGCGAAGGCGTCGAGGGCCGGCGCGCACGCTTCGACGTCGAAGCCTGCGTCGCGAAGCGCCACTTCGAGCTGCCCGCGGCGCGACGGGAGATCGAGCGAGTCGCGCTCGGCGAGGCGCGCGCGTTGCGTGGCGATCGAAGGCGCGAAAGTGACGAGGGCATCGAAGCCCTCGGCGTCGCCGGCGGCGACCCGCGGCTCGAGCGCCTCCGCCACGCGGTCGGCCCGTGTGCGAGCCCGCTGTTCGTCGGCGTCCGCGGTGACGACGATCCACTGCCCGGGGCGGCCCCCGAAGAGCGCGTGCACGTGCTCCTGCGCGATGAGGGGCGGCAGCGAGCGCGGTCGAATGGCCACCAGCGCGTCGGCCGGCCTCGGCCACCCGGCGATCGCGACCGCGACCATCGGCGCGGCGCAAGCCGCGAGAGCGAGCAGCGCGCGGGGACGCGTCGACGTCGCGCGGTACAGCACATCGATCCATGGCGCCGGCCGAGGCGGAGGAACGGGGCCCCGCTCGATCCAGGCGCCGATCTCCGGGGTCACCAGCAAGATGGCTACCGACGTCAGGAGCTCCCCGGCGCCGCAGAGGAGGCCGAGCTGCTTTACGCCGCGCAGTCCGGCGACGGCGAGCGACGCGAACGCCAGGGCGGCCACGGCAGCTGCCGTGAGCGTGGGCCGCAGGGTCTTCGCGCGCGCGATGCGCGCTGCCTCGTGCGGAGCATGGCCGTCGCGCCGCGCGTCGAGCAGCGCTGCGTACACGTGGACGCCCGTGTCGACCCCGACGCCGACGACGACCGCCGCGAACGCGACGGCGACCGCGTTGAGGCCGGCGGGATAGAGCGCGGCGAGGCCCGTCGTCCAAAGCGTCCCGAGCGCGAGCGGAGGCAGCACCGCCGCGAGGGCGCGCACGCGGCGGAACGTGAGGACGAAGGCCACGGAGGCGAGGACCACCGAGAGCGTGCCGCTGACCTCCATGTCTCGTCGGAGCATCTGCTCGGTTTCCCACGCGATCGCGTGCCCCCCGGCCAGCTCTGTCGTCACGCCCGGACGTCCAGCCTCCCTCGATGCGCGCTCGACGTCCTCGACGAGCGCGCGCGCCGCGGCCGATTCGAACGCGCTCCCGCGCGGCTCGGCCACGACGAGGCGCGCGCGTCCCTCGTCGGCGACGAAGGCGCCGCCCGACGAGAAAGGGACCCCCGAGGCAAGCTCCGCGCGGGACTCCCAGGGAATTTGCCCCATCCTCAAAGGATCGCGCTCGAGCCACGCCTCGGCGGATTCCGCCCCGGCGGGGGCGAGCAGAAGCGCGCGCGTCTCGGCGAGCCGTGCCCGCATCCCCTCGGGGGTGAGGACGGCGCGCAGTCGCGCGCGCGCGTCGGGGCCGGCGTAGAGCCAGGCCAGGGTCGGATCGGCCGGCGGCGTGGGCGCGGGCGCGCGATCGAGGACGCGCACGATCGAGGGCGCGTGTCGGAGCGCCTCGCCGATCCCGTCGGCGACGAGCCTCACGTCGTCGGCGTTCGTCCCTCGCACGAGCACGACCGCGGGGTCCCTCCCGCCGAACGCGCGCGTGAAGCGCGAGAGCGCCATGGCGTCACCCGACTCCGGGAACAGCGTCGACACATCGCTCGAGACGTGCAGCCTCGCAGAGGTGAGCCAGGCGCAGACCACGGTGAGGACGACGACCGCCACCCGCGCGACGCGAACGCTCCCGATGCTCATGACGCGTCGCCCTTGCGTTCGGCTCCGCCGCTGGGCTCCGGCTCTCTCTTCACGCGAACGCGCAACCTCGTGACGCGACGCCGGCTGATCGCGGTCACCTGGGCGACCGCGCCGCGCCCGAGCTCCACCGTGTCGCCCGCCCGCGGCAGACGGCCCAGGCGCTCGACGACGAACGCGCCGACCGGCTCACCGAGCTCGGCATCCGGCACGTTCACGCCGATGGCGCGCAGCTCCTCCATCGCAGCGCGGCCGTCGACCTCCCAGTCGTTCTCCTTGCCCGGCACCTTCACCACCTTCTGCGGCTCCTCGTCGAACTCGTCGCGGATCTCGCCGACGATCTCCTCGAGCAGATCCTCCATCGTCAGGATGCCGCTCGTCCCTCCGTATTCGTCGACCACCACCGCGAAGGGCGTCTGCTTGCGCTGCATCTCTCGCATCACGTCCACGCCGCTCTGCACCTCGGGCACGAACAGGACGTCCCGCCGGAGCGGGCCGAGGTCGGGGAGCGTCCGCGCGTCCGGGTGGAGCAGGAAGTCCTTTGCGTAGAGATAACCGGCGATGTCATCGAGCGACCGAGCGTTCGTGAGCAAGATGCGCGAGTACTGGTGCGCCCGGACGAAGTCGTGGGCCACGGCGCCGCTCGTCTGGATCGGAAGCGACACGACGTCCACGCGCGGGACCATCGAGTGGCGGGCGGCGCGTTGCGAGAAGCGCATGACGCGCTCGAACAGCTCGCCCAGGGTCTTGCCGCGGGGCGAGCGGGCGGCGCTGGCCGCGAGGATGGCGACAATCTCGTCCTCGCTGAAGCGCCCCTCGACGCTCGCGACGTCGGGCGACATGCCCATGATGCGGAGGATGAGGCGCGACGATCGCTCGAGGAGCCAGAGGAAGGGGAGGAACGTGAGATAGACGACCCGTAGCGGGATGGCCGCCGTGAGCGCGGTGGCCTCGGAGCGCTGGATCGCGACGAGCTTGGGTACCAGCTCCCCGAGCAGCACGTGGCCGAACGTGAGGATGCCGAACGCGACGACTTCGATCGCAACGTGCACGGTGCGGGTCGCCGGCGCGCCGGTGAGCCCCGCAGAAGCCCGGTCGAGGAGGGCGGCCACGGCTGGTTCGCCGACCCAGCCGAGCTCCAGGCTGGCCAGCGTGATCCCGAACTGCGTGACGGAAAGGTAGCGGTCCAGGCGCCCGACGATCGACTGCGCGACCTGCGCCTTGCGCTCCCCCCGGCGCGCCCGCGAATGCAGCTGCGTCGCACGCACCTTGACGAGCGCGAACTCCGCGGCAACGAAGAAGCCGTTGAGCGCGACGCAAAGCGCGGCGACGAGCAGTCCGAGCAAGCAGCCCAAGCTGTATCACGGGCCTGTCCGAAGCCTGTAGCCTGGAGTCCTCGTGACCGATCACGACGTGCTCGTCTTCCTGCTCGCCCTTTCTGCGCTCCTCGCGTCGGCGCGCCTGCTGGGTGAGCTCGGGCGCGCGCTCGGTCTGCCGCTCGTTGCGGGCGAGCTCGCCGCGGGAATCTTGCTCGGCCCGACGGCGCTCGGGCGCGTCGCCCCAGGCGTCTACGGATGGCTGTTCCCGAGCGGAACCGTCGACGGCATGATCGGGGCGTACACGACCATCGCGGTCGTGCTCCTCCTCGTCGTCGTCGGCGTCGAGGTAGACCTCGGTGTCCTGCGGCGGCGCGGCCGGACCGCGCTCGCCACGGGCCTGCTCGGCATCGTTCTGCCGGCTGCCTGCGGCATCGTCCTGGGCTTGCTCCTGCCCGAGGCGGATCTCGTCGACCCGTCGAGGCGCATCACCTTCGCGCTGCTGCTGGGCGTCGCGCTCAGCATCTCGGCGCTTCCGGTGATCGCCAAGACGCTGCTCGATCTGGGCCTGTTCAAATCGGACGTCGGCCTGCTCGTCATGTCGTCCGCCATGATCGACGACCTGGTCGGATGGCTCGCCCTGTCGCTGCTCATCGGGCCGATGCGCGGGAGCGCCCTCGATTTCACGTCGTTCTTCCGCGTGTCCGTCCTCGCCGCGATGTTCGTGGTGGCCATGCTCGTCGTCGGACGGAAGGCCATCGACGAGGTGCTCGCGCGCGTCGACGGCGCCGGGGCCCCGGGGCGCGTCCTCTCGCTAGTCATCCTGATCGCGCTCCTCTCGGCCAGCGCGACGAACGCCCTTGGGCTCCACGCGGTGTTCGGCGGCTTCATCGCGGGGCTCACCGTGGGCGGCTCGTCGCGGGTCAACGCGCGCACGCGCATGGTCGTCCAGGACTTCGTCACGAACGTCTTCGCGCCGGTGTTCTTCGCAGCCGTCGGTCTGCGCGTGGACTTCGTCCGCTTCTTCGACGTCAGGCTCTGTTTGCTGATGCTCGCGATCGCCACGCTGCCGAAGGTCCTCGGGTGCACGCTGGGATCTCGCATCGGAGGGCTCAAGTGGCGAGAGGCGACCGCGGTCGGCTTCGGGATGAACGCGCGCGGCGCCATGGGGATCGTGCTCGCGGTGATCGCTCGCGAGGCGGGCCTGCTCAAGGACCAGATGTTCGTGGCGCTCGTCGTGATGGCGCTGGTCACCTCGCTCACGAGCGGACCGGCGATGAAGTGGCTCCTCTATCGCGAGGAGCCCGAGGAGGACGTGGTCACCCTCCTTCGGCGCGGCGCGTTCGTGAGCGAGCTCCACGCGCGGACGCCGAGCGAGGCGATCGGGGAGCTCGTGCGAGCGCTCGGCTCTCTCCTCGCGGGGAAGAAGCGCCGCGCGCGGGACGCGGTGCTCGAGCGCGAGC
>CALKVG010000026.1 GCA_937998045.1 uncultured Myxococcales bacterium
GGTCGAGCGAGATCGACGACGAGCTCGCGGCCCTCAAGAAGCGCATCCGCGTCTGATCGGAAGCGACGACGCTCGTGAGCGCCCGCCAGGTCGTCGTCGCGTTCCGGATGCCCCCCGGAGGGCTCGGGGCCGGCGCGGAGGGGTTCCTGTTGCGTGCGCGGTCGCTCTGCGTGCGAGGGGAAGCGCTCGGCGCGCGGCTCGTCGCGTGGACCGGGGCGGGGCTCTCGCTCGCGTGGGACAGCGACTCGATCGAGGAGGCGATCCTCTGCGCGACGAGCGTTCGCGAGGAGGGGCTCGTCCCGGACTGCGCGTGGTCGTGCGGTGTCGCCGAGGGGGAGCTCGACCCGCTCGCGCCCGACGGCCAGCGGATGCACCTGGCGTGCGGTCCGGCGCTCACCGCGGCCGCTTCGCTCGCGCGCATCGCGAGGCCGGGCGAAGTCCTTGTCGACGGGGACCTCCGCGCGCTGCGCGCGGGCCAGCTCACGCTGATCGGGGCGCGCACGGCGACCGACGTCGGGCAACGCGTACGCGGCTGGCGCCTCGACCTCGAACGGCCGTGGAAGCGCGGCGTGCTCGACGCTCCCATGGTGCCGGCCGATTCGACCGATCGCTACATTTTCCCGCCCGACGAGTCGGACGTCCTCCTCGGCCGCGAGGGAACGCACGTGCTCGACGCCGGGGCGACGCAGCCGATGCCGGCGGTCACCTTCGCGAACGAGGGCAGCGCCACCGACGTCCGCGAGCTCGTGAACGCGACGTCGGATCCCTCGGCGCCGCCGCCGTCGCCGCTGGCCGACAAGGTCCGTCGGCTCGCGCTCGGCGAGCCCGGAGGAGGCGATCCCGCCGATGCACTGGCCGCGCTGCGCCGCGTTCGCGCGGCCGCCGAGGGCGGGTCGCCGGCGGCTCGCTGCCAGGCCGCGCTCGCGCTCGCGGTCGCGCTGTCGGTGGCGCAGCGGCCGGAGGAGGCCTTGCTCGAGGCGCTCGACGCGCTGGCGCGCGCGCGCGAAGCCGACGACGCGAAGGCGGTCGCCGCGTCCAGGGCGCTCCTCGCGAAGCTCTACGCCGCGGCGGGACGTGGCGAGGAGGCCTCCGCATTCCTCAAGATCTGACCTGACGGCACGTCTCCGGCTCTGCCGGAGCGTGGTCGAAACCGACGGCACGTCTCCGGCTCTGCCGGAGCGTGGTCGAAACCTGGCTCCCCGAGTACTCTTCGAGCCGATGGCGGGCCTTTATCTCGGCGTGGACGTCGGCACCGCGAGCGTCCGCGCCGCCCTGTTCGACGCGTCCGGCACGATGCACGGCGTGGGCACGCACGCCATCGGCATCCACCGTCCGCAGGAGGACTTCGTCGAGCAGTCGAGCGACGACATATGGAACGCGTGCGCCTGGGCGGTGCGCACCGCGCTGGCGGACGCACGCGCTCGTCCGGAGGACGTCGCGGGCATCGGCTTCGACGCGACGTGCTCGCTCGTCGTCCTGGACGCCGCCGATCGCCCGGTGACCGTGAGCCCGTCCCGCGACGACGCCTGGAACGTCATCGTGTGGATGGACCATCGCGCGACCGAGTTCGCCGAGCGCATCAACGCGACCGGGCACGAGGTGCTGCGCTACGTCGGCGGCGGCGTGTCCCCCGAGATGCAGACGCCCAAGCTTGCCTGGCTGAAGGCGAGGGCCCCGGCCAGCTGGGGACGTGCGGCGCGCTTTCTCGACTTGCCCGACTTCCTCTCCTATCGCGCGACCGGCGTCGACGTCCGGTCGCTTTGCACCACGGTGTGCAAGTGGACGTACGTGGCCGGGCCCCCGGCCCAGGGAGGCGAGAGGCAGGACGGCTTCGGCTGGCAGAGGAGCTTCTTCGACGCGATCGGGCTCGGCGACCTCGCGAGCGACGGCTTCGCGCGCATCGGCGCGCGCGTGCGCCCGATGGGCGAGCGCGCGGGCGTCTTGCGCGAGACGAGCGCACGGGAGCTAGGACTCGCGGCGGGTACGCCGGTCGCGGTGTCTATCATCGACGCGCACGCTGGGGGCCTGGGGACGATAGGCGCGGTCGTCGACGGCCGGCTTCCGGACACGCGCGAGCTCGAGAGTCGCCTGTCGCTCATCGGGGGGACGTCGAGCTGCCACATGGCCGTCGCGCGCGAGGCGCGCTTCGTCCCCGGGGTGTGGGGTCCCTACTACTCGGCGATGGTGCCGGGCCTCTGGCTCGCCGAGGGCGGGCAATCCGCGACCGGGGCCCTCATCGACCACGTCGTCTTCTCGCACGTGCGCGGCGCGGAGCTCGCCGAGCAAGCGCGCGGGGCAGGGACGACGCCCTACGCGTTGCTCAACGACCGCCTCGAAGCGCTCGGACGCGGCGCGCCTTTCCCCGCAGCGATCGCGCGGGACCTCCACGTCTTGCCCGATCACCACGGCAACCGCTCGCCCCGCGCCGACCCCACGCTCCGCGGAATGATTTCCGGGCTTCGCCTCAGCGACTCGCTCGACGCGCTCGCGCTGCTCTACCTGGCGACCGTGCAGGGGATCGCCCACGGGACGCGGCACATCGTGGACGTCCTGCGCGCGCACGGGTACCCCATCACGACGATCCTCGCGTGCGGGGGAGGGACGAAGAACGACGTCTTCCTGCGGGAGCACGCGGATGCCACGGGCTGCCGAGTCGTCCTGCCCGCCGAGCCCGAGGCCGTCCTGCTCGGTGCGGCGATCCTCGGGGCGGTCGCCAGCGCCGATCAGCCGAGTGTCGCCGCCGCGATGGGGGCGATGACCCGCGCCGGCCGCGTCGTCGAGCCGGCCGCCGGCGAGGTCGCGCGCTTTCACGACGCGAAGCACGCGGTCTTCCTTCGCATGCACGACGACCAGATGGCGTATCGAGAGACGATGAGATGAGAGCCTTTTTCTACTGCTTTTGCCTGGCAATGCTACTCCCAATCGCCGGATGCAAGCGCGATGGGACCGCGGCGGGTAACGGGCCTACGCGCGTGCGGATCGCGGTCATTCCGAAGGGGACGACGCACGAGTTCTGGAAGACGGTCCACGCCGGCGCGGTGAAAGCGGCGCGCGAGCTCGGCGTGGACGTCGTCTGGAAGGGCCCCCTGCGCGAGGACGACCTGAAGCAGCAGATCGATCTCGTCCAGTCCTTCGTGGCGCAGTCCGTGAGCGGGATCGTTCTGGCGCCGCTCAGCGACAAGGGCCTGGTCGGTAGCGTCAAGGCGTCGACCGACGCGCGGGTGCCCGTCGTCGTGTTCGACTCGGATCTGGCGGGGGGCCCTTATGTCAGCTTCGTCGCGACCGACAACGAGGCGGCCGGGAAATCGGGCGCCGACGAGCTAGCGCGCCGTATGGGCAAGGGCAACGTCATCGTCCTACGGTATCAAGAGGGGTCGGCGAGCACGAGCAACCGCGAGAAGGGCTTCCTCGGCGGCGTGGGCGCTCACGCGGGGGTTCAGGTGGTCAGCGAGTCGCAATACGGTGGCCCGACGGTCGAGTCTGCGGAGAAAGCGAGCGAGAACCTGCTGGCCGCGACCAGGGCCGACGCCGGCGCGGTGCAGGGGATCTTCGCGCCGAACGAGTCGACGACGTTCGGGATGCTGCTCGCGCTGCGGAAGGCGGGCCTCGCCGGCAAGGTCCACTTCGTGGGCTTCGACGCGTCGGAGAAGCTGGTCCAGGCCGTGCGCTCGGGGGAGATCGACGCCCTCGTCGTGCAGCGTCCCTTCGAGATGGGGTACCTGTCGATCAAGACGATGGTCGCCCATATTCGCGGCCAGGGCGTGGAGCGGCGCATCGACACGGGCTCGGCGCTCGTGACGAAGGAAAACGTCGACACGCCCGAGATCACCGCGCTCGTGAAGCCCGATTTGCAGAAGTGGCTCGGCAACGAGTGACTACGCAGCGACGCGGTCGCCCCCGTCTTGCTTGGCGCGATACGCCTGCTCGTCGGCGAGCTTGAGCAGCGCCGGCGCGCTCTCGGGCGACGAGGGAAGCGCGGCCACCGCGATCCCGAGGCTGGCGGTGACCGGGTGCGCGGGATCGAAGCGGCGGCCCGCCGAACGGATGCTCTCGGCGAGGCGGTCGGCCACTCGTCGAGCCTGTTCGGCGTCGGTGTCCGGGAGGATGACGACGAACTCGTCGCCGCCGTAACGGCCGGGCACGTCGGTCTCGCGGGTCGTCAGGCGCAGCGCGTCGGCGATTTCCTGGAGCAGGGCATCGCCGCGCTGGTGTCCTTGCGTGTCGTTCACGCGCTTGAAGCCGTCGAGGTCGATCATGACCAGCGCCAGAGCGTGGCCGCGTCGCGCCCGCGCCATCTCCGCCTCGAGGCGCGCGAACAAGTGACGGCGGTTGTAAAGGTTGGTCAGCGGATCGAGCTGGCTCAGCTCCTCGAGTCTGGCGTTGGCCACCACGAGCATTCGCTCGCGCTTCTGGACCGCCCCGACGAGCGCGCTGGCGATGGCCGCGAAGGCCGGCAGGAACGTGGTCACGAGGAGCGACGCCATGAGCGTGTTCTCGAGCGAGGGCGGGCCGAGCGCCGCGAGCTCGGGCGCATCCGGGGCGAACGGGAGGACGCCGCTCCACTCCGCCCACACCGTTGCGTCGAATGCGAGCACGTTGAGCGCAGCCAGGGCGTAGGCAACCGTCGCGTCGACGACCAGCGCGTTGGCCATCACCGCGAGGAAGTAGACGGACGACATGGGCGTCACGACGCTGCCCAGGCCATGGAGCGTGTACGTGAGCATCGCAGTGTCCACGAGGCCCGACGCGAGCGCGCGCAGCCGGCCGCCGATTCGCTTGCGGATGAGCACTTGCTCGATTGCGGCGACGGCCAGGTAACCGGCCCAAACCCACGCGTGCGCCCTCGTCCGCGGGTAAAATGTGGGCAACAGCGCGAGCGCGAAAAGGCCCACACCGAAGCGCGACAGCGCGGCACGGAAGCGAAGCTCGTCGCCGGTCATGGGACTCCAGGAAGGGGGCCGGAAACCCCGGGCGGCCCGGGAGGTATGCGCGCCTCGAGAAAGATACACCGCGCCTCCGGGGTCGGCGAAAACTGGGTTCGGCTTGGCCGATTCCTGCGGGTCGGGATATCAAGCGAGCTCCTCGTGATGCGTCGACTGGAGCTGCGCAAAGTGCGCAAGGAGTACGGGCGGACGCTCGCGCTGGGAGGCGTCGAGCTCATCGCGCAGCGCGGCGAAGTGCACGCCGTTCTCGGCGAGAACGGCGCCGGCAAGAGTACGCTCATGAAGGTCCTGGCCGGCGTCGTCGCGCCGGACGACGGCGAGATCGCGATCGACGGCGAGCCGTGGAAGCCGCGCGGGCCGGCGCACGCGCGCGCCCGCGGGCTGGCGATGGTGCACCAGGAGCTCGCCGTGTGTCCGCACCTGTCCGTCGGCGACAACGTGGCGCTCGGGATCGAACCCGCGCGCTTCGGTGTCGTGCGCGCGGGCGCCCTGCGCAGCCTGGTGGGCGAGGCCCTCGAGCGCGCGTTCGGAGGCCGAAGCGTCGACCCGTCCGCGCGCCTGGCCGATCTCTCGATGCCCGATCGCCAGCTCGTCGAGATCGCTCGCGCGCTCGCCACCGCCGGCGCGAGCGGCGGCGCGTTGCGGGTCCTCGTACTGGACGAACCCACGAGCAGCCTGGGTCGAGCCGATGTCGACCGGCTGTTTTCGCTCGTGCGGGAGCTCGCATCCCGTGGAACGACCGTCCTCTACGTGTCGCACTTCCTCGAGGAGGTAAAGCTCGTGGCGCAGCGCTTCACCGTGCTGCGCGACGGGCGGACCGTGGGCTCCGGAGAGGTCGGCTCGACCTCGATCGACGACATGGTCCGGCTGATGGCGGGCCGCGACGTCGAGCGCACAGGGGCCCGCTCGCCGCGAGCCCGCGGTGAGGTGCTCGTTCGTGCCGAGTCGCTGGCCGGCCGCAAGCTCCCGATCGACGCAAGCTTCGAGCTCTGTCGCGGTGAGATCCTCGGGATCGCCGGGCTCGTAGGGGCGGGGCGCACCGAGTTGCTGCGGACGATCTTCGGCCTTGATGCGGTGCGCCGAGGGGAGATCCGTGTAGGGGCGTTCGCCGGGCCGGCCTCGCCGGTGCGCCGGCTTGCGCAAGGCGTCGGCTTCGCGAGCGAGGATCGCAAGGGCGAGGGCCTGGCCACATCGCTGTCGGTGGCCGACAACCTGACGCTGTCGCGCCCCGGACCGTCCGGTTTCGGACTCCCCTCCCGCGCGCGCGAGGCTGCGCGGCGGTGGATCGGGAAGCTCGATATCCGGTGCAACGGTCCCGATCAGCGCGTCCTCGAACTCTCGGGCGGAAATCAGCAGAAGGTGCAGATCGCACGCCTGCTCCATCACGACGTGGACGTGCTGCTCCTCGACGAGCCGACGCGCGGAATCGACGTCGCGAGCAAGGCGCAGATCGCCGAGCTGGCCCATCGCCTGGCCGCGGACGGGAAGGGGATCCTTCTGGTCTCGAGCTGGCTCCCCGAGCTCCTGACGATGGCCGATCGCATCGCGGTCATGCACCGAGGTCGGCTCGGGCGGGCGCGTCCCGCCGGCGAATGGGACGAGGCGAGCCTGCTGCGCGAGGCGGTGGGCCTGTCTCTTATACACATCTCCGAGCCCACGAGACAGGCAGAAA
>CALKVG010000027.1 GCA_937998045.1 uncultured Myxococcales bacterium
GGTCGGGGTGGTAGGGCTGCGTCGGCGCGCGGGTGAAGGAGAGGCCTTCGGAGACGTCGGTCCAGTCGACGAACGGCGTGACGCTCGACTCGACGGCGTAGCCGAGGCGCTCGAGGATACCGAGGGTCGACCGGCCGACGCCGAAGCGGCCGGCCCGGAAGCTCGCGGGCGAGCGGCCGAACGCAGCGCGGAAGGCGTCCGTGAGCCAGGTGAGCTTCGCCTCTTCGACGTCGGGCGGGTAATCGCGCTGCAGAGCGGAGGTCACTTCGGGCTCGAAGTCGCCGGGCGGGGCGAGCTCGCCGTGCAGGTGGGTGCCGAGCTCGCAGCCGTCGAGGGAGGCGAGGCGCTCGACGCACGCCGAGTCCCGAAGGAGCTCGGGCGACAGGAGATACGTGGGCAGCGCTCCGAAGCGGCGGAAGAGTGGGTGCAGGCGTTCGCCGATGCCGACGTGGACGCCCTCGAAGCGGAGCGGCCGGCGCGTGCGCCAGGCTGGGCCCTTGTCGCACTCGCAGTCGATCGACACGCAGAGAAACACCGGCGTCGGCACGGGCGTAACCTAGCACCCGGAAGTCGACTACAGCAGCCAGCGGCCGTGGCGTCGGACGAGGCGGACGCGCCTCTTATCGAAGTCGAGCTTGAAGGTCGCGATGGCATTGCGCTTTGAGTCGGTGTCCGTCTCGGCGGGAATGCCTCCGAGGTCGAAGTTGGTGCAGCCGACGTCACGCGCCCAGCGAATCGCCGCGACCAGTGACGGGATGGCCTTGGAGAAGGGGAGCCGTTGGCCCACGGAGGCGCCCCAGGCGTACGTGGCGAGCGGGCCGTGGCGCAGGGCGACGCAGGCGGACACGACGCGCCCCTCGTACTCGCAGACGTGCAGGCTACCGCGGCCCTCGTGCTCCACGTAGCGCCGGACGGCGTTCCACCACGGCCGCGGGCTCTCGGGCTTGCCCTGCGCGTGCATCATCGCACCGTGCAGCTCTCGCAGGCGGCCCCAGTCTTCGTTGGCGCCGCGGCGGGCCCGCGCGCCTGCTCGCTGCGCTTGCTTGGCTCGCCAGCGCACCTGCTCCTTGCTCTTGCCGCCGAAGAGCTCCTCGTCGCTCAGACCGCCCACCGCGATGCGCAGCGTGCACACGTGCGCGCCGTCGGCCTTCTGCACGTCGCGAAAGCCGATGCCGGCGAGCCAGTGCTCGGCAAGGACGGCGGCGTCGCGCGCCCAGTAGGGCATCACCTCGAGGCGCGCGATCCCGCGCAGGCGCGCCGAGCGGACGATGGCCGACGTCACCGGCGCGATCTGCTCCACGTTCTGAACGACCGGCCCGCGATCGATCCATGCCCACGGCAGGACGACGCCGGCGACGCGCGGGCGAAGGACGAGCGCCGCGCCCACGACGTTCCCCTGGTCGCGCACGAGCACGAAGCGAGGGGTCACGAGGGCTCCGGCGCGCGCCACGTCGGCCCATGCTCGCGTCTGCGCATGGTGACCCGCCGGGGAGGCCAGGACGAACGCGTCGTAGTCGCGTGCGTCGTCGTCCCGGAGGGTCCGTGCCCAGGTCACATCCATGCGATCCCGGTCGGTTCTACTGCGCGGCGCCAGTTCCCTGCTACATGGCTATGCGCGCCGGCACTGCACGGTGCCATTTTGCCTTCCACGACTTCCGCCGCTTTCGCTGACATGACCGCCGTCGCGTCCCGCCCCACTGCATCCGGTTTGCCCGCACCCCAGGAAACCACAATCGAGCCCCGTCGGCGCGTGCGTGTCCTCTTCATCAACGACACCGCGCGGAACGGCGGGCCGGGGCGGAGCCTTCACTCCATCCTCAAGTTTCTCGACCGGTCGGTCGTGCACCGAGCCGTCGTCCTGCCGCGGCCGGGGGCGGTGTCCGAGCTGCTCATCCGCGACGGCGTGGCCGACGAGCTGTTGTTCGAGCCGCACCTCGTCGAGAACCCCATCGAGCCGTGGAGCCGGCCGATGGAGCGAGGCGACTTCGACGCGCCTCCCGCGATCAAGGCCGCGCGTCTCGCCGGCAACGTCGTCAAAGGAGTGAGCGCGATGGTCCGGCTGGCGCGGATCGTCCGGCGCGGGCGCCATGACCTCATCTATTGCAACGGGACGAACGCGGACTTCGCGGGGGCGGCGCTCGGGCCGGTGGCAGGCGTGCCCGTGCTCTGGCACGTCCGGTATACGTCGCTGCCGCCGGCCGTGGTCGGCTTGCACCAGCGGCTCAGCGCGAGCCGGGGTGTGACCCGGGTGGTGTGCGTCTCCCGCGCGGCGGCCGCGCTGTTCCCCCATTGCGCAGAGAAGGTGACCGTCATCCACAATGCGCTAGACGTCGAGAGCTTCGATCCCGAGCTCGTGCGCCCGTCGCTACGCGCCGAGCTGGGGCTCCCCGCGGAGGCGATCGTCTTCGGGAGCCACGGGCGGGTGTTGCGCCGCAAGGGGTACTTCGAGATGGTGCGGGCGGCGCGCCTGGCGCTGGACCGGATGAGCGAGGGCGATCGCGCTCGCAGCGTGTTCGTCGTCGTGGGGGATACACCGGAGGACTTCCGTCCGGACCACGTCGCCGAGTGCCGCGCCCTGGCCGCAGAGCTCCGGCTGGGCGAGCGCTTCCGCATGCTGGGCTTCCGCAGCGACGTGCGGTCGCTGGTCGCGGACTTCGACGTCGCGGTCGTGCCGAGCGTGTACGCCGATCCTTTGCCGCGATCGGTAATCGAGGCGATGGCGCTGGGAAAGCCGGTCGTCGCGTTCGACGTGGGCGGTGTGGTCGAGATGCTCCAGGGCGGCGTGACGGGAGAGCTCGTCCACTTCGAGGCTGCGCGGGCCGGTTCCGGCGGCGACGCGGCCGCCGCGGAAGGCGCCAGCGCGGAGTCCGTCGGTCGCTTGGCGGACGCTCTCGTGCGCTACGCGAGCGACCCGCAGCTCCGCGAGCGGCAGGGTCGGGCTGCCCGCGAGCGCGTGGTGCGCGACTTCGACGCGCGGGCCCATGCGCGGCGCATCCAGAGCGAGATCGTTCGCGCCGCCGGACTATCCTTGGACCCTGCATGAGGAGAGCCGTCGGCGCCATCGTCGATGCGAGCGGACGTCACCCGATCGTCGTGCTGCTCCTCGCGCTCTGCGTGGCGGTCGGCACATGGCACTTCGCGCTGCGCGTCCTGACGAACCCGCACACCGATCTCCGCGAGCTGCTCCCCAGCGACAGCCCCGGGCTCAAGGCCTTCGAGCATCAGCTCGGGCGCGTGGGCGGTGGAGCGACGCTCCTCGTCGTGATCGAGTCGCCCGATCGCGAGGCGAACCGGGCCTTCGTGCGCGACCTCAGCGCTCGCCTCGACGCGGTCGTGCGCGAAGAGCACGCCGGCACCGAGCCGAAGCTCATCGCGTACGTCGAGAGCGGCTCGAAGGACGTGCACGACTTCTTCGAGCAGAACAAATGGCTCTACGCCGGCAGGCAGGACCTGGAGGACGCCTACGACACGCTCGACCGTCAGATCGCGATCCGCAGCGGGATGGTGGAGAACCTCGACGACACGCCCGAGGACCCGCCCGCGGGCGGCGCGGCGTCGGGCGCCTCGGCGGGGTCTAAGAAGCCCGCGCTCGGGCTCGACGAGTACCGCGAGCGATGGAAGGCGAAAGCCAAGGAGCGGGACGACTTTCCCAGTGGGTACTTCGAGACGAAGGACGGCTCGAAGCTCGGGATCCGCATCGTCTCGTCGACGACGGGGATGGGGGATGCAGCGGGCGACCGCCTGCTCGCGCGCGTCGAGCAAATCGTCGCCGACATGAAGCCCACCTCGTACCAGTCGGAGATGCGCGTCGGCTTCGCGGGCGACATCCCCAACGCGGCGGCGGAGAAGGATTCGATCGTGAGCGAGGCGGCGTGGGCGACGGGGGTCGCGCTCGTCGTCATCCTGGGGGGCCTCGTCTGGTTCTACCGATCGCCGTGGTCTCTCGTCGTCATCACGGTGCCGGCGGCGCTGGGGGTCGGGTGCGCCTACGCTTTCGCGTATTTCCGCTTCGGGTACGTGAACACGACCGGCATGTTTCTCGGGGCGATCATCCTCGGGAACGGGATCAACTACCCGATCGTGCTCCTGTCGAGGTACCGCGAGTTCCGGGCGCGGGGGCAGGCGGCGGCCGACGCCCGGCGTGAGGCCGTGCAGAACGCGCTGCGCGCAGAGCTCGTGGGGGCGTGCGTCGCGTCGATCGCCTACGGGTCGTTGACGATCACGCAGTTCCGCGGCTTCAACCAGTTCGGATGGATCGGCTTGGTCGGGATGCTGCTCGTATGGGTGTCGATGATCCCGTGCGTGCCGGCGCTGCTCGTGCTCATCGAGCAGCTGCAGGCATGGCTCCCCGCGTGGCTGCGCGATCCGCCGCCGCGGGTGCGCGCGGACGGGAGCCCGGGCCGGTTCTCTGCACTCCTCGCGAGCGCGACCGAGCGCGCGCCGTGGGCCTTCGTGGCCGCCGCGGTCGCCGTGACGGCGGTGGCGGCGGTGCGTATCCCGGCGTTCTTGCGCGACCCGTGGGAGTACAACTTCGATCGGCTCGGGTCACGCGGCAGCAAGCACGGGGGCGCCGGCGAGTGGTCGAACAAGGCCGAGCAGGTCTTCGGCGGCAAGATGAACATCGCGGGCGCGCGCATGTTGGCCGATAGCGCCGAGCAGGTGCCGCTCGTGAAGGCGCGCATCCTGGCCAACGACGCCGCCGACCCGGAAGGGCGCCTCGTCGCCGACATCGCGACGGTGCAGGATCTGATGCCGGGCACCGCCGAGGAGCAGCGCGAGAAGCTCGAGGTGCTCGATCGCATCCGCGACCGGTTGACTCCGGCCGTTCTCGAGGGCCTTCCTGGCGACGAGCGCGCTCGAGTCGAGGAGCTGAAGCCGCCGGAGAACCTCCGAGTGGTCGCGCCGAAGGATCTTCCGCCGCTGCTCCGCCGCCGGTTCGAAGAGAACGACGGGCGCGTCGGGACGGTCTTCTACGTCAAGTACAAGAACGACATCTCGCTGTCCGACGGGTACACGCTCCTTCGCATCGCGAAGTCGACCGACAACGTGCGACTGCCCGACGGGACCCTCGTCCAGACCGCCAGCCGCGCGACGGTGTTCGCGGAGATGATCCGCTCGATGGAGCGCGACGGCCCGCGCGCTACGCTGGCGTCTCTCCTCGCGGTGGCCGTCGTCGTGCTCGTGGCCACACGCAACCTGCGCGGCGCAGGGACGGTCCTGGCGGTACTGCTACTCGGCGTGACCTGGCTCGTGGGCGGAGCGGCATGGTTCGGGGAGAAGTTGAACTACGTGAACTTCATCACGCTGCCGATCACGTTCGGTATCGGCTGCGAATACCCCTTCAACGTATACGATCGATCGCGACTCCTCGGCGGCGACGTCAGCGCGTCGGTCCGACGCGTCGGGAGCGCGGTCGCCATGTGCAGCTTCACCACCGTCGTTGGCTACGGGTCGCTCCTCTTCGCCGACTTCCAGGCGCTCCAGTCCTTCGGCCGCCTGGCCGTCAGCGGTGAGATCGCCTGCCTGAGCGGCGCCCTCCTCCTTCTCCCCGCGCTCCTGCACCTCCTCAGGCGGCGCAGCGGCTTCGCGGGCACTCCGGTCGCCGAGCCGCGCTAGGCGCCGCCCGCCTCGGGGGTAGGCGCCGTCGCTACCCCCTCGCTCGGCGGCGGCGGCTTTTGCGCGGGAGTCGGGGGCTTGTATGTGGCCGGGGGCTTGTACTTGAGGAGCGGGAACCACCTGCCGAGGAACGCGAGCGAGCCGTGCTCGTTCATCCAGAGGGCATACTCCACGTACGTGGGGTCGCGCGAGAGGTGGCGCTCCTCGGTCTTGGCGCGCAGGAAGTAGATCATGTTGACGCCGCCCAGGAGGAGCGAGTTGCGAATCGCCTCGGTGATGCTGTGCGCGCCGAGGACGCCGATGGGGATGCAGGGCAGCGTGATGAGCCACCAGGAGATGTTCTTCGCGATGTACGCAGGGTGCTTGCTGAAGCGGTACGGACCGTTCGTGAGAATCCCTCGATGCGTGAGGTTCGAGAAGCGAACGCCGAACGCGAACGTCGCCAGGACGTAGACGAGGTCGCACGACAGGATCATGCCGACCCAGCACCAGCGAAGCGTGTGGTGGTCCTGAAGCCAGGTGCCGAAGCCCATTCCCTCGTAGTGCAGGTATTGGCGCTGGAACATGCCGCTCCAGAACGGGTTGTAGCACTCGAGGGCGACGCACCAGCCGAGCATCGTCGGCTCCGCCGTGCGGACGTGCGAGTCGATGATCCGGAAGGAGAGGAGGTAGCCGACCATCGCGAAGAGGACATCGAGTCCGTAGACGAGGTCGTTCAGGAAGTCGTAGAGGCGCAGGTTCGACGCGTTGATGGTGTCCAGGTTGAAGTGCAGAAGGCCATTGAGCTGGCTCTGGCCATAAACGATGAAGAGCGGAATGTAGAACGCTTTGACGAGCCAGCCGCGGAAGTGGTTCGCGACGTCCGCCTTCTTCGCGTCCGAGGGATGTAAGAGGACGACGCGGCCGAGCTGCCAGTACGCGTCGTACGGATCGCGCATATAGCCGTCGACGATCCACACGTAGACGACAGCGGAGACGACGAGCGGTACCCAGAACCGCTGGAGGACGTTGTAAAGCGGATGGTAAAAGTCGTTCGTGTTCCCCATGAAGCGGTACTCGGGGAACGCCCAGTAGGCGAGCGCGATGGGGCCGACGGTGAGTCCGAGGCCGAGGAGCTTCGTCGCGACCCGTTTGAGATCGCTCGTCGGCGCCCTGTCCCAGTCGATGCCCGTCGTAGGGCGGCGGTGGACGCGCAGCGCGAAGATATCGAAAAGGATGATCGGTCCGACACCGGCGGCGCACAGGATCAAGACCGCGTTCAGGCCTTCGAAGTGGCGCTCGCGCAGCGCGTAGAGCGCGATGAGGACGCCTACGACTCCGACCATGTTCAGGCCGAAGCTCTGGGCGGAGGGGGGCGGAGCCGCTTTGGAGGCCATCAGCCGCTGCTCCCGGAAGACGCTCCGCTGCCGCCCCCTGTCACCGAGCCTTGCGGCTCGCGGGAGTCGCTGCATCGGACGGACGCCTGTGCCCATTCGGCGCCGGTGTTGCACGCGGCGCCGCCGCTCGCGCCGTCTGCCGCGCCGGAAACCGAGGCGCTCGACGACCGGTCCTCACCGGAGACGTACGGCGTCCTCACGCTCCAGCCGATGGATGCGACGAGGACCGCCGCGCTGAGCGTGAGGCGAAGGCCGTGCACGAGGAGGGCGGCAGGCGCCTGAACCGTCGCGCGAACTTCTCGGCGCTGCCGGCCGACTTCCCGTTCGAGCCGGGCGAGCGTGCGCGCTTTGCCACCGGCCGGTGGTCGGTCCGAGCGCGCGGACTGCACGAGGGCACGGACGAACGGGAGCCGTTGCTGGGGAGGGGAGGACGGATTCACGGTTCGCTTTGCGCGGGCGATGTCTCGAGATGCGCTTTGAGCGCGAGGGCCTTGGCCTCGAAGAGCTCTCGCGCCCGGCGGAGCCGGGAGGCCACTGTACCTGCAGGGATGCCGAGAAGCTCGCCGATCTCCGCCATCGTGAGCTCTTCGATTTCGGCGAGGACGAACACGCCGCGAAACTTCGCCGGAAGCTCGTCGAGCAAACGGTCGAGGCAGAGCCGGAGCTCATGCTCGGCCAGCTGGTGCTCGGCATCGGGTGTGGGATGGGCGAGCTGGAAGATCGCGTCGTCCGCGACCTCGAGCGCGTGGTGGCGCCGGCGGCGGAAGTCCGCGGCGACTCGCAACGCCGTGCCGAACAAAAACGAGCGCTCCGCCGTGGTCGAAATCATCCAGGCGCGTTGCGCAAACACGAGGAGCACGTGCTGCACCGCGTCCTCCAGCTCCCCCTCGACGACGCCCATGCGACGCAGGAACCGCCATAGCGCGTCGTAGTGTGCGTCGAAGGCGGCGCGCACCCGGTCCTCCCTGGAGATGGCTACGTACGACGAAGGAAACGCGGTCGCGATGCTCATCGCAAGAAAGCCCCTACAGGCTAAATGGGCACAGCCGGGCGATTTGATCGGACGAGGTCACGCTTTGTCGCTCCTCTTGTACTCGGGCGGCGGCGCCGTGCCGAGCAAGTCGGAGGCCCGATCGACGAAGTGGCCACGTCCCCAGGCGAGCAAACTCTCGATCTCGCGGCGAAGGGCCAGAAAGCGCATGTCGGCCGGGTGGATGGCGATGCGTGCAGGCACGACCGCTCGGGCGTGCCTGGCGAGCCGGCACCATGCGATGGTCGACAGGAGCCGGACCGGCGAGCGGCTTGCCCAATTGAGTACGACGCTGGTGCGGGCACGGCCCATCGCGGGGTCGTAGACCCGCAGGTGGTCTTCCGTGAAGCGATAGCCGCGCGCGGCGAGCGACGGGAGGAGCCAGTGGGGCATCGACCAGGCGGGCGCCACGAAGCCGTCGATCCGCAGGCCTGCGTCGCGCAGCGCGCGCTCACCGTCCTCGATCCGGGCGATGCCCTCGTCGGGAGAAACGTCGCTCATCTCGGCCTCACCGCCGGAGACGACCCGCTGGGCGAAGAGCCACGCGACGCGCTCGCGCGTCGAGCCGGATCGCGCGTGATCGCCGCTCCGGTGGTAGTAGCCGTGGAGATAGACCTCGTGTCCGCGCTCCTGGCGCGCGCGCAGGCGCGCGCAAAACTGCGCGTCGTCGAGCAGGGGAGCCCGCCCGTGGAAGTTCGGGACCACGAGGAGCGCCGGTCGCGCGCCGGCGAGGTCGCATAGGGCGAGCGCCGCCGAAACCTCGTCGGCCCAGGCGGGAGATACGTCGTGGATGGAGACGTGGACGGTCACGACGGCGCGGTTCCGTAGCACGAGTCCCGCAGCAGGTCGTCGTACGTGGAGACAACCTGGCCGAAGTGCTGCTCGAGCGTCGGGACGCGGGATGCCGCGTTCAGCGCGCGCTCCCTCAAGGAGGTGGCGTCGCGCATGAGGAGGCGCTCGATGGCCTGGGCGCACGCGTCCGCGTCGAGGCTGCGGTACGTCTCGCCGCACGCGAGGTCGACGCTCTCCGCGGCCCCACCTGCGTCCGGCACGACGACGGGGAGTCCGCACGCAACGGCCTCGGCGACCCCGATGCCGAACGTCTCGTACGGGCAACCGTGGACGAGCACGTCTGCGCTGGCCAGGGCCGTGGCGAGCTGCCGGCGGTCCGTCTCGAACCCGGCAAAACGCACTCCTTCGGACGCCCGGGAGCGGAGGCGATCGCGTTCGGGTCCGTCTCCGAAGAGGACGAGCGTCCCCCCTCGCCGCGCGCGGACGCGCGCAAACGCGTCGAGGACGACGTCCCAGCGCTTCTCGACCGCGAACCGGCCCACGCCGACGAGCAACGGGCCGGTCGATCCGGCCAGGAGGTCGAGCCGGCGCGGGTCGCTTCGAGCCGACGGAGCAAACGTGCGGGTGTCGACGCCGAACGGCACGTGGACGATGTTCTTCACCCCGGCGCTGCGGAGGCGTGTTTCCTGCGCCACGCCGGCGACGAACGTGGCATCGAACGGAGCGAGCAATGCGCGCACGCAGCCCCACAGCGGCGTCGCCACGACGTCCGCCGCCGTCTCGCCCAAGTGCTGCGCGAGCGCCGGTCGGACGTACGTCCCTACGTGGTCGGCGTGCCAGAACGCCGTGCGAACTCGGGCTGCGCTGCGTCCGCAGGCGAGGACGGCCGCCGTCGCGAGGTACGGCGAGTGCGCTTCGAGCACGTCGGGCCGCTCTGCCAGGACGATCGATCGGATCTTGCCGAACCGCCCGAGCAGGTGATAGGTGGGGTCGTAAGGCAGGGAGGGGCCCGCTACGCGCAGCACGCGGGCGCCTCCGCGATCCGTCCGCGAGGCTGAGCGAGGCGCGGGTGCGGCCGGAAAGCTGTGCAACCGTGCCTCGCTTCCGTCCAGCTCGCGGGAGCGCGTGGCGGTCGCGATCGGCGTGGTGCTTGCGTTGAGCGTCGACTCTTCATCGCGAGGACCGGGCGCGATCACCAGGTGGTCATGCCCGAGCTGGCATAGAACGTGACCTCTGGTGGTCAGATGGCTTCGAACCCCTCCGCCCCTTTCGGAATAGAATTCGGTGATGTCGGCGATCTTCACGCTGCTTCTCCGGCAAAGTCTGCGAACGGCGTTTCGCGCCTCCCCGCCGCTGCGAACGTGGGTTTGGCCGGCTTTGCAGCCGGGCACGGCCCGCACCTGCCTCCGTTTGCAGCGCTCGCAGCGCGACAGGGCAGGCCGCTACGCGTCGCCATTCTGAGCGACTTCACGCGGATCCCGTACGCGAACGGTGCGGTGTTTCAGACACGCTTTCTGTATCAAGAATTGCGTCGGTGTGGTCACGAAGTCACAGTCATCGGCCCGCATGATCCGGATGCCACGCCCGAGGAGCTCGCCCCGGGCACCGTTGCGCTCCCGAGCCTTCCGCTCAAGACATACCCGGGAGTTCACATCCCGCTGCCTCTGGCGTCCTGGATCTTCGACCCGAACCGCTGGAACTTCGACATCTGCTTCGCTCAGACGACCTCGCTGCTCCTCGAGTTCGGCATCTGGCTGCGCAAGATGAAGGGCATCCCGTTGCTGTGCGTGAACACGACGCATCTCGTGGCCGCGTACGATGTCCTTTTGCCCGAGAAGCTCTCGAAGAACGATCTCCTGCAGACCGGCGTCCTGTTCACGCTCAAGCGACCGTTCGAGCGGATCTTCTCGGGCATCTACAACCAGAGCGACGGTCTCGTCGTCCTGAGCGAAGGCTTGCGAACCTACTGGCGTGAGCGCGGGGTCACCGCCCCGATTCACGTCATTCCGCGGACGGTGCAGCCGGACGTGTTCGATCGCCCTCTGGAGGCCGATCCGTACACGCATCTCCTGGCTCGCGAGGGGTTGCCTCAGCGGGGCGCGCGGCTGCTCTGCGCCGGTCGGCACACGCGCGAGAAGTCGCAGGATCGCATCATCCGGATCTTCGCGAAGCACGTCTTGCCCCACGAGCCGGACGCCACGCTCACGCTCGTCGGCGAGGGCCCGGATACTCCACGCTACAAGCAGATCGCGCGTGAGCTGGGCGCGGAGCACCGCGTGTTCTTCACCGGCGAGGTGTCGTGGACGGCGATGCCCGACTATTACCGGTACGCCGACCTGTTCGTGCACGGCTCGCTCAGCGAGACGTACGGAAACGTTCTCGGCGAGGCCCTGTGGTGCGGCACGCCGACCGTCGCGTTCGCGGACGGGATGGGCGTGTCGTCGCAGATTCAGGACGGCGTGAACGGCGTGTTGTTCGCGCCGGGCAAGGGCGACGACGCCGAGGGCGCCGCGGACGCTGCGTTCGGGCGCGCCGTGGTCGAGCTCATTCGCGACCCGAACGCTCGTGCGGCGCTGGGTAAGGCCGCGGCGAAGCGGTCGCGCGAGCGGTGCGCGCCTGGCGCGGTTCAGCAGCGTATCGCGGACGCATTCCAGCACGCCCAGGACCACGCCGTGGCGTGCGGCCTCCGCCCGGTGGCCACGCGGCCGCGGATGATCCAGTGGCTCACGACCTTCCGCCACGCCAGGCCTTGGACGACGTTGAACGGGATGATCTATCTGAGCGGTCACCTGCGGCCCGCAGTCGCGGTGAAGCGCGCACGAATCCATCCGCCGATGGCCAGCTAGCAGGGGTCATTGGCAGCGGCCCTGCGAAGTGCCGAGCACCTGGCATTGGCTTGAGGGCGCCGGCATGCAGATGATCTTTGAGCAATCGGGGCTGCACGCGGCGACGTACGCGGCCACGCCCTGATCGAAGTTGTCGACGGCGCTCGAGTTCGAAGCGGTCACCGTCACCGGGCAGCACGGCCCGTTGGTGGTCGCCGCGCACTGCGCCTGCAGCCGTGGATCGCACGCTTGCGCGGCGCCCTGGAGGGCTTCGTACACGGCTTTCAGCTGATTGCAGGTGGGGGCATCGAGCCCGGACGCATCGGCGAGAGGAGGGGCCGCAGCCTCTGCGCTGCCACAGAACGGAAAGCAGGAACCGCTGTCCTCTCCCGACTCTTGCTCGCCCGTATCCGACGCCGCGTCCCGCGCGGGCGCGGAGGTGCCACCGCCGCCGCTGCACGCAATGAAAAGCAACGCGGACGGGAGGGCCAGGAAGGAGCGCATTGGCACTAAGGGTTTCCCCGGACCCAGGCGATCACGCTCCGAAGGCCCTCCTCGAGACTAACGCGCGGCTCCCAGCCTAGCTCCGCTCCAGCGCGGGCGATGTCGGCGAACGTCGCGTCGACGTCGCCGAGGGGGACGGGCGCGGGCTCGACGACGGGGGCGACGCCGGCGGCCGCACCGATCGCGCCGATCAGCGTGCGCAGGTTCACCGGCGCGCCGGAGCCGAGGTTGTAGGCGCGGAACCCGGGGGGGGCGCGGTCGAGAGCGGTGAGTACGCCGCGAACGATGTCGTCGACGAAGGTGAAGTCGCGCCGCATCGAGCCGTCGCCGAACATCGTCAAGGGCCGGCCGCCGAGCGCCGCTCGCGCGAAAAGGGTGATCGCCATCTCCGGCCGCTGGCGTGGACCGTACACTGTGAAAAAGCGCAGAGCGGCGCAGCGCATCGACGGCGTGCGGCGGCAGAGCGCGCTCGCGAGGAGCTCGGCGGCGCGTTTGCTCGCAGCGTACGGCGACTCGGGGACGACCGCCGGCGCGTCTTCCCGAGCGGGGAGGGGCGTCGCGTTGCCGTAGACCGACGAGCTCGAAGCAAACACCAGGCGGTCGATCCTGCACTCGCGCGCCAGCTCGTGGACGATGGCCGTCCCCTCGACGTTGATGCGCGCGTACCGCGCCGGTTCGGCGAACGACGGGCGCACGCCCGCCAGGCCAGCCAAATGGAGAACGGCGTCCGCTTTCTCGAATTGGGCGGCAATGCGCTCGCGATCGGTGACCGACGCCTCGAAAACGCGAACGCGCGGGAACTCGGCGATCAGGTCGCGCTCGTTGCGTCGCTTCTCGGCCGTCGGGTAGGGGGCGTTCGAGAAATCGTCGATGACGACGACCTCGTCTCCTCGGAGAAGCAGCGCGCGCGAGCAATGATAGCCGATGAACCCAACGCCACCGGTGACGATGACGCGCGCCACGTACGCACCCTCAGCGGCGGCCCTTTGCGGTGGCCGTCGTCGGTACGCCGACGCCCTGGTAACGCAGGCCTGCGCGCTCCACCTCCGCCGGACGCCACACGTTGCGCGCGTCGACCACCGCCGGGGGTCCCCCGCCGTCGCTCTCGCGCAAGCGCTTGCGGATCTCGCCGAAGTTGGGGGCGCGGAAGCTGCGCCACTCGGCGAGGACGACGAGAGTGTGCGCCCCGTCGAGCGCGTCGTAGTTGCGATCGACCACCTTGACGTTCGCGCCGTGCTTCGCCATCGCCTTCGCAAAGTTGCGACCAGCCTCCGGATCGTGCCCGACGACTCGGGCGCCCTTCGCGACGAGTACGTCCGTCAGCTTCACGGCGGGCGACTCGCGGATGTCGTCGGTCTCCGGCTTGAACGCGAGACCCCAGAGGGCGACCGTCTTGTCCTTCAGCGGGCCGACGGCCTGCTCGACGAGCTGCGCGATGAAGTGGGCCTGCTCTTCGTTGGCGAGGTGGGTCGCTTCCGCAAGCCGCATCGGCACCCCATGCGAGCGTCCGAGGTGGAGCAACGCCTGAACGTCTTTGGGGAAGCACGAGCCGCCGTACCCGGGGCCGGCGTAGAGGAAGCGCTTTCCGATGCGCGTGTCGCTGCCCACGCCCATTCGTACGGCGTGGATGTCGGCGCCGGTGGCGTGGCAAAGCCGCGAAAGCTCGTTCATGAACGAGACTCGCATCGCGAGCATCGTGTTCGCAGCGTACTTCGTGAGCTCGCTCGACCGCGGGTCCGTGATGACCACGCGCTCGCCCGACAGCTGCAGCGGCGCGTAGAGGGCGCGCAGGACCTCCCGTGCGTGCTCGCTACGGGCCCCCAGCACGATGCGGTCCGGGCGGAAGAAGTCGTCGACGGCAGTGCCTTCCTTCAAAAACTCCGGGTTGGACACGACCTCGAGGGTGACCTGCGCGCTGCGGTCGATGCGCGCCTGCACGGCGTCGCAGGTCCCGACCGGCACGGTGCTCTTGACCACGACGATGGCGGGGCGCTTGGCGGTCCGCGCGATGCGGTCGGCCACATCGCCTACGGCGCTGACATCCGCGGCGCCGTCCGGCCCCGGAGGGGTACCGACGGCGATGAAGTAGGCGTCGGCCTCGTCGAACGGGGGCGTGACCTCGGTGGCGAACAAGAGGCGCCCCGCGCGCTCGTTGCGCCGAACGAGATCAGCCAACCCCGGCTCGTAGATGGGAATGATGCCGTCTTTCAGCTGGCGAACCCGCTCGGGATCGATGTCGACGCAAAGGACGTCGTGCCCCAGCTCCGCCAGGCCTGTCCCAGTGACCAGTCCGACGTACCCGACTCCGAAAGCGACGAGCTGCATTGCCGGCCAGTTTTAGCCTCAGCGGCGGCGGAAGACCAGCAGGCCGTCGAATTCGCCCTGGAGGACGAAGTTTTGCTCGACGACGTCGCGGAGCTCCTTGCGATAGGGGCTGACTTCGGTGACGCCTTCGATCCGCTCGGGGGGCGGAGTGAGAAAGTCGCGATCGTGCACGAAGCAGCGAACCTGAGGCATGGCGAGATCCTCCCGCCAGGCTCGCAGCGGAAACTGGCCCGCTCGAATCAAGTAGGCGCTTTGCCAGGCCGGGACGATCACCCGCCCGTTGGCGACGAGCTCCATCCCGACGCTCCCGGCGACCAAGACCTCGCCCGGCTTCCGAGGGCAGCTCGCGAGAACCCGCGCCAGCTGCTGACGGTTCGCCGCGTAATCCGCGGGAGCGCGAGCGAACGCCGCCAGACTTTCCACGCCGGCGACCGCCGCGAGCGCCAGACCGGCCCACCGGAGCGTCGCGCGCGCCGGGGCGGCCGACGCCGGCATCGCGCCGAGGGCCGCCAGCGCCGCCGTCGTGGGCTCCAGCCAGTAGTGTGCGCCGCTGCCGTGCTTCGCCATCGAGAAGGCCGCCCAGGCGGTGCTCGTCGCCAGCGGGATCACGGCGAACGGAGAAGAACCCCGGCGCGCCGCCGTTGCGCAAACGACCGCGTGTGGAACGCCGAGGAATACGGCTCGCGCACCGAATTCGCGGGCCCAGCGCTCGAGACTCAGCGGCTGACCGGTGGCGCGCACGATATGGTTCATCCAGGCGCCTCCGCTCCAGCGCTGGAACAGGAGGACGATCACGGTCGCAACGAGGACTCCCCAGGCGAGCGGAAGGATCAGTCGGCGCGCCCCGCTTCGGCGATGCACGTAGACATGGGCCACGACGGCGCCGAGGCCCGCCCCGAGCACGCTCGGCTTGACGAGGGGCGTGGCCGCGAACAGCGCGGCGGACGCGGCGTCCAGACCGCGCCGGGCGTTCATCCGGAGCAACGCGAGCGTCGACAGGAACACCGCGGGCATATCGGCGTCCCCGAGGGTCGCTTCGCGAACGATCATCTCGAAGCCGAGGGCCATGGCGGCGGCCGTCGCGACGGTCAAGCGGTTCGCCGGCTTGCTCGCGCGAACGAGCACCGAGAGAGTCAGAAGCAAGAGCAGCGCGTTCAGGGCGCGCCCAACGGTGCGGATCCCTTCGAGCGTATGCGGCGAGATCCGCGCGAGAAGCCACGGCCAGAGCGGCGTGTAGAGCACGTAGTATCGCGACGGCGGCGGACCGTATTCCCAGGCACCGACGGCCGGGTCGACGTAGAGGGGGAATCCCTTCTGAATGCGCGACGCCTGAAAGACGAGCTCTGCCTCCACGGCGCCGTACGGTCGCCGCACGAGGGCGCAAGCAACGAAAACGAGACCGCACGCTGCGCACGCGATCGCGACGGCGAATGCCAGACGACGCGGGTCCAGTCGAGCGGAGGTCATCGACGCGCGCGAACGCCTACCACGCCTGCCGTAGACGCTGGCGCAAAGTGAGCGGAAGATCAGCGAGCCGTCCGGAAGAGCCACCACCCGCCGCGGTGCGTGGCCAGCGTCAACGACGGCGGTACATACGGTTGCGGAGCCTCGGGCCTCGTTCGAATGAGGACGAAGTCCCAGTCGTCCAGGTGATACGCGGGCCAGTCGATGCGCTGCAAATCGCTCTCGCTGTAGCTCTTGGGGAGGCGCAGCGCGGGGTTCTGGGCCGTCGGGTAAAGCGCCGACCCCTGGTGAAACCAGACGTCGCTCACGACCAAGGGACGGTCCGCGACCGCGAGCTTGTCGTAATGGATGAACGGATGCGCGGTGAAGACGTCGCTGTTCGGCTCGAGCGGCAAATTGAGCAGCCGGGCCTCCGCTGGGACCATCGCAAGGACTTCGCGCCAGCCGCGCGCCTCCCGCTGGAACACGTGGGATGCGACGAGCGCGATGATCACCATCGAGGATGCGGCGATCGGCCCGCAGCGATCGTATGCCGCGCCGAGCAGTCGGCCCATCGCGTCGCGCCGCAGGGCCATGACGGCGAGCAACAGGATCAGCGGTACCAGCCGTCCGTCGACGAAGCCGAACCAACCGATTGAGTGGGGGAGTGCCAGGAAGGCGATCACGAGCAATCCGACGGAGGCCAAGAGCGCGCGAGCGTGGGCTCGAGATGCCCGGTCCGCGTCGGAGGCGTCGAAGGGAGCGCCTCTCCGGAGAGATCGAATCGTCGCCACGACGCAGCCGATCAGTACGGCCCAGAGGAGCAGACCGACGCCGGCGTCAACGCCGGTGCGGGTGATCAATGTAGGCGTGATGAGGAGACTCAGCTTGTCGGAGGCCCCCTGGAAGTGGGGCTCGAGCACCGGGTTGGGCGCCGCCACGGAACCGGCCGGCAATACCGAAGCGCGATCCGTCCAGGCGGCCCAGCCGGCCATCGCGAGCGCGGGCGCGAGCGCGCGCGCGCGCGCAAATCGAGGCCAGAACCGGCCGGCGGCGAGGACCGAGACCCCCGCCATGGCGACGAAGAGGACGAACGCGTGGCCGTGCGCGACGAACAGCAGAGGCGTGAAGCACGCTACGGCGAGTTCGCGGCGCCCTGCGCTCGGCGAGTGCGTATCCGCGGCGACCAGCAGTTCGAGCCAGAGCGTGAGCGCCACGAGCAGCACCGCGACTCCGACCAGGTAACTGGCGAAACCGAGGAGCGTCATGAACCCGAAACTGAGCGCCAGCCCGAAGTACGCCGCCGTCGGCGTGGAGTCCCCGTGGAGGCGACGCCGGGCCCACACGAGGGCCAACGGCGTGATGAGAACGGGCAACGTGGCGATCGCGCGTACGGCGCCGACGGGCCCGACGAGGACCATCGCGAGATCGCCCAGAAGGCGGAACAGCGAGTACGGGCCCAAGTGCGGAGCGAATACGAAGAACCGCTGTTCGAAGGGTGAGGCCGCGAACCGATGGCGAAGCGCGATGAACCCGGCGTGCGCCGGGAGGTCCTGGAACGGCAGCGCGTCGAACGCCCAGAAGACCAGCGCTCCCGCGAGAATCAGCGCGGCGACGCCTGTCCACGGCGCCAGCGCGGCGCGCACCTCCGCACCGCGCGCTCGGACAGGGGTCTCGCCCAGACGGACGTGCGGCGCATGGAGCGGTTGCGCGTGGGGGGAGGCGTGCGTCGCCATGCAGGCTCGGATGGCCGGAGGCTCAGCCGGAGGAGGCGAGTGTACCGGTTCGATGGCGGGCGCCAAGCGCGCGTTGTTTTTCGTCGACGGCGGGCTCCCATCAGAGGACGAACCGCGCGTCACGCTCCAGCTGAAGCGTCAAGACGCCTGCGGACTGGATAGGCGACAGACACTTTGCCGACGTCGCCGACGTGACGCCTCCGGGCAAAGCTGAGGCCCCGCGTTCGCGGCAGGAGCCCCCGACTCATGGCCCGCCCGCCCTTCCACCTATCCGTCCG
>CALKVG010000028.1 GCA_937998045.1 uncultured Myxococcales bacterium
GTAGCCCGCGCTCGCGGCCGTGCCGCCGTGCAGCGCATTGTAGATTCCGGCGTAAACGACGAGAAGCGCGAGGCCGGGGGTCGCCGCCTGCAGCCTGCGACGCGCGTTCCCGAGCGCCTCCGGGCCGGCGAATTCGTACGCGAGGCAGAACGCGATGCCGGCGAGCCCCGCCTCTCCTCCCGCAAGGCCGACGGCGAGCAGGAGCGGCGCGATCCAGCGGCCGGGCCCCCATCCGTCTTCCCGCGCGCGGATGTGCGCCAGGAGGGCGAGGAGCGCGGGTGCGACCGCGACGGTCATGTGGCGCGACGCGATCCACCCGTAGGTTTGAATGTGCGCCGTCGCGAACGCGAAGACCGCGAGGGCCACGACCCCGGCGTACCCCGGGAGAAGCCGCAGGTAGAGCGCGCGAACGATCCCGAGGAGCAGCGCCCACCAGACGAGGGAGTGGATGTGCCATCCGAGCGGCGCGTCGCCGAAGAGCGCATGATCGAGCGCGAGCAGCGCGCTCGAGAGCGGGCGGAGGAAGTGGAAACGAAGCGCCGGCGCCGACCACCAGGGGAGAAAGCCCGCCTCGACGAGCGCGCGGTTGCCCTCGTCCGACGGCGCCGTGAACCGGTACAGGTCGAGCCGCGCCGACTCGGCGAGCGACGGATGCTTCAGCTGGTTGATGAGCGCATAGTCGTCGCTGAAGAAGCCGATGGAGATGCTCGGAAGGGCGACCAGGAGCCCGGCCAGGAGGACGAGGCCAGTCGCAGCCCGCGGTCCCGGCCGGCGCACGGTCGATCGCACGAGGCGCAAGCTTAGGGGACGAATGCGCTGCCGGGTCCGAAAACGGCGAGCACGCGCACGCGGACGGCCGTAAGAAGTCCAACATGCTCCGCCGGCCGACGTCCACGCTGCAGCCCGACGCCTGCTACCGCGCGCTCGTGGCGCACGACGCGCGCTTCGACGGGCTGTTTTTCGTGGGCGTCACGACGACCGGGATCTACTGCCGGCCGATCTGCCGCGCGCGGACGCCGGGCCGGTCGCGCTGCAAGTTCTTCCGCCTCCCCGCCGAGGCAGAGCGCGAGGGCTTCCGCGCTTGCTTTCGCTGCCGCCCCGAGCAAGCGCCCGGCGGGTCGACCGAAGACGCGCTCTCGCAGCTCGTCGGCCGCGTCGTCGCGCGCATCGAGGCGGGCGCCCTCGACGAGATGAGCGTGGACGACCTCGCGCGCGAGCTCGGGGTGACGTCCCGCCACCTGCGCCGGGCCGTGCGCAGGGAGCTCGGCGTGACCCCGATTGCGATCGCGCAGTCGGTCCGCCTCGCGGTGGCGAAGCAGCTCGTCCAGGACAGCCGCGTGCCGCTGGCCGACGTGGCGTTCGCGAGCGGCTTCGCCAGCCTGCGCCGCTTCAACGCGCTATTCCGCGAGCGCTTCTCCCGCGCGCCGTCCGAGCTACGTCGGGCCCGGGGCGGCGCGGGACCGCAGAAGCTCCTCACGCTGACGCTCGGGTATCGGCCCCCGCTCGCGTGGGATGCTCTCCTCGCGTTCTTCGCGGCCCGCGCGACGCCGGGCATCGAGGGGGTCGACGGCGCCTCCTACCGGCGGACGGTCCGCGTCGGATCGCGAACGGGCTGGTTCGTGGCGCGCCACCTGCCCGAGCAGCACGCGGTCCGCGTCGAGGTGAGCCCCACGCTGGGCGGCGCGCTCGTCCCGCTGGCGGCGCGGCTGCGGCGTGTCTTCGACCTCGGCGCGCGACCGGCCGAGGTGGACGCGCACCTCGCGCGCGACCCATGGCTTCGCGCCCGCGTTCGCCGGCTCCCGGGGCTGCGAATCCCCGGCGCGGCCGACGGCTTCGAGCTGGCCGTGCGCGCGATCCTCGGCCAGCAGGTGAGCGTGCGGGCGGCGACGACGCTCGCCGGGCGGCTTGCGGAGCGCTTCGGCGAACCGCTCGCGACGGGCGATCCGTCGCTCGTTCGCCTGGCGCCGACTCCCGCCCGACTCGCGGCTGCGTCGGAGAGCGAGCTGGCCTCCGTCGGCGTTCCGTCGTCGCGCGCCCGCGCGCTCCACGCGCTGTCCGAGGAGGTCGCCGGCGGACGGCTGAACCTCGACGTGCACGCCGACCCGCGGGCGGCGCGCGAGGCGCTCGAGCGGCTGCCGGGCGTGGGCGCCTGGACGGCCGGTTACGTCGCGATGCGCGCGTTCGGAGAGCCCGACGCGTTCCCCTCGGGCGACGGCGCCCTCTGCCGGGCGCTGGGAGTTGCGGCGCGATCGCTGGACGCGCGCGCGGCGGTCTGGAGGCCGTGGCGCGCGTACGCGACGCTGCACGCGTGGAACGCGCCTGCGCCGCCGCTGGAATCCGTTCGCTCCCGAGGAGAGACCCCATGACGACATGGTTTGCCACGGTGCCGAGCCCCATCGGCCCCCTCCGCCTCGCGAAGCGAGGCGACGCGCTCGTCGAGCTCACGATGCAGCCCGAGGCGCACCGGCCCGACGGATCATGGCGCGAGGAGCCGAAGCGCCTGGAGCGCGAGACGACGCAGATCGCGGAGTACTTCGCCGGTGCCCGCACGCGGTTCGATCTGCCGATCGAGCTGGAGGGGACGCCCTTCCAGCGCCGCGTGTGGGAGGCGCTCACGCGCATCCCCTTCGGGCAGACGGTCAGCTATGGAGCGCTCGCGAGAGCCGTGGGCAAGCCCGGCGCCGCGCGCGCGGTCGGGGCCGCCAACTCGAAGAATCCCATCGCGATCGTCGTCCCGTGCCACCGCGTCATCGCCGCCGACGGCACCCTCTGCGGTTTTGCGAGCGGGACGCACCGGAAGAGCTGGCTGCTCGACTGGGAGCGGAGCGCTGTGTCTATCGCTGCGCTCGGAAACGTCGTAAGCCCGCGGTGAAGGAGGAACGCCATGTCCGAATCCACGACCGGTCGCTTCGTATGGCACGAGCTCCACACGGCGGATCGCCCCGCGGCGCTGAAGTTCTATACGCGCTTGCTCAGCTGGGGCTCCAAGGACGTTCCGATGGTGCCCGGCGAGCCCTACGGGCTCTGCGTCCTCAACGGCCAGCAGATCGCCGGGGTGACGAAGTCGAAGGCCCCGGCGGGCGTGCCGCCGCACTGGCTGCCGTACCTCGCCGTCGAAGACGTCGATGCGGCGACGAAGAAGGCCAAGTCGCTCGGCGGAAAGATCGTCGGCGAGCCCATGGATATTCCGGACGTCGGTCGCTTCGCGGTGATCGCCGATCCGCAGGGCGCCGTCTTCGCCCTCTTCAAGGACGACAAGCCGTATCCCGAGGAGCCGGAGGAGCCGCCCGTGGGGTCGTTCTGCTGGGAGGAGCTGGCCACGACCGACCCCGAGGCTGCGGTGAAGTTCTACGTCGGCGTCTTCGGCTACGAGGTGGAGTCCGTCCCGATGGGGCCGATGGGCACCTACCACATCCTCAAGCGAGGCGATCGACAGACGGCGGGCATCACGAAGAAGCCGCCGCAGGTCCCGCGACCCCACTGGCTGGCGTACATCGCGGTGAAAGACGTGGACGGGGGGACGCGCAACGCGAAGGAGCTGGGAGCCACGGTCCAGCTGGTGCCCACCGACATCCCCGATATCGGTCGCTTCAGCGTCATCACCGACCCGACGGGCGCGGCGGTCGCCCTGTTCAAGGGCGCCTAGAGCCAACCCAAAGCCGGCCAGTGCGAAGGCGAGTTCGCGCCGTTCTCGGGTCATCGACCCGAGGCGGAGCGGGCTCGCCTTCGGGCCAGTTCAAGCGTAGAAGCGTTGGCCATGGACGTCGTCCTGAGCGACCCCACGTACCAGCCGCCCGCGGCGCCCCGCGTGCGGGAGCGTATCGCCGAGGGCTTCATCCACGATCGGCGCGACATCCCATTCCTCGAGCTGATGGCCGTCCTCACGGCGACGGTGGTCCCGACGGGGCTCGCGCTCTACCTCCCGGGGCCCTTCCGCTGGTGGCTCGCCGCCGGGCACCTTGCGCTGGTCGTTTTCTTCCTCGGCCCGTTCATCCTCATGCTCCACAACACGAGCCACCGTCGCCTGTTCCGGCGGCCTTACGGCTGGATGAACGTCTACATCCCCTGGGTGCTCGGTCCGTTCTTCGGCGAGTCGCCGGAGACGTACTTCGGCCACCACGTCGGGATGCACCACCCGGAGAACAACCTGGAGGTCGATCTCAGCTCGACGATGCACTACCAGCGCGACAGCGCGCTCGACTTCGCGCGCTATTTCCTCGATTTCTTCTTCCTCGTCTTCTTCAAGCTCGTCGCGTACTTCGCCCGCAAGGGCCGCCGCAGTCTCATGATCCGCGTCGCAATCGGGGAGACCGTCTTCTACGCGGTGGTCGCGGCGCTGCTCTACGCCAACTGGCGCGCCACGCTGTTCGTCTTCGTGCTGCCCTTCCTCATCTCCCGCTTCGGCATGATGGCGGGCAACTGGGCCCAGCACGCTTTCATCGACGCCACGGCTCCGGAGAACTGCTACCGGAACAGCATCACCTGCATCAACTCGACGTACAACCGCCGCTGCTTCAACGACGGCTATCATATCGGCCATCACATCAAGGCCACCCGCCACTGGACGGAGATGCCCGAGGACTTCCAGCGCAACATCAGGCTCTACGACGCCGAGAGCGCGAT
>CALKVG010000029.1 GCA_937998045.1 uncultured Myxococcales bacterium
TGAGCCTCGCGCTGCCGGGCGAGCGTCGCGATCTCCGGCCGCAGGGCCAGCGCTGTCGCCGCCAGCGTGTCGAGCGGCCGATCCTCGTCGTGGACGGCCGGCAGCTCCTCGTTCCCCACGTCGTAGTCCGTGCCGCTCATGATCCCGGCGGCCTGGTTGAGCTGTGCCTTCGCCGTCTCGTAGTTGTTCTGGGCCGTGATGAGCTGCACCTGCGCGTTGGCGACCGCCGCCTTTTGCTGCGCGAGCGCGACCTCCGGCTGCGTCCCGACCTGAACGAACCCCTGCACCTGCATGAGGTGCTTGTTCTGGTCGTCGAGCGTTTGACGGGCGACGTCCATGAGCTCCTTGGCCGCGCGGGCGTTGAAGTACGCCTTGCGCACTGCGAAGACGACGGTCAGCCGGGCCGTGCGTTCGGCGACCTGTTGCGCCTCGACGCTCGCTTCGGCGGCGCGGTACCTCTGGAGGGTCTGCCCGAAGTCGTAGAGGAGCTGCGTGGCCGAAACCCCGAAGTTCCAGAAGTCGTACGAAGTCGACAGCGACCAGCCGTTCGCCGGTACGTTCACCGTGCTGCAGAGGACCGGCTGGCCCGCGAGTCCCGCGGGACCCTCGCACAGCGTCGGCAGCTGGGCGCTGTTCGGCAGGGCGGCCGGGCGCGACACGAAGTTCCCGGTCTGGCGCGTGTACGCGCCGGTCGCGGTCACCTGCGGAAGGAGCGGCGAACGCGCCTGCTCGGCCTGGGCCTGGGCGATGCTCGTCGCCGCCCGCGCCACGAGCACCTGAGGCTGCTGTTCGAGCGCGGTTCTCTCGGCCTGTGCCAGGGTGATGACGCGAGACGTCGCGGCAGAGGCCGACGGCGCCGCTCCGGCGGCCCCGCTGGGGTTCGCCTCCTCGGCGTGCGCCACGGCCGGCGCGAGCGCGAACATCGGCAGCAAGAAGAACGGCGCGACGGCGATGGGGGCGCGCACGCTCGTCGCGCCCGCACGGGCGGGGAACGTGGCAAGCTCGGGGAGCGGGGCCGGAACATGCGCTGTGCGCATCGGAATCTCCTCGGTAAGATGGTGCGGATGCTGGGAGTGGCTGCGCGCCAAGTGACGAGCGGCTTCTTTCCACCGACGAAACGCAGGCGCCTTCCGACCGGCAGCGGCGCTGGAATAGCGCGTGCGTTGTACGATTAAACTCTCATGGCTGCACCGATCGTCCCCGCCAGTACCCGATCTTTCTCCGTGGACGAAGCGCGCGCGCGCGGACAGGTGCATGGCGCCCCGTCCGCACAAGCGGCGCTCGGCGCGGCCACTTCGCAAAGCTTGCTCACGACCCAACGCTCCCTCAGCACCGCCGTCATCGTCGGTGTCGTCGTCCTCCAGCTCGCCACCGATTTCGTCGCAGGCCGCGAGAGCGCGCGCATCCTCGCGCGCGCGGCCTTCCTTTCCCTCGAGCTGCCGATGCTCATGGTGGCCCTGTCCTGGGCATTCCGCTGGTCGGTCGCGCACAACATGCGCGCCGGCCAGGCGCTCCTCACCGGAATCGGCGTGGCCACGCCGTTCGGCTGCGTCTTCGGCCTCCTCTACGGGCTGGTCGCGATGCACGTGCCCGAGTTGCGCCTCCACATGCCGAACGGCGTGAGCCTGGCCCGGTCGATGCTCGTCGGCGCCATGTTCGCGCAGCTCTACTTCGGCCTCTGGGCGCTCGCGTTCGTGTATCCGTCTGCGGTCGAGAGCGCGCGCGTGCGGCTCCTCCAGGCGCAGCAGATCCGCGCCGACGCCGAGCTCGAACGGCTCCGCACGCACCTCGAGCCACACTTCCTCCTCAACACGCTGAACGCGATCGCCGGTCTGGTCACCGAGGACCCGCGCGAAGCGCGCCGGCTGCTGGCGTGCCTGGGGGATCTTCTCCGCGACGCCGTTCAGGAGAGCGGCGAGCTGGAGCCGCTCGACAAGCAAATCGCGTGGCTCCGACGCTATGCCGAGATCCTCGAGGCGCGCTACCGGGGGTCGCTGCGCTTCCAGTGGGAAGTGGCCCCCGAATGCGAGGCGGCGCTCTTGCCCCGCCTCTTGCTGCAGCCGCTCGTGGAGAATGCAGTGAAGCACGGCGCGCTCCGGCGCGGGGACGGCGCCGGGCGGGTCAGCATCCGCGCCGGGAGCAGGAAGGACGGGACGCTCGTGTGCGTGGTCGAGGACAACGGGCCTGGAATGCCGGACTCCGACGTGCGGGCGGGCGCCTTCGGGCTGCAATCGGTGCGGCGCCGGCTCGAGCTGCAGGCTCCGAGCGCGTCGCTCCGCCACGAATCGTCGAGCGAGGGCACGCGATCGATCGTCGAGATCGCCAGCTCCTCGCGGAGAGGGTGAGAAGATGGCCGCGACGCCTCTTCGAGTACTCGTCGTCGAAGACGAGTGGCCGGCGCGAAACTACCTGGTGGAGCTCCTCGAGTCGTCCGGGCTGGCGGAGGTCGTCGGCGCGGTGGGCAACGTCGACGAGGCCAAGCAGGCGCTCGGGGCACGCTCTTCGAACGTCAGCATCGACGCGGCGTTCGTGGACGTGCAGCTGGAGGGAGCGGGCGCCGGCGAGAACGGGTTGTCCCTCGTGCGCTCGCTAGTGGGCTCGCCGTCCGCGCCGATGTTCGTCCTCGCGACCGCCTACGACGAGCACGCCCTCGAGGCGTTCGAGCTTGGCGTCGTCGATTACCTCCTCAAGCCGTTCAACGAGGAGCGCGTGGGCCAGTGCCTGCGGCGGCTGCATCAGCGCAGGACCGGCAGCGACCCCCCGTCGAGTGAGCCTCCCCGGATCGTCGCGCGCCGCAAGCGCAACCTCGTGTTCCTGGAGTCGCAGGAGATCTGGGCGTTCGAGGCCGCCGACCGCCTGACGTTCGTGCACACGATGCACGGCACCTTCGATATCGACCTCTCGCTGGCCGCCGTCGAGGCCTCCTTCGGCCGAGCCTTCATGCGCGTGCATCGGAATTGGCTGGTCAACGCCGCCCACATCAAGGAGCTCGAGCGCGACGGCCACGAGACCAGGCTCTTCGTCGGCTCTGGAATCGCGGACAGCGGCACCGGCATGCGGGTCCCGGTGGCGCGCGAGCGGGCGGCTGCCGTGCGCGAGATGCTCTTGACGAATGCGACCGGCCTTCGGCGTCCTTGAGCGCTCGAGGTCGAGGTCGAGGCGACGCCCGCGTCACACAATCTACGCCAGAGGCGCAGGAATCGATGGTACCTCATGCAATGAGGCCTCATCGGCTGTGGTATCAAGCGACCGATGAGCAACACGCGCCGACGGCTGGGCGAGACGGCGCTGCGCCTCCTGCACCACGGCTCTTCCGAGATGCCCGCGCTCTCGACCGCGGTCTGCTTCGGATCGATCATCGGCGAGAGCTCGGAGATGCGCGCCCTCTATCCGCTGTGCGCGCGACTCGCCGCGAGCGAGGTGCCGATCGTCATCCAGGGCGAGACGGGTACGGGCAAAGAGGTCCTCGCGGAGGCGATCCATCGCGCGAGCTCCCGCGCAGACGGTCCGTTCGTCGTCTTCGACTGCACCGCCGTCCCGCCTTCGCTCCTCGAGTCGGCGCTCTTCGGCCACGAGCGCGGCGCGTTCACGGGCGCGCTCGCGCAGCGTCGCGGCGTCTTCGAGGAGGCACATCGCGGCACGCTGCTCCTCGACGAGATCGGCGAGCTCGATCTCGCGCTGCAGCCGAGGCTTCTTCGCGCGATCGAGCGCGGCGAGGTGCAGCGCGTGGGCGGCAGCCAGTGGCTCCGCGTCGACTTGCGCATTCTCGCGGCCACGCGGCGCGACCTGGACGGCGAAGTGCGCGCGGGCCGCTTCCGCGACGACCTCTTCTTCCGCCTCGCCGTCGGACGCGTGGAGCTGCCGCCCTTGCGCCGGCGGTCGGGCGACGTCGCACTCCTCGCGCGGCACTTCTGGCGCGCCCTCGCCGGCGACGGTCGCCCGATGCCGGACGGGCTCCTGGCGCAGCTCGAGGCTCACGCGTGGCCCGGCAACGTCCGCGAGTTGAAGAACGCCATCGCGCGCTTCGTCGCCGTCGGCGAGCTTCCCGCGGGCGGCAGCAGCGAAGGGCCGGCGCACGACGCCCCGCCGGATCTCGCACGCCTCGGCGCGACCCATGCCGACGAGCCGCGCAGCGGCGAATGGCGAACGAGAGGCGCGCAAGACGACGCCATCGAGCGAGTGCTCGCGAGAGACCTGCCTCTCACGATGGCCCGCGCCGAGGTGGTCGAGGAGTTCGAGCGCCGCTACCTGCAGCGCGTACTCGATCGCCACGGCGGGAAGGTGTCGCGGGCCGCGGCGGCGTCGGGGATCGCGCTCAGGTACTTCCAGCTGCTCAAGGCGAAGAGACGGAAGTAGCGCCGTCCGCCTTCCACGTGGACGCGCGCTCCCTCCGGACGCGCACGTCGCGCTGAGGGAACGGGATCTCGATCCCCTTCTCGCGGAACACGCGATCGATCTCGAAGCGGAGGTCGCTCATGATGATCGGCTCCCGATCCGGGCTGTCCAGCCAAACGGCCAGCTCGAAATCGAGGCTGCTGTCGCCGAAGTTCTTGAAGATGACGATGGGCGCCGGCTCTCCGAGGACGTTTGGGTTCGATAGGCCGATGGCGATGAGCGTGTCGCGGACGACGCGGGTGTCGCTCCCGTACGCGACGCCCACCGCGATGCGTACGCGCTTGCGCGTCGTCGGATGGCTCTGATTGAAGACGCGGCCGCTCACGAATTCGCTGTTGGGCACGATCATCGCCACGCCGTCTCTCGAGAGGACCTTCGTCGCGCGCATCTCGATTTCGATGACCGTGCCGACGATGTCACCGACCACGACGAAGTCGCCTTTCTGGATGGGGCGCTCGATGAGCAGGATGATCCCGCTGATGAAGTTCTGCGTGATGTTCTGCAGGCCGAAGCCGACGCCGACGCTGAGCATCGCGCCGAGCGCGGCGAACGTCCCCATGCTGACGCCCAGCGTGTCGAGGCATACCAGCGTGCCCGTCACGACGACGACGTACTGCACGATCCGCCCGAACGCGTAGCTCGCGCCCGGCAGGGCCCGGCGTCCGTCTAGGTAGCGCGTCGTCGCGGAGCGCAAGAGGCGTCCGGCGACGAGGGTGATCGCGACGCCGAACAGGAAAATGAGGATCGTGAGGATGGAGACTGGCGTGCCGGAGAGCTTGAAGAGCTCTTCGCGCAGCAAGGGCAAAAGGTGCAGCATGGCGCGATCCTACGACGGGCCGACTGGGGTGGGTGGGGCGGTTCTGCGCGGGTCGCCTACGACGGTAGGGCGCGTCGACCCGTCGCACCGAGTGCCGACGACGCGCGTTCGACGGACACCCGCGAACGGCCGTTCTCGCGGCCGGGCGAGCCCCGCAGATTTCGCTCGTTTCGGCGCTGGCCGCGCAATTGCTCTGCTATCGGCCATGATGAACCGAACCTTCGCAGTCGCCCTCGTTGCCTTCGCCTCCAGCACCTCTGTCTCTTATA
>CALKVG010000030.1 GCA_937998045.1 uncultured Myxococcales bacterium
GTGGGCTCGGAGATGTGTATAAGAGACAGTCGTACGTCAGTCCGTAGGGATACACGTGAAGCCCGTCGGCGTTGCGCGAGCAGGCCTTGAACCACTGGCTCACGGTGGCGTTGTTCCACTGCGCAGGAACGGACGAGCCGCCGTCGATCGCGCCACACAGACGCTTGCCGGCCCACGCGCAATACATGTAGGCGTCGCACCAGTTGACGCCGACGATCGCCTGGCTCGGGGGACCCGAGGGCGGCCAGCCCATCTCGGGAGTGAACGAGTTGTTCGATTCGCACCCGGGCGGTTCGCCGCTCGTGTCGCCGGCCTTGGCCGCGAGGAAGTCCGTGTACTGCGCGACGGTGACCTCCGTCGAATCGATGCAGAAGCCGCCCACGTCTACCATCGCGGGAGGCGCGGCGGCCCCGCAGCCTGCATCCGGAGCGGCGTCCTCCGAGGCGTCCGAACTCGATGCGTCGGCTGGCGCGTCAACCGTTGGAGAGTCGAGCGCGACGTCCGCACCCGGGGCGTCGGCACGGCCGTCCGACGGAGGGCCGACCTCCGTCCCCACCGTGCCGTCGCCGGCGTCGGGGGAGGCCTCGCGCATCGAGTCGCTCCCCGGGCCGTCCATCGTTTGATCGGGCTGGGCGCCGTCTCCCGAGACGACGCCATCGGCGGCCGTCGCGTCCGCCGCCCCGTCCGGCGTGCCGTCGTCGATGCCATCGAAGGAGAGCAGGAACGAACATGCCGCGAGACAGGTAGGGGCGATCGCGAGCGCGAGCGCCGGGGCAACCCTCCTCATCTCGGAAAAGATACTTCACGACTCTCCACGGCGCCCCTGAAGAAGACGGTCAGGGTCGCGCTGCCGCGCGCCTCTTGACGGCGATGCGCTCGAGGAGCTCTTCGCGTGTCACGCCCAGTCGCGCTGCCGTCTTCTGCGCGAGCGACGTCCTGGCGACGCCGGGGACGAAGCGGTACGTCGGACGGTCCGTTCCGTCGAGCTGCACCTGCAGAAACGCCAGGGCGGGCGTCGGCCGCTCCTGGTCGAGACGCGCTGCGAACTGCAGCAGGTGCGTCGTGACGAAGGCGTGTACGCCAAGCTCCGGAAGCAGCGACAGCACCAGGCGGGCGATCTCCTCCCCTTCCGAGGGGTTGGTGCCCGAGCACAGCTCGTCCAAGACGACGAGGCCCCCGGGGTCGAGCTTCTCGAAGAGGCGCCGGATGCGCAATAGTTCCATCCCCAGGTGCCCCTCCGGCTGGTCGGAGCGCGCTTCCTCGAAGAGCGACGCGAACAAACCCGAAGCCCATGGCAGTTGGGCGCTGCGCGCCGGGGTGAAAAGGCCAGCCTGCGCCAGCATCTGGGCGATCGCGATCGCTTGCAGCAACCGCGTCTTTCCTCCGGAGTTCGGGCCGGTGACGATGACGACCGCCGACGGTTCGGCGGACACGTCGCAAGGAACGGGGACGATCCCCGCAGCGAGGAGGAGGGGGTTGAATAGGCCTTCCAGGCGGAGCGCGCCGCCCGGTGGCGCGAACGACGGGAGGCACACCGCCAGCCCCGAGCTGGTCGCACGATCGTAGAGGCCCACGCCCCCCAGGAGGACCTCCGCGTCACCGAGGACCTGGAACAGCAACGCGATCGGGTGCTCGACGCCGGAGAACGTCTCGCTCAGAAGGCGTTCGGCGACTTCGCCGCTCGTCGTCCGGTACCCGCGGAAGAAGAGCGCGAGGCGCGTGACGAACCGCCGGAGCGCCGAGACGTAGAAGGGGTTTCCGCGGTCCTCTCGGACGCCGACTATCTGCATCGCCCGCACTTCTCCGTCGGCGCCGACGCGGACCCGAAGGTCGAGCGACCCCATGTGCTCTTCGTGATCGAGGAACGCGACGAGGCGGCGGTGCTCGTCGCTGGCGACGACGGCCTGGCCGAAGGAGCGCAATCGAGCGAGCGCGCTGCCGCTCCCTTCGAAGGACGCCGCCAGGAGCTCGAACACTTCACGGGCGGCCCGCAGGATCTCCATACGCCGCACGCGCGGCGCGGGCTGCCTCGCGGCGCAGAGCAGGCCTCGCAAGCGCGTGATGCCGAGGACGCAGCGTTCGAGCTCGTCTCGGGCCCGGGGAGAATCCACGAGCTCGCGCAACACGAAGCGCCTCGTCTCCACGTCGTCGGCCGAGCGCGGAGGTTCGCCGACGGCGCGCGCGAGATAGCGCGCGCTGGGCTGGTGCGCCTTGCCTGCGAGGCGTACGGGCAGGCATCGGGTCACCAGCTCCTCCAGGTACACGTCGCGCGCATAGTCCGCGCGGTCCCACGTCGAGGGAGGGAGCGATGCGCTCGCGATCCCGTCGTCGAAGGCCTCCAGGGCGCCCCCGGCGGCGAACGCGAAGACGAGCGCCTGGCGAAGGGAGCGCACGTCGACGCGCTCGGCGGCCTCGGCGCAGAGGAGATCCGGAATGGGCAGGGATGGCGTCACAGGCCAGAGCCTATTTCAATGCACAGACACGCGCGACGGCTCCTGCATTGGGAGCGTGATCCGCTCGTGCGCGTCGGCCTCCGGCAGGAGGGCCAGCGCCAGGACCTCGTCGATCGAGTCGACCGGAACGAGCTCGATCGCGGCGCGCACTTCCCCCGGGAGTCCTTCGAGCTGGGCCTCGCTGCGGCGCGGGAAGATTACCGCCCGCAGGCCGGCGCGATGGGCGGCGAGCACCTTTTCGTAGATCCCACCGACGGGCAGAACGCGACCGCGCAGCGTGATTTCCCCGGTCATCGCGACGTCGCTGCGGACCAGCTGCCCGCTCGCCCGCGACGCAATGGCGACGGCGATCGTGACTCCCGCGCTCGGGCCGTCTTTCGGCACGCCCCCCGCAGGGACGTGCACGTGAATCGCCTTGCGCTCGAGGGCGCGCTCGTGGATGCCGAAACGCACGCCGTTCGCCCGGAGGTACGAGACGGCGGCGTGCGCGCTCTCGCGCATCACCTCGCCCAGCATCCCCGTGAGGATGAGGCGCTCCTCGTGACTCGACAGGATCGTAGCCTCGATGAAGAGTAGATCGCCCCCTACCGGCGTCCACGCCAGACCCGTCGCGACGCCCGGCCTTTCGATTCGCTCGACCGCCTCGTCCACGAAGCGCGCGGGCCCCAGGTAATGCGGGACCAGGTCGGCGGTGACGTGGATCGGGGTGGGAGCTCCCTCCGTCACCGCGCGCGCCGCCTTCCGCGAGACGCGCCCGATCTCGCGCGCCAGCCCGCGGACGCCGGCCTCGCGCGTGTACCCGCGCACGACCCGTGCGATGGCCTCGTCGTCGATCTCGAGCTCCTCGTCGCGCAGCCCGTGTGCGCGGACTGCCCGCTTCAGCAGGTGACGGCGCGCGACGAACAACTTTTCGGCGTCCGTGTACCCTGCGAGCGTCACGACCTCCATGCGATCGAACAGGGGCGCGGGGATCGTGTCCACGCCGTTCGCGGTGCAAACGAAGAGCACGCGGGACAAATCGAAGGGCACGCCCAGGTAGCTGTCGACGAAAGACCGATTGTGGGCGCCGTCGAGGACTTCGAGCAGGGCGGCGGCCGGGCTGCCCTGAAAACCAACCCCGAGCTTGTCGATCTCGTCGAGCATGAAGACCGCGTCCGCCGCGCCGCAGCGCGCGAGCGCCTGAAGGATGCGACCCGGCATCGCGCCGACGTACGTGCGTCGATGCCCGCGGATCTCGGCCTCGTCGTGGACTCCTCCGAGCGCGACGCGCGCGAAGCGGCGGGACAGCGCGCGGGCAATCGATTGGCCCAACGACGTTTTTCCCACGCCCGGAGGGCCCACCAGACACAGAATGGGCTGCTGCTCCCGGTCGTCGCGGCCAGCCCCTGCGTCGTGCTCGGAGATCCCGCGTTCGGCGCGAAGGCGGCGCACCGCGAGATACTCGAGGATGCGGTCCTTCACCTCGGTGAGCCCGTGGTGCTCGGACTCGAGGACCTCGCGCGCGGCGCTCACGTCGATCGCTCCGCTGGTCGTCCGCCCCCACGGGAGCTTGAGGACCCAATCCAGGTACGTGCGGATCATCGCGTGTTCGGGCGAAGCCACCGGCGTCCGCTCCAGCCGCTCGACCTCGACGTCCACTTCCTTGCGGACCTCCTGCGGGAGGGGCAGGCTCTGCACCTGCGATCGCATGTCCGACGTCTCCGGCGCGCGGAGCGAGGCCTCCTGAAGCTCCTCGTCGACGGCCTGCACCGGGCCGGGCACCGTCGCTTCCGGCTCGCTCCGCGGCACCTCGCAGGCGGCTCGGTGTGCGACTCGCCGCATCAGATCACGGACCGCGATGTCGTGCTCGAGCTGCGCGATCATTCGTCGCAGCTTCGCGGCGGCGCTCGGCTCCTCGAGCAGCTGCTGGCGAGCTTCCGTGGTCATGGGTGTCGTGGACGCGAGCAAATAAACGAGCTGTCGAGGGTCTGCCAGGCGCTCGACGGTACGCGCGAGCTCGCCGGAGAGCTCGTTCACCATGCCGACGAACCGCAAGAACAGGTGCCGCGCCGACCGAACGAGCGGCGCGAGCTCGGCGCCCTCCTCGACGAGTTCGGGCAGGCGGCGCACCTGCGCGACGAGGTACGGCTCGGTGCTTGCCCAGCCCACGATCCGCACCCGCTCGGTACCCTCCACGGCTACCCGCAGCACGTCGTCGGGCGCGTGCAGGACGTCGTGAACGAGCGCCCCCGTCCCGGTCGCGTACACGTCCTCGGGGCGCAAAGTGTTCCCAGCGCCTGCACGAATCGCGACGAGCGCGACGCGCCGATCGCCGGCAGCGACGTAGTCGACGAGGGCACGCGCCCGCGACCGTTCCACGGAGACGGGCGCGATCGTCAGGGGAAATACGACGGTCTCCCGCAACGGCAGCACAGGGAGCGCGTCGGGTATGGCGGAGGCCACGCTGCTTGCCGGGGCAAGCAGCGCGCCAGCCGGAAGCCGGTGAAGTTCTCTCGACGAAGCTACGCTTCTACGCGGGCGGGGTGACAGACACGCTCACCGCCGCCGCCACGACCGTCACTTCTTCTTGGTGTGGCACTCGAAGCAGCCGAAGCCCTTGTTGGTCTTCGGGTCGAACGGTTGTTCGCCGACGAGCGCGGCCATTTGCGGCACGACCTGCTGCATCATGAAGTCCATTACCTGGGGCTTCGCGTCGTGGATCTTCTTGAACCCCGCAGGGTTCGCCGGCAGCTTGGGAAGGTCCGGGTTCGGCATCTTGAAAGAGCCGGTCTTGGCGGCCGCGCCGTGACACAGGACGCACTTGGGCTCGGCATACTTCGTCGAGTCGAAGTCGTGGAACAGCCCGCCCATCTTGGGCATGACGGCCGTCTTCATGTAGGCGAGCTTCTGGTCCTTGGACCACTTGTCCCATTCGCCCGGGCCGGGGGGCGGAGGGGCGGCCGGAGCCGCCTCGGCCGAGGGCGCTGCGCTCGGAGCGGCAGCGGCGCTGGCCGCGGCCGAGGGCGCAGCGCTTGCCGCCGGGGCCTCGCTGGCAGCGGGTGCGGCGCTCGCCGAGGCAGCGGGGTTGCTCGGCTGCGTGGCCGCCGGTTGCTCGCCGCCGCAGGCAGCGGTGAACGCGAAGAGAGCGAGAGTGCACACGAGAGCTCGATGGTTCATGGCGAGCCCTTCGATGCCATGGAACCGGCCTGAGTTGCAACGAAACTCGAGCTACCTCGGGGTGATAGCATCCCCGCCGTGGTCGCTACCCCACAACCCGACCTCCCTTTTCGCCGCTTGGGCAGGTACGAGGTGCTCGCCCCAATCGCCGAGGGGGGCATGGCGACCGTGTGGCTCGGGCGTCCGATCGACGGCTCGGCGCGCTTCGCGGCGCTCAAGGTGATTCGCGCCGAACACGCGCGGAACAAGGACTTCATCGCGATGTTCGTCGACGAGGCCCGGATCGCTTCGCGGCTCACGCATCCGAACATCGTTCGCCTTTTTGGCCTCGGGCACGACGGCGCGCGGCATTTCCTCGCGATGGAGGTCCTCCGCGGTTGCACGCTCCTCGGCGCCTGGGAGGCCGCCCGTGCGCGCGGCCTGCGCGTCGCGTACGAGGTCGCGGCCTGGATCGGTGCCCGCATCGCGGACGCGCTCGAACACGCCCACGAGTTGCGCGGCACCGATGGCTCTCCACAACACGTCGTCCATCGGGACGTGAATCCCTCGAACATCTTCCTCGGTCGGGACGGCACGCCGAAGCTCATCGACTTCGGCATCGCAAAGGCGCGGGATCGCATCGCGTCGACGGCCGCCGGCGTCGTCAAGGGCAAGCTGGCGTATCTCTCCCCGGAGCAGACGCACGGCCACCCCGCCGACCGGCGCGCGGACATTTTCGCCCTGAGCGTCAGTCTGTGGGAGCTCACGCTCGATCGGCGCCTCTTTCGCGAGGACAGCGACGTCGCGACGATCCGCCGCGTGCGAGAAGCGCACGTGCCCGACCCAACGACGCTCGCGGTAGATTATCCGCGCGCGCTCGCGGACGCGATCGTCCGCGGCCTCGCGCGCGACCCGCGCGAGCGCTGGCAGACTGCGGCGCAGCTGCGCGACGCCCTCGATGCTTTCGTCGCGCAAAGCGCGCGACGCGTCGACGAAGGATCGGTGCGCTCGATCGTCGCCGAGCTGCTCGAGGGACACGCGCTCGCCGAGTGGGAGCGGCTCGCGGACGAGCGCGAGGACGAGGCCGATCGGATCCGCGCGTGGGACGACGACCGGCAGAAGCTGACGTGGATGCAGGCGTCGGTCGAGACGCTCACGCTGCGGCCGCAGAGCGGCGCGCGCCCACCGGCCGCGGGCGAGGCCGGCCCCGAGACGCGCCTGCAAGCGCTGCGGCGGCTGATCGCAGCGCGCGAGCCGCAGCTGCGAGACTCCGCGGATCGCGTGGCCCTCGCCCGTCTGCACCTGGAATCGGCGATCGTCGAGGAGCTGCTCGGAGATACCGCGACAGCCGCCGCGGAAGCGAAGAAGGCGCTCGACGAGTCGCCGAGCGCCTTCGCGCACTCCGCGCTGCGAAGGCTCGCCCACTCGCGGGGCGCAGCGCGGTCGCTCGCCTTGCACCTGGACGCCGAGATCGAGATGCTTCCGGCGGACGCGCCCCGCGCGGACCTCCTCGCCGAGCGCGCCCGCCTGCTCGAAGCGGCGCAGGCCCCGCGGCCGGACGTGCGAGCGGCCTGGGAGCGCGCGCTGGCGGTCGACGCGAAACACCCGGCGGCCCTGCGAGGCCTGGAAGTAGCGCTCGCCGCCGATCCAGAGGCGCGCGAGGCCCTGAGCGCTCACCTCTTGCGGATGGCCGAGGCCTACGCGGCGGAGCCCCCGCTCGCTGCCTGGCTTCTCGTCGAGCGGGCGCTCCTCCTGGACCAGGCGCTCGGGCAGCCCGATGCGGCAAAGGGCGCGCTGCAACGCGCGCTGGCTCTCGACCCCGGGCTCGGACCGGTACGGACCGCGTGCGTCGCCAGCGCGGTCGTGCGCAGGGACGCCGCGTGGTTGGTCTCGCTGCTCGAGGAGGAGGCTTCGCTCGAGACCGACGAGGCTCGCGCCGCGGTGCTGGAGGTCGAGGCGGGCTGCGTCGCGCGCAGGCGATTGGGCGACGTGGGCCTGGCCATCGCGCTGTTCGAGCGGGCCGTCGCGCGGTCCGCCGCGCCGCCGTCGGCGAAGCGCCGCGCCCTCGACGACCTCGTGGCACTGCACGAGTCTGCGGGACGGATGAGGGAGGCGCTCCGCGTCCGCCGGTTGCGCCTGAGCGCGGTCGACGATCCGCGCGTGAAGGCGCACGAGCTCCGCGCGATCGCTGGCGTTCACGACGCTATGGGCGACGCCGGCTCGGCGATCACCGCTCTCGAGCAGGCCCTCGCGCTCACGCCGGGCGACACGGCGCTCGCGGAGGCGCTCGACCGGATCCTCGATCGCGAGCTCATGGCCAAGGAGCGCTCCGTCCTCTGGAGCCGGCTCGCGGTCGGCGCCGAGGGAGCCGAACGGGCGCGCCGGCTCGTGCGCGCAGCGCGCCTCGCCGAAGCGCACGGCGACCGGGAGCAAGCCGTCCTCCAGCTGCGCGCTGCGCTGGTATCCGACCCGACCTACGAGGAGGCTAGCGACGCGCTGCTCCGGCTGCTGGCGATCGCCCTGCCGCAACCCTCTGGCGACGACGTGCGCGCCCGGATCGCCGTACACTCCCAAGCAGCCGAGCAGACAGGCGATCCCGCGCGTCGAATCGCGCACCTCGAGGCCGTCGCGCTCTTGCAAGAGGAGCTTCTCTCCGACGCCGCTGCGGCGGCAGCGACGTACGAGTCGATCCTGCGTGTCGAGCGTCGCCGACGCAGCGCCGTCGTAGGCCTCGCGCGGACCGCGGCGCGGGCTGGGGACCTGGGCACGTCCGCCCGGGCTCTCCTCGAAGAGGCGGACACGACGACCGGCGTCGAGGCGGATGCGCTCCGCCTCCGGGCCGCGGAAGCCCTGCGCGCAGGCGACCCCGAGCGGGCCCTCTCCCTCGTGCGCGACGTGTTGAGTCGCGACCCTGGTCATGAGGACGCGCGCAGCTTGGAGCAGCGCCTGCACGAGGCGGCAGGGCGCTGGACGCTGGTCGACGCGACCCTCGGCGCGCGGATCGAGCACGCGAAGGACGCGCGTACGCGGGTCGAGCTCCTGCTGGCACGCGCCGAGTTGCAGCGTACTTCGCTGCGTGCGCCGATCGATGCCATCGCGTCCCTTCGAGCCGCGCTCGCGATCGACCCGGGCCACCCGGCGGCGCGCGAAGCCCTGCTCGAGCTCCTCGAGCAGGGCGAGGATCCGCGCGGGCTGCGAGAGAGCGTCGTCGCGCTCGCCGCCCGAGAGTCGACGCCGGAGGCGCGATCGCGCGCGCTCGCCTTCGCCGCCGAGATCGACGAGTTCGTGCTCGTCGACGACGCGGGAGCCGCAGACCTCCTCTCGCGCGCGTTTCAGGAGACGCCGACCGATTCGTGGGTGGAGCACCGACGCGAGCGGATCCAGCTCCGCGTCGCCCCGCCTGACGACGGACCCACGGGCCTCGAACGCGACGCCGAGATCGCCGAGCGCGAGGTGGAGACGCAATCGGCGTCGGCGCGCTGGTTGCGCGCTCTCGAACGCGCCGCCCGCATTTCAGGGGACCTGCCGCGCCTGGCAGACGCTCTCGAACGACAGGCGAGCGCATTCGCCGCCGATTCCCCGCGGATCGGCGCGCTCTGGACGCTGGCTTCGCTCGTGCAGTGGAGGCTGCCGGTCGACGAGGACGGACCGGTGATCGACCGGATCCTGAAACATGCCCCCTCCGACCGCGCCGCCCTCGACGCGGCGGTGCGCGGCGCTTTGGCGGGACTGCGACGCGGAGATCCGGCCGCGCGAACTCGAGCCACGAGTGCGCTCCGCGCGCTGGCCAGTCAGCCGGTTGGGAGCGAAACCGATCGATGGTGCATCAACCTCGCCGCAGGGCTCGCGCTGGAGCGCGACGAGATCGCGCGAGACGACGACGATAAGGCAGCGCTGGCGCACTACCGCGAGGCGCTGCGGATCGATCCGCGAACCGTGATCGGGGCGGTCGGGGCGAGCCGGCTGGCTTCCGCCCTCGACGACGTCGAGGCCACGATTGCGGCGTCGATCGCCCAGGGCGAGATCGCCGCCGAGCCGAGGCAGCGCGCCACGCTGTTGGTCGGCGCTGCAGGCCGCGTGCTCTCGGCGCTCGACCCGCGGATCGGGACGCGCTCCGAGAGGCTGGCGAGGGCAGGCGATCTCCTCGAGAAGGCGCTCGACGCCGACGCGGAAGCCCTCCCTGCGGTGGGTTTGCTCGTCGCCGTTCGGTCGGAGGACGGTCAGCGCGACCGGCTCTTGCGCACCCTCCGAAGCGCCTTCGATCGAGCCCAATCGCGAGTCGCGATCGTCCACATCGGCGGCGAGATCGCGCGCACGGCGTCGCGAGAGCCGACGGAGCGAGGCATCGCGATCGAGTGCCTGCGGCGTGTGCTCTCGGTCGAACGTCGCCACGGGCCGACGCTGCGTGCCCTCGCGGATCTGTATGTCGCGCAATCCGCGTGGGGCGAGGCCGTCGAGGCGCTCGAATGGCTCGCGGCGAGCGACGATCCGCCGACCGCGAGGCTCGCCGCCGAGTTCGAGCTCGCGGAGCTGTACGGCCGCGTGCTCGCGCGACCCGCCGACGTCGAGAGGGTGCTCCGAGCGGCGCTCGAAATCGACCCGGCGTCGGTGATCGCGCTCCGCAGGCTGCTGGCGCATCTCCGGACGGCAGGCGCCCCGCCCGACCAGCTGGGCGCGCTCCTCGCGAGAATCGGTGACGCAGAGACCGAGCCGGAGGCCAAGGCGACGGCACTGACCGAGCTGGCGCAAGTCCGGCAAGCGACCGGAGATGCGATGGGCGCCGAGCAGGCGCTCGTCGAGGCGCTGGCGCAGGCGCCGACGACCGCACGCCTCGCGAGGGTCTTCGACCTCCACGCGGAAGGCACCAGCCAGGCGCACCTCCTGTCCGCTGCGGTCGCGCGCTCGGAGGCGCTCGATCGGCCTCACCCGCTGGCGTTGGCGGCGCTCGGTCGCCTCGAGGTCGAGACGCTGGGCCGCTGGGCGGACGGCGTAGCGCATCTGCGCGCGGCGGCGGCCCTCGCACCCACCATGCACGACGCGCGCGCCGCGCTTGCCCTTGGTCTGCTCCGGATGGGAGTCGCCGCCGAAGCCGTCGGGCTGCTTCTGCCCATGGTCACCGCCGAACCGCGCACGCTGCTCGCGCTGGACGACCCCGCCCGCGCTCTGGCGACGCTCGAGGGGGCGCTGGCCGCGGAGGCTCGCCACGAGGAAGCGATCGTCGCCCGCGAGCTGCGCGCGCTCTGCGGCGGACTCGACGACGGCTCGCTCGCCGCCCTGCGCGCAAGGCGCATCCAGTTCGACGCGGAGTCTTCGCCCGCCGCGGTGCTGGGAGCCCAAGTGCTGCGCACGAGCGTCGTGCCGCGCGAAGCCGATTCGTTGCTCCTCGACCTGGCGGCGGCGCTCGCCGGCGCGGAGGCGAAGCTCTCCGAGCTCCGGCCCGTGTCCGACGATCGACACGGCCCCGCCCGCGATCGACCCGACCTGCAGCGCGTAACGGTCCGCGGACGCGTTGCGCCCGCCAGCGGCCACCCGGTGCTCGCGTTGCTGCAGCGACTGACGGCGCAATTCGGAACCGGTCGCCCCGAGATCGCCATCGGCGAGCGCGGCGCCGTCCCCAGGCTCGTCGTCGTGCAGGATGCGGTGTGGATCGCCGTCCCCGCCACGATGCTCGACCTTGCCGAGCCGGACTTGAGCGCGATGCTGGTGCCGCTGTTCGTGCGGCTGACGCTCGCGGTGCCGTGGCTGGAGGACCACCGGGGCCTCGATGCGCACGCTCTCCTTTGCGGCGCGGCCCGCCTCGTGGTGCCCGGCTACGCATCCGAGGGAGCCGACCCCGAACAGTCCGCGCGCGTCGACGAGATGGCGCGTCGCGTCGGCAAGGCTCTGGGGCGACGGCAGAAGAAGGCGCTCGCCGAGCTCGCCCCTGCGCTGCGCGCGACGCGCGCGCCGACGCCGAAGGACGTCGCGGCCTGGGAGGACGCTGTGCGCCGCACCGAGCTGCGCGCGGCGTTCGTGGCGACGGGCGACTTGCTCTCGACGATCGGTGCCGCACGCGCGGCGGACGAACGGCTCGCGCAGGCGACCGCCCAGTTTTCGCCGTCCGCTCTCGGAGCGACTCTCCTGCAGCCTCAGGCAGGCGACGTCGTGAGGTTCGCGCTCGCTCCCGCGACGACCGCGCTGCGCTGGCGAGCCGGGAGCCTGTGGACCCGGAAGCACTGAGCGCGAGCTAAGCTGCGCGCCCGAGGGGGGCGCGCTCGAGCCAGCCGGCGAGGTCGTCGAGTGCCCGGCGCGCCATCGCCTCGTAGCGGTAGCGCTTCTTGAGGCGGCGATCGGCGACCGGCGGCAGCCAGGCCCACGTCACGTTCGACGGCTGGTAGTCCCGAGCGTCCCGCCCGAGGTGGGTGAGCACGCCGCCCAAGGCCGTCGTCGGAGGCGGAGGGACGATCTCGCGATCGAGCATCGCCTGCGCGAGCATCACCGCGCACACGAAGCCGCAAGCGCAGCTCTCGACGTATCCTTCGACCCCGGTGATCTGCCCCGCGAGGAAGACGCCCGGCCGCGAGCGCAGCTGCATCCGCGCATCGAGGACGCGCGGGGCGTCGACGAACGTGTTGCGGTGCACGCTTCCGTACCGGAGGATCTCGGCCTGCTCGAGGCCGGGGATGGTCCGAAACACGCGCCCTTGCTCGGGCCACGTCATGCGAGTCTGAAAGCCGACGAGGTTGTACGCGGAAGCCGCGCCGTCCTCGGGCCTCAGCTGCACGACCGCGAACGGCCGCTGCCCGGTCCTCGGGTCGACCAGGCCCACCGGCTTCATCGGTCCGAACGCAAGCGTCATCTCTCCGCGGGCGGCCATCACCTCGATGGGGAGACAACCCTCGAAGTAACGTACCTCCTCGAACGCTCGAGGGGCGACCTTCTCGGCCGCGACCACGCGGCCGACGAACGCGCGATACGTCGCCTCGTCGAACGGGCAGTTCACGTAGGCCTCGTCGTCGCCGTCTTCGGTGCCCTTGCCGTAACGCGATTGCTTGAAGACGCGGTCCCAGTCGATCGAGTCTGCGGAGACGATCGGGGCGATCGCGTCGTAGTACGCGAGGTGCGTGCGGCCGATGGCGCCGGCGAGGTCCGACGCAAGGGCGTCGCCGGTGAGCGGCCCCGTCGCGACGACCACGGGCGACTGGGGCGTCGCCGGAGGAATCGCCTCGACGACGCGCGATTCGAACGCGATGCGCGGGTGGCCGCGCAAGCGCGTCTCGATGGCGGCGGAGAACGCGGCGCGATCGACCGCGAGAGCGCCCCCCGCAGGCACTCGCGTTGCGTCGGCGCAGGCCAGGACGAGCGAACCGGCGCGGCGCAGCTCCTCCTTGAGGAGTCCGACCGCATTGCCGAGCGACGCTCCCCGCAACGAGTTCGAGCAGACGAGCTCGCAAAGCGCGTCGGTCGTCTGCGCCGGCGTACGCGCGACCGGCTTCTGCTCGACCAGGCGCACGCCGATCCCTCGCTGAGCGAGTTGCCATGCGGCTTCGCACCCGGCGAGGCCGGCGCCGACGACGGTGACCGATGACATCGATCGCGGTGTAGCATGC
>CALKVG010000031.1 GCA_937998045.1 uncultured Myxococcales bacterium
CGGCCCGTTGTTCCTGGACGGCGGCCCGTTGTTCCTGGACGGCGGCCCGTTGTTCTTGGTCGCTGGGTCTCTTCTCTCGATCGTCGGTTCTCTTTCTCTTGTCAGAGGACCGATGACGAATGTCGGCCGCCCGTTGATCGTCGGCGACGGACCTGTGATCACGAATCCAGGCCCGCTTCTCTTTCGGCGCGGTCGAGTGACAGAGAGCAACGGGCGTCTTGCTCCGGATCGCGGACCGTCGTCTCTGGTCAAAGCGCCTTTCTCCTTTGATGGAGGGCGGCTGTCCGAGATTCTCGGTCCGTCGTCCCTTGTCGGCGGTCCGTTGACGTCCGACATCGGACGGGTTCTCGAAGTCACAGGACCGCTACCCGATGTCGAAGGTTGCCTTCCAAAGAACAACGGCCCCTTTCCCGCTGGAGGCGATCGGGAAGCTTCAGTCGGAGCGCCGCGCATCAGGAAAGGCGTGCGCTTCACTCGCGCTGACGATCCGGTGCGAAGCTATTTCGTCCTGCTCGCCTCGTTAAATCGGGAGGGGCGCAATCCCGCCGCCGGTGCGGGCGGCCGTCGCGCACCGCGAATGATGTATCTCGTGGGCCACACGTGTCGTTCGGTCGCCACGGCCTGCGGGCGACACTCCGTACGCGACGCTCGTCTTTGGCCGTCGATGCACGGCGCGTCTTCTGGCGCAGGCCTTGCTCCGTCCCGGCGTCGGCGCCCGAGTGTGTCGAGACGCCCTTGGAGTCAGCTTGCTGCGCTTCCCTCCTCACGCCGGTCTCCTGAACGCCGTCAACGCGGCGGGCATATGCCTCGAAGGTGTGGCTCGCGCCTCCGACGCAGACGAGGCACGGCAGTCGCAGCCTGCGATTGTCGGCCCTCGCTCTCGCATCGCGTGGGGCGTTCGGCTGAACGGAAGCGTGGGCTGGGCGGGCATGCCCGAGGGCAGCGGCCCCACCGCGCGCGCGGGAATCGACGGCGAGTATTGGCTGTCGAAGAACGTCGGCGTCGGGGGAGAACTCGCTCTCGAGTACCTCACCATTTTCGACTGGTGTGGCGGGTCGAAGTGCGTCGACGGAAAGGCCACTCGAGTGTCGCTTGCACCCGCGATCGCGGTGCGCGGCAGTGGCCCGAAGAGCTTTCCGGTGGCGAGCCTGGCTGGGCCATGCCTGGGGCCATAGCGAGGTGGGTGTGACCGAAGACGTCGGCTATCCAAAGCACAGCGGCTGGGGAAGCGACGCCGCGGTGCCCTACGCATCGCTGAGCGCGGTCTGGCTTTTCCATCTGCAGCACGTGGGCGCGGGCTGCGGCGCGTTGGAGCTCGCCCCGCTGGTTCGCGTGGATTGGTTTCCCTTCGCCGACTCCGCTTCGAATGCGTTCTCGTCGGGCTCCTTCGCCTGGACCTTCACGACGGGCTTCGCGCTGGGGTGGGGCGGTGCCGGTCGCCCCGGCGACTGAATCAGCGGGCAATTGCGAACGCTGGTTCAGCGTGTCTTCCGTGGACTGGAGACTCCGCTTCGCGGGCGGGAGCCTCCTCGGCCTCTTCGGTCGGTTCCATTCAGGTACCCCCGACGCGATTCGAACGCGTGACCTACCGGTTAGGAACCGGTTGCTCTATCCAACTGAGCTACGGGGGCAATGTTCGACTTGTCTATCGCGGCCGACCTTCCTCGACGACCAGGCGAGCACCTTAGTACCGCGGCGGACCCGCTTCTAGCGCCGTTCGTCTCGAGCATCGAGGATGCCCCTCGGCTCTCGCGTCGCTCTGCCCCTCCGCTACTTGCCCTTTTTCCGTTTTGGGTCCGCGGGCGCCGGGGCCTTCGCCTCCTGCGCCTGGCGGATGGCGTCCGCGTAGGTCTCGAACAGCTTGGCCATATCGGCTCTTCCGACCGCCGCCGGGAGCCGAAGGTGCGACCCCGAGCTCGGCATCGTGCGGATGAGCATCCGCAAGTAGTCGGAGGCGTTCAGCCCCTCCTTCTCGGCGAGGAGCTTCAGGAGCTTCAACTCGTCGTCGGAGAGGAGGAGATGGAAGCTGTTGTTCCGTTCGATGGCCATGGCTGGATGATGGCCATCATATGGCCGCCTGGCCGTTCCGTCGAGCGCGGAGTGAATGGCGGCCGCCTTCCGCCCGTCGAACGTGCTACGGAGCGGGAGGACGATGAAGTCGCTCATGGCAGGATGCGCAGCCGCCGTCGTGCTCGCGGGTGGGCTATTTCTCGGCCACGACGCCGCGGCAGCCGGGTCGTCACGACCGGGGAGAGCCCACCACCGCCAGGCGGACGGGGACTCTGGTTTTCTGGACGTCTCCTCGGAGCCCCCGGCCAAAGTTCTCATCGACGATGCCGATACGGGCAAGGTCACACCCCTGCAGCACTTCCCGCTGAAGGCCGGGCACCACAGGCTGACGCTCGTCACGGCCGACGGTACCCACAAGCGCACCATCGGCTTCACGGTCGACGCGGGGCAGACCACCAAACTGAGCGTCCACCTCACTTCGTGAGAGATGAAAGCTAGTCTTCGTCGGGCACCCCGCCGGCTGCGCGTGCCAGGTCCTCCTGCTTCACGCGTTCGGCATTGAACTTCGCTGCGCGGTCGCGCATCTGGCCGATGACCTTCTCGGCGGGCGGCATCTCGCCCTGGATCCACCGCAGCGGGTTGATGCGCGACACGACGAAGGACCGCAGGTACGGGCTCGTGAGGCCTCGCTCCTTGAGCCTGGCGATCGCGGCGGAGACCTTGTCTTCGAGGTCGAGCACGGCGGCGGCGAGCTTCTCGTGCTCGCGTATTGCGTTACGCAGCGGCTCGTCGGAGAAGTGCTCGGTCCGTCGCAGCACGGGGTGGTACGCGCCCCCGGCGAAACGGGGCAGCTTCTCGTAGCAGGCGCCGAGCGTCACGAGCGCGGGATCCTCGAGGTAGAAAGTGAACGCCGACTCGGCGCGCGAGCCGTCCTCGTCCAAAAGGCCGCGGTAGATGCGGATGACTTCGAGCGAACGCTCCTTCAGGTTGTGCGCTTTCTCGGTGTTCAGCGCGAGGATCTGCCAGGCGACCTCGCGGTCGGGGACGACGAGCGTCGTGATGGCGCGCGCGCCGAGGCGACGCATCGCCTCCAGGCGGTGGCGGCCGTTCGGCGTCCAGAAGCCGCTCTCCGGCGCCGTGACCGCGATGATCGGGTCGAGGAAGCGTTCGGTCTTCGCGACGACCTCGGCAAGCCGCTTGTGATGCGCCTCGGAGAGATCGCGCTGGAAGGGTGTGGGTTCGACCTTCGCGATGGGCAGCACGGCGACGACGAGCGAATGCCCGCCGAGCGGGTCCTTGTAGCATCCGACGACCGCGCCGCCCTCGCTTTCGATGCGCTCGGTGAGCTCGCGGACGTCCGACCCGTCCGAGAGGCACTCGCGCGGCTCGAGCCCGGCGGATTCGGCCTTTGCCTTGCGCGGAGCCCGTCGGCGCGCCGGTGCGCGCGGCCCGCCCTTCGCTTTCTTTGCGGCCATGAGCCGCTCATAGCAAAAAACGGCTACTTCCTCTCGATCCCGAGTCCAGGCGTGCTCGGCATGAAATACCGAGGACCCTCGGCGACGTACCCTCCCGCGTACGGATCGAAGGCCAGCAGCCACGCCGTGTCGAGATCGACGAAGTCTGCGCCCCCGAGCGCGCAAGCAAGATGCGCGGCGGCGGTCATTCCGAGGCGTGTCTCCACCATCCCGCCGACCATGATCTTCAGGCCCGCCCTCTGCGCTTCGAGGCCCAGGGCGAGGGCCGCTTCGAATCCTCCGAGCTTGGCCAGCTTCAAGTTCACGCCATCGGCCGCTTTCTTCGCGACGATCGCGCGGAGGTCGGCGAGCGTCTTCACCGATTCGTCGGCCACGACGGGCTCGTCGAGCTCCGCGGCGACCTGTGCCATGCCGTCGAGGTCGTCTGCCGCACACGGCTGCTCCCAGCACTCGACGGGGATCTCGATGCGTTCGCACGCGCGCGCGAGCGCGAGGGCCTGTGCGGGCGTGTACCCGGCGTTGGCGTCGACGCGCAACGTTGCCTGCGGCGCGGCGCGCGCGATGGCCTCGAGCGCGCGGACGTCGGCGTCCACGTCCTTGCCGACCTTGACCTTGAGCGACCGAAAGCCGCGCTGCGCCCATTCGCGGGCCAGCGCGGCCATCTTCGGGTGGTCGGCGATCGCCACGGTCACGTCGGTCTCGAGCGTGGTCGTCTGCCAGCCGCGCTGGGAGTCGAGGAACGCGCGGAGCGGCACGCCTCCGAGGCGCGCCATCGCATCGAGGACCGCGGTCTCGAGGCCGGCTCGTGCGACGGGGCGGAGCCCGTCGAGCGCGGAGATGTCGAAGCGTGGCGCGGCGACCGCACCGGTTTCGCTGGGGTGGCCCCCGAGCTCGCGAAGGACGTCTTCCTGCGTCTCGCGCGTAACCGGCGGCAAACACGCGGCCTCCCCCAGTCCCAGGCTGGTCCGGCCGCGCCAGCGGACGCGCGCTTCGACCTCGACCGCCTGCGTCGTGTCCATCGTGCCGCTCGCGATGACGAACGGCTCGATCAACGGCACCGAAAGGGGCCGTACGGCCAGCGATTCGATGCTGGCTTCGCGAAGATCTCGCGTCAGTCGGTGCACGCCACGTTGTCGTATGGATCGTCCGCGGCGTCTACCGGTTCGGGGGTGCGCGTCACCGGCTTCTGCGGGGCCCCTTCATTGCGCGCGGGGTCGACGCGCGTCGCGTCATCGGATGGGGTGCGCTGGTTCGAGGTCGGAGTCGCGTTGGGCATGACGGTGTGCGAGAGCAAGGCACATGCCTTGCTCGAACTCGTTTCGGCTGAGCGAACGGGGCGGCCCTTTCTGCTTCGTCCGGTACTCGCGCCCGCCGGTGCCGCGAACGCTGCTTCGCTTCGCGCAGAGAAGGGCGTGTCGCGCCGCGCCGCGTTAATATCCGGACCTGCCATGCCTCAGGTGACGCTCTACAATTACTGGCGCTCGTCTTCGTCGCACCGCGTTCGCATCGCGCTGGCCCTCAAAGGGCTCGCGTACGACTACGTCGCGATCGACTTGCTCCGTGACGAGCACACGGGCGCCGAGCACAAGAGCCGCAGCCCGACGGGCTATGTCCCTTGTTTGTCGATCGACGGCGTTTCGTACGTCGAATCGGTGGCGATCGTCGAGCTTCTGGACGAACGCTTCCCGTCGCCGCCCCTCTACCCGAAGGACCCGCACGGCAGGGCTCGGGTGCGCGCGATCGTCGAGATCGTCAACAGCGGTATCCAGCCGATGCAGAACCGCAACGTCCTCTTCTTCGTCTCTCCAGACGCAGACGCCCAGAAGAAGTGGGTGCAGCACTTCGTCGCGCGCGGGCTCTCTGCGCTCGAGGCGGCGCTGGCGAGCGTGGAGGGGGAGGGGGTGCACGGCGCGTTTGCGTACGGCGACGTTCCTACGGCCGCCGATGTCTTCCTGGTTCCGCAGGTGTTCTCGGCGCGGCGCTTTCATGTCGACGTCGCGCCGTTCGCCCGCATCTCGCGCGCGTTCGACGCGGCGATGCACCTCGAGGCCTTCCGGAAGGCGGCTCCGGACCTCCAGCCGGACGCCGTTCGCGCCTGAGGCGCAGCCGCCCGGCGCCCCGCGGGGAGCCAAAGCTCTCGACGAGCTCGATTCTCCGGCGACATCGGGGTTCCTCGATTTAGGATCGCGCGCTGCGTGCGCCGCTGGCTCCTTGCATCGATTGCCGTTGTCCTCGTTCCCGTTCCGGCGCGTGCGCAAGCCGTCCGCACGTGGGGCGCGGAGCCCGATGCGCGCCCTGCGCCGAGCGCCGCCGGGCCTCCCCCTGAGCCCCCACCCGCGACGATCGGCACCCCAGTCGCCGGCTCCACCGCCGCTCCTCCGACGCCCTCGGCGGCGGAAGCGTCGACCGCCCCGATCGTCCGCACGCCGGGAGCGGTCGGGCTCAAGTACACGCTCGAGGGGATCGAGGTCCGCGGCAACACGACGACGCTGGCGCGTGTCGTCCTGCGTTACGTACCGTTTCGGGCGGGCGATGTCCTGGACGTGGCCGATCCGGAGCTCGAGGCGACGCGCTTTCGCCTGCTCGGCACCGGATTCTTTCGCGATGTGCAGCTCTCGCTTCGCCGTGGCACCCGGCGTGGATACGTCGTTCTCGTCGTCGACGTATCCGAACGAAATACGATCGTCGTCGACGATCTCTGGCTGGGGCTGTCGGCCGACGTCGTTCCGGGCGGAATTCCGCGGCCGCTGACCGCGTACGGCGGCGCGCGCGTGACCGAGACGAACCTCGCCGGCACCGGTGTGGCCCTCGGCGGAGCCTTCGCCGTCGCTGATCAGCAGCTCGCTCTTCGCGTGCGCCTCGCGGACCCCCAGTTCTTGCGCACCAACTGGGTGGCGGAGGCCGAGCTCCTCTACAGCGCCGCGCGCGACTTCTTCGGCAACCGCGACGTACTCGTCGACGACCCGACGCAGCCCGCGGAGGACTTCGCGGTGGCGCAGTACAAGCGCTTCGGCGGCCGCATCGGGGCGGGTCACGATCTCGGCATCTCGTCGCAGCTCTTCCTCGAGTATCGCCTGGAGAGGATCGACGCCTCGCTGCCGCGGGCGGCGAGCGATGACCGCGGTGAGGACGTGGAGCCGATCGACTTCATGCTCCCGGACGGGTCGAGCATCCTGTCGACGCTTCGCGCGACCTTCGTCAACGATACGCGAGACGAGCCGTTCTTGCCCACACGCGGGCACCGGTTCGAGGCCAGCCTGGACGCCTCGCTGACGCCGCTCGGCAGCGATTACACGTACACGAAGCTGCAGCTCCACGCGGCGAAGTGGTTCGCACTCCCCTGGGGTCACGTCCTCCAGCTGCAGGGGTTTGCCGGGGGGGTCTTCGGGAACGCCCCGCTCTTCGAGCGCTTCTACGTCGGCGATCTGAGCGACCTCCTACCCGATCGCGTGCTCGATTTGAGCTTCGATCGCCGACCGGCGCCCAATTTCCTGAACACCGATATCGTCGAGATTCGCTACGGCGACTACGCGGCCAAGGTCGACGCCGAGTACCGCGTTCCGCTCTACCGAGGAAGCCGGTCGATCTACGGCGTGGACTTCTTCGGCGGGTTCGGCTTCTACGGTCTCGCCAACGAACAGGACTTCGTCGAGCACGCGCGCGGGTACACGGGCTTCAGCACCTGGCCGATCGATCTGACGTTCAACGCCGGTCTGCGGATCGAGACGCAGGCGGGCGGGTTCGTTCTGGGCGTTTCCAATCTGGTGGGCCTGATTCCGGTCCGGGGACAGCAGCAGGGGGCGGCACGGCCATGACCACCCTGCGTTCGGGGCGGTGGGTCGTCCGCGCGTTCGCGCTCGTCGCGTGGGCCCTGGCTCCGGGCGGAGCCGACGCGCAGCCGACGACCCAGTCGCAGCAGCCGACGCGTCCTGCCGCCCTCCCTCCGAGGCAAGCGAACTACGCCTGGGACAAGGACCTGCTGCGCGCGAGCTTCTCGTATCGTGACGTGCTCGCCGATCCGGAGCTGATGAAGAAGCTGTCGAGCGGGTTGCCCACGGTCATCGCGATGCGCGCGTACGTGTATCGCGAGGGCGCGGACACGCCGGTTGCGCTGGCCCCTCGCGTGTGCCGGGTGGTCTACGACCTGTGGGACGAGGTGTACCGCGTCCACATCAGCGAACCTGAGCGCGAGCGCGACCAGGCGGCCGTGCTCGACGGAGTGCTCCGCCTGTGCACCGACGCTCGCGACTTGGCTGTCGTGCGCCGGGCGCTGCTCACCGCGGGCCAGGCGTACTTCCTGGGCGTCGTGGTGGACGTCAACCCCGTATCGCCGGAGATGATCGAGCAGATGAGGCGTTGGATGTCCCGTCCCACCGGCAGCACCGGCATCGGCCCGAGCGACGCCCTCTTCGGCAGCTTCGTCCAGCTTTTCGTGCGCCAGATCGCCACGAGTGACAAGACGCTCACGTTCCGGACGCAGAGCGTCGTCCCCTGAGGGGCTGTCTCGAATTCGGTTCGCGCGGAGCCTTTTCGAAGGGCGGGCACGGCGAGACCATGCTCATCGGCCGGACAGGCGCGTTCCCGACAGACCGGGCGCCCTCGTGCCGCTACTCTCGCCTCGTGAGTCCGCGACGTCGCGCGTTCCCATGGCTCGGATGGCTCGCGCTCGTCGCGTACGGGGTGGCGCTATGCGCTTCTGCGCCCCCGTGGCCAGACGACTGGGACGGCGTCGGATTCGTCGAGTCGGTGCACGACTTCGATCTCGCGAACTTCCGGCCACACGCGCCCGGCTATCCGGTCTACGTGGCTCTGCTTCGTGTGGCCAACCTGGTCGCGCGCGACCCGATGCGTGCGTGCGTCGTGGTCGCGGCATGCAGCGGCGTGCTCGCGATCGGGCTCGTGTGGTTGACGGTGCGCCGGCTCGCCGGGGCGTGGGCTGCGTGGACGGTGGCGGGGACAGTCGCCGTATTGCCGATCGTCTGGCGCGCGTTCAGCGGCGTCGGAAGCGAGGGCCCGGCGTTCGCGTGTGGCGCGGCTTGCGCGTGGGGTCTCGCGATTCCGCGCGGCGAGCGCTCGCCGGCGTGGAAGCACGCGGTGGCGCTCGGCTTGGGGGTTGGACTCGGGCTCGGCGTGCGGCTCTCGTGGGCCCCGTTGTTCCTGGCGGCTCTGGCGCTCGCTCCCAGCGGGCAACGGTCGCGCACGTGGGCGACCGCCGCGGCGGCCTGTCTGGCGTGGGCCGTGCCGCTCGTCGCCGTCGTCGGCGCCTCGCAGCTCGCCCAGATCGCCGGCACGCACCTTCTCGGGCACGTCGAGCGGTGGGGCGGGACGGCCGCGACCCAGCCTGGCGCTGTTCGCCTCGTGTGGCTCCTGCGCGATGTGTTCGTCGACGGCTTCGGAGCGGGACCGGGCCCGCTCGGTTGGGCGATCGGGCTGCTGGTGGCGGCCGCGATCGTCGCGGCGCTGGTCGCGTGGGGCATGTCGGGCTGGCCGGACTGGCGGGCCGCGCTGGCGGTATCGGCGCCCTATCTGGCGTGGGTCGCGATCGGCCAGAATGTCCGCGACCAGCCGCGTCACGTGCTCCCCCTGGTGGCGATGCTCGGCGCAGCCGTGGCGCTCCGGGCTGCTCGATCGCCGCGGGCGCTCGGCATCGTGTGCGCGCTGGTGCTTCTCGTCTCGATGCGAACGGCGCGTGACGTGCTCGCGCGGCGCTCCATTCCTCCAGCCGGCGAGCAACTCGTCGAGCTCGCGCGGGAGCAGCCCCCGTCGGCGCGTCCTGCGGTGTTCGGCGTCGCGAGTGTGCGATTCTTCGAGCTCAGCGAGCTCGCGAAGAACGCGTTCGCCGCCGCGTCGCTCGGGGATGTAGCGGTGCAGGTCGCGCGGCTCGATCGGCTTCCGCCGCGCGTCTGGGTGACGAGCGAGGTCGAGAGGTTAGGGGACGCGCAGTGGCCGCTCGTCCGGGTCGCGACGGTGTGCCGTCCGCCGCGCCTCGATCGCCGCGCGCCCTGTCTGGACATCGACGAGTGGATACTCCCGGGCCTGCCGCGGCAGCCGTAGGGCTCCCTCTCCCTGTCTCCCTCTCCCTGTCTCCCTCTCCCTGTCTCCCTCTCCCTGTCTCCCTCTCCCTCTCTCCCCCTGCTGCCCAATCTCTCTCGACTTCGCAAAGCGAAGTCGTTCGCCGCAAGGCGATCCGGGGGAGGCTCGGCACGAAGTGCCGAGGGGGCGGAGCCCCACTCAACCGTCCCCTCCGCCGTCGTCGTCATGCCGCAGGCATGACGACGAGGGGCGGAGGTAGTGTCCCGAGTATAGGGCCCAATAGGTCCGCGACTCGGGACACTACGGCGCGTGGAAATGAACCTGTCCCGCGAGAACACTGCCGACTTTCGCGGCCGAGATGTTCAACACGCAATCGGAGTCGCGGTCGTCGCCTGTCGAGCCGATGTACCCGTTGTCGTTGATCCCGAGCTCTCCGGTCAGAACCTGTTCGCCGAGCTGGAGGCGAGCCCCCAGGCACTCCGTCGTCTTGTCGATGATCTGGTTGCCGTCGAGGTCGTCCCAGCCGTTCAGGTACAGCTTGTTCGTCCGCGCGATCCGGTCTTCGAGGACCGCGCGGCCGAGCAGCGGGTCCCCCGGTACCGACAGCGCCTCATACGTCTCGCGCAGCGCCTGCTGCAGCCAGCCGAAGCGCTCCGCGGTCATCACGACGTCGTCCCCCCCGCCAGCGGTCCCGCGGAACATGCGCGCCGTTTCGCTCCAGAAATCGGTGAGCAGCTTGCGCGCGACGGCCCGCGCGCGCTCCTGGTACATCGCCCCGGCGGCCGTATCTCCCGAGAGAAACCATGCCTCGCCGAGGACGCGCAGCGCAGCGCCCTGCGACTCGAGCGTCGCAGGATCGGTCGTCGGGGTCCAGATGCCCCCGGACAGAGTCGCGCCGTTCGAGACGGTGCCGTCGTCCTTCGTGAGCGTCCCGTAGACGAAGTTGGCCTGCGCCATGAGCGCTTCGCGCACGCGAGCGCTGAACAGCGGCGGCGCGCCCGCGTCGCCGACAGGCGGGTGGATTGGCACCCCGTTGAGAATACCCAGCGCGTCCTTCGTCGCGTCGCCGTCGGGCGATCCGTACTGGGACACGGCCGCGTTGCACGCCATCAGGAGATGGCGCAGGCCCACCACGACGTGACCGAGGCTCACCGTCGAGACGGTGCTGCCGCGCGATATGGATCCACCGGCTATCGTTGCCGTGTCGACGATGACGTTCGTGGTCGGATCGCGGTGGATGCGGTCCAGGTCCACGAACGCGACCCGCATCACGCCGAGCGCGCGATCGTGCGGCGTGTCCTCGCCGTCGGGGCTGCCGTCGTCGGCGGCGAAGGGGTAGCCTCCGAACGCGATTAGCATTCCGAGCTGCTGGCCGACGGCGACGTTGCGGGAATCGGTCATGCCGAACAGAAGCGAGTAACCCTGGGCGAGCGCCGCCAGATCGACCGCGCGGCTGGTCGCATCTGCGATCACGAGGGAGCTCACGACGGGGTACGACGCCGCAGGCGTCCCCGGAGCGGCGGTCGTGTCTTCGGTCACGGCGATCGCCGTCGGGAACCAGACCAGCGGAGAGCCGTAATCGTAGGCGATCGCGTCCGCGATCGAGCCGACTCCGGAGAGCGTCGACCCGTCGGACGTGGCCAGCGACGAAAGGAGCCACGCCGCGGCGTTGTCGCTCTCGTCGACCATGAGCAGGCCCCACATGCCCTCGAGCGGGGTCGATCCGATGAACGTCCCCGGTTTTGCCGTGGGGGGCTCGACGCCCAGCACGTGGTTGCCCGGTCGCCCGATCGATGCGACGTCCCCCGGCGCGACGGCCGTCACGGCATTGGCGACCGAATCGTGCAACCGGCCGGTGAAGTCGATGGCCCAGAGGGCCTCCTTCCACGTCGTATAACCGAGCACCCCGGGCCCGATGACGGCCTCGCTCTGCGCGCGCCGATCGTTCAGCCGGAGGGAGTTATACCGGCACTCGTAAAGAGGGACCGGGTTGTTTCCGAACATCTGTACGCCGCCGTAGCCGGTGACGGTCGTGCACGAGTGGGCGACCGTCCTATCGGGCGTCATCGACGGATCGAAGCTGCGGTACGGATCCATGTTTGGCCAGAGGCCGGGGAACCCGAAGTCGTTCTGCGGGTTGTTCGAGCCGCCGTCGGGCAGGCTCGCGAAGCCTCCGACGTCGGTTCCGGCCGCGACGATGATCTGCGCGACGCGCGTGCGTAGCTTGTCGAACGCGGTGGTCCCCGGTAATCGCGCGACGAGCGGTCCGTTGGCGAGCGACACCCCGGCGCCCGTCTGATTGGCGACCATGTTCATGTGGTACTTCGAGTACTCGTACGACTCGACCGCCGAACTGAAGCCAAAGAGGTCGACGAACGACTCGCCGATGAGGCCCCCGTTCACCGATTGGGTAAAGTAGAGGTTCGGCGGCAGGTACCAGCGGTAATAACCGAGGAGGTTGCGGCCAGCGAAGATCTGCGCGAAAGGCTCGCCGCTCGTCTGCATCTCGCCGGCGGCGAACATCAGCTGCATCGTGTCGACGCGCGGCGTGACGAGCTCGGCATGAACGGGCGTACGCGGGCCGGCCTCCGGCGAGGGCTGGCCGTCGTAGGGGATGCGGACGTGCTCAGGCGCTGCGTCGACGGGAGTGCTGGCGTCGACGGCTGCTGCCACCGTTGCGGGCGCCTGCCCGCCGTTGCATGCCGCCGCGTCGCCGAGGAAAAGCGCTCCGAGACAGAGCGGCGGCAAGACGGCCCACGGTGCTGCGCCGGCCAGGAAAGGCCTGCTGGGCCGGCGGCCGAGAGGAGTGCGCATCGGTCGCACGCTAGTATTACGCAAGGCGTTGCCGTCCGCCCACCCCCCCCGACTCTTGGTGCGGACGGCTACCGGAGCGCGCCACGACGGCAAACCCGGCGCAACGCTCGCCGGAATTGACGACAGAGCCTTCCGATGCCTACCTAAAAGGGCCCCATGTACCGCCGCGACGAGATCGACGCGAAGCTCGCAAAGCAGTTCGCGTGGAGCTTTGTCCCTCCCGGGCAAACCGCGAGGGTGCCAGAGCACCTCCGCGCCGAGCGCAGCGAGGACGTGCCGCCGGCACGCGAGCTGGCCCCCGAGATGGCGCGCGAGCCATCCGACGAAGAGGGCAGCGCGGAGCCGGGCGAGCGCGCAGCCGAAGCATGCCGGCCCCTGTCGGAGGCGATCGCGCAGGCGTGGGAGCTGACCGACGCGGAGGCGAGTCAGCGGGTGACCAAGCGCCTGCTCGTGAGGGCGGACCGCCTCGGATTCGATTTGTCGGGCCTACAGGAGAGTCCCGTCGAAGCGGTGCGGCTCCTTCGGCTCCTCGTTCGATGGGCCCCCTGCATGACGCGTCGCCAGCGGGAGCGCAGCGAGCGCGTCGCGTCGCTCCTTCCGATCGATCACCCCGAGGCGGCGGATCTTCTCGTGGAGATCGCGCAGGTAGGCGATCGCGCGATGGCGGACGCGATCTTCTCGGCGGAGGACTGGATCCCGGAGGTCGGCGACGAGGAGAGACTCGTGGCGCGCCTGGCCGACGTCGTCGACGAGGGCCCATCGCACGCGAGTCGGGTGGTCGCGATCGAGCTCATCCAGCGGTTCGAGTCGCGCGACGCGGCGATCGCCGCGTTGCGCCGCGCGCTGCGCCTCCCGAGCTTCGGCGTGCGTGCTCGGGCGCTGAACGCGCTGGCCACCGCCTGCCCATGCGCAGTCACCGGCGACGACCTCGTCCTCGTGCTCCGCGATCTGGTCGTGCACGCGCCGCCCGACGCCCTCACCGAGGAGGAGCACGAAGAGAACGAGCGCACGTTCGCCGACGCGGTGCTCGAGGCGCTCAGGCACGTACAGCCCGACGACGCCGCGGAGGCGCTCCTCGACTGGATCGACGCCGAGTACGATGCGATCTGGCTCGACGCGGGGTGGGCGACCGAAGCCCTCGCCGTGGCGTTTCCCGAGACGTCTGCGGCGATGATTGACCACTGGCTATCCTGCTCGCAGGCGTACCAGCGGACGAAAGCCCTGGCCGCCCTCGCCCGCCTCCCGGATCCCATTGCGCTGCCGCGCTTGAAATTGGCGGCGAGCGATCCCGCGGCGTGCGTTCGGGTCGTAGCCAGGCAGCAGTGGGTCGAGCGCTTCGGGGAGCCGTGCCCCGTTGGGAC
>CALKVG010000032.1 GCA_937998045.1 uncultured Myxococcales bacterium
TCCCCACCCTCTTGCCAGACGGCGCGGCGATCGCGCGGCCGCTCGCGCTGGCCGTCCTGGAAAGGAGCCGCGCGCTGCCCCCCCCGCGACTCGCGGCGCTCCGGAGCGCCGGCTGGAGCGCCACGGTGCCCGAGGGCGTCGAGCGCACGCCGGGGGACGACGCGTTCGCGTGGGTATCCTTCGAAGCAGAGACTGCACGCACGGCCGCCGAGGCGCGCCAAGCGCTCGCCCGGAGGCCCCCGGGGACGCTCGGCGCGTTCCTCGCGCCGTTCCTGTGGGACCTCGACCAGGAGGGGTACACCGACCGCGCGCTCGGAAACGTGCTCCTTCTCGCGGGGCGCATCGACGACGCCTTGCCCGCCCTCCGGCGCGGCGCCGCCGCGTGCGACGTGCTGCACGGACCCATCGAGCAGATGCGCGCTCACGTTCAGCTCGGGGCTGCGCTGGAAAAAGCGCACGATACGCCCGGCGCGTGCGCCGCGTACCGGTACGTCGTCGACCGGTGGCCTTCCCCCAGACCGCGAGGGCTCTCGGTCCAGACCGCGCGCCAGCGAGTCGCAACCATCGGCTGCCGGTAGACCGCGCTCCGCCACACTCGAAGCGAATCCCCGCTCCCCTTGACTCCGGGGAGAGCCGCCGCACCTTTGCGCTGTGATCGTCGCGTGCTCTGCCTGCTCCAGCCCCAACCGGCTGCCCGTCGCCCGCATGCTCGACAAGGCGCGATGCGCGCGCTGCAAGGGGCCTCTCTTGCCGGCTTCGCGACCTATCGCCATCCAGAGCGCTCCGGACTTCGACGAGCTCGTTCGCGACGCACCGGTCCCCGTGGTCGTCGATTTCTGGGCGTCGTGGTGTGGGCCCTGCCGAGCGGTTGCGCCTGAGGTCGAGAAGCTGGCCGGCCAGCACGCGGGGCGGGCCATCGTCGCGAAGGTCGATACCGACGCGTTGCCGGAGGTCGCGGGCCGCTTCGGCATCCGCAGCATCCCGACGATGATCCTTTTCCGCGGCGGCAGGGAGGCGAAGCGACTGAGCGGCGCCATGCCGGCCGGGAACATCGCCGCGGGGCTATCGCTTTAGGCCCTCTCCGCCTACACGGGCGGCGTACCGGCTCGCGAAGAAAGATAAGGTGCGCACCGACTCGCCGCGGTCTGGCGAAACGTTCGTCATCTGCACGAAACAATCCTGCTACATCGCAAGGCTCTCCTTTCCATTCTCGGAGGGCCACGTGCGCCTGCTCCTTCGTCATAGAAGCCATTACCGGTACGAGCGCCCCGCCGCGCTCGGCCCGCACGAGATACGACTGCGACCCGCCGCGCACGCCAAGGCGCACATCGAGACCTACGGGTTGCGCATCGAGCCGCCCTGCATCCTTCAATGGCAGCAGGACTCCGCGGGAAACCACCTCGCGCGGTTCACGCTACGGCCCGGCGAGCGCGTCCCCTTCCTCGACGTAGCCGTCGAAATGGCCGTCGAGATCCGGCCGATCAACCCCTTCGACTTCTTCGTCGACCCGCGCTGCGAGCGCGTCCCGTTCGCGTACATGGGCGAGATCGTCCACGATCTCGCCCCCTATCTCGACCTCGCCGACCCGGCGTACCGAGGGGGTCCTCACCTCGACGCCTTCCTGCGTGACCTGCCGCGGGAGGGACCGACGGTCGATCTCCTCGTCGCGCTGAACTCCGCCGTGCGTTCGCGCCTGCGCTACGTCATCCGCGAGGAAGCGGGCATCTGGACGCCCGAGCAATCGCTCGCCGAGAAGCGCGGGAGCTGCCGCGACTCGGCGGTCCTGCTCGTGGCTGCCCTGCGATCGCGAGGCATCGCGGCGCGCTTCGTCAGCGGATACCTCGTGCAGCTCACCGACGAAGGGATGATCCCCAACGAGCCGCGCGGCGTTCGGCGCGACGCCATGGACTTGCACGCGTGGGCCGAGGCGTACGTGCCCGGCGCCGGCTGGATCGGGCTCGACGCGACGAGTGGCCTTCTCTGCGGCGAAGGGCACATCCCGCTCGCGTGCGCCGCCCACCCCGCCGCGACCGCGCCGATCTCCGGCACGAGCGACGTCGTCGCCGAAGCCAGCTTCGAGATGAGCGTCGCGCGCCTCGGACACGAGCCGCGCCCGACGGCGCCGTTCCCCGAGGAGACGTGGAGCGCGCTCCTCGCGGCGGGCGACAGGATCGACGAGGCGCTCGCGGAGCGGCGCATCGATCTCACGGTCGGCGGCGAGCCGACCTTCACCTCGCGCCTGCATCCCGGCGCTCCCGAGTGGAACGGCGGCGCGCTCGGGCCGACGAAGTGGGACCAGGGGCTGGCACTCGCGCACACGCTTCGCGCGCGCCTCGCCCCCGGCGGCGTCCTGCTGCACCGGTTCGGCAAGCAGTACCCCGGCGAGAGCTTGCCTCGCTGGGCGCTCGACATCATCGCCCGCCGCGACGGCAAGCCGCTCGTGCGGGGAGACGCCCCGCCCGCGCCCGGCGCGCCCAGGGTCGACGACGCGCGCCGCTTGATCGAAGCGATCGCCGGGCGCCTCGGGGTCGCCGCGTCGCTGGCGCATCCGGCGTTCGAGGACCCGTGGCATTACCTGAAGGAGGAGGCCCTCCTGCCCGTCGGCGTCGATCCGCACGCCGCGGCGCTGAACGACGCAGAGCAGCGCCGACGGCTGGCCCGTACGCTCGAGCGCGGGCTCAAGAGCGAGGTCGGGTACGTTCTGCCGCTGGCCCCGGAGGGGGCCGACGCGTGGCGCTCGACGCTCTGGACGTTCCGCCGCGAGCGCCTGTACCTGGTCCCCGGCGATAGCCCCGTAGGACTGCGTCTCCCGCTCGACTCGATCGAGGGCGACCCGCCGCCGCCTGCGGAGGAGGAGGTTTACGCCGGTCCGAAAGACCCGCGCCTCGCCGTGGAGGAGGACCCGAAGCAACGAACGGTGCCTGGGCGCGAAGACAGCGGCCGGCGGCCCCCATCCGTCCGCACAGCGCTGTGCGTCGAGCCGCGCAGCGGACACCTCTTCGTCTTCGTTCCGCCGCAGACGAGCGCGCGGCGCTTCTGCGATCTTGTGAGGGCGATCGACGAGGCCGCGGGCTCGCTCGACCTGCGGGTCGTGCTCGAGGGATACCCCCCTCCCTCGTCGCCGGAGCTTCTGCGCTTCGCGGTCACGCCCGACCCCGGCGTGCTCGAAGTGAACATTCCTCCGACGCGGACGTCCCGCGAGCACGTCGCGCTCATGGAGGCCGTCTTCGACGCGGCGCTGCACGTGGGACTGACGACCGAACGCCACCAGCTCGACGGCCGCCCCGCCGGAAGCGGCGGCGGCAACCACATCACGATCGGCGGCCCCCGCCCGCTCGCGAGTCCGTTCCTCCGGCGACCCGATCTCCTCGCGAGCCTCCTCGCCTTCGCGCAACACCACCCCTCGCTGTCGTACCTCTTCACGGGGCTCTTCGTGGGGCCGACCTCGCAGGCGCCGCGCGTCGACGAAGCGCGCCACGACTCGCTCTACGAGCTCGAGATCGCCCTCGCGCGAGCGCACGAGGCGAGCGAGAAAGCCCCATCCTCCGAGCCTCTTTCGCCCTGGCTCGGCGACTCGCTCTTTCGCCATCTGCTCGTCGACGTGTCGGGGAGCACGCACCGGACGGAGTTCTGCATCGACAAGCTCTTCGATCCGGCCGGCGCCCAGGGCCGGCAAGGACTCGTCGAGCTCCGCGCCTTCGAGATGCCCCCGCACGTGCGGATGGCGGTCGCGCAGGTCGCGCTCGTCCGGGCGCTGGTTGCGGCGTTCGCGGCGGAACCGTATCGTGGCGAGCTTGTCCGATGGGGGCAGGTGCTGCACGACCGGTTCCTCTTGCCCACGTGGCTGTGGAAGGATTTCGAAGACGTCCTCGCGCACCTGGAGCGCGCGGGCTTGTCGCTCCCCGCGGAGGCCTACCGCGCGTTCCTCGAGCACCGGTGCCCGCGCATCGGCGTCCTGCAAGCGGGAGACATCCGTCTCGAGCTTCGCAACGCCATCGAGCCGTGGCACGTGCTGGGTGAGGAGGCGACGCCGGGCGGTACGACCCGCTACGTCGATTCGTCGATGGAGCGGGTCGAGGTCCGCGTCGAGGGGCTCGTGCCGGAGCGGCACGTCATCGCCGTGAACGGCCACGCGTTGCCGCTGCGGCCGACGGGCGCGGCGGGCGAGCAGGTCGGGGGCGTGCGCTTCCGGGCGTGGGCTCCGCCGCACAGCCTGCACCCGCACATCGGGATCCATCATCCCTTGCTCTTCGAGGTCGTGGACACCTGGGCGCGGCGCTCGCTGGGCGCGTGCGAGTACCACGTATGGCACCCGGAGGGGCGCGCCTTCGACGCCGTCCCCCTCACCCGATTCGAGGCTGCCGCGCGCCGCGCCCAGCGGTTCCGCGCCGGGAGCCCGACGTTCTATCCCGTCACCAGCCGCCCCGCGCCGGCGCACCCCGACGCTCCCTACACGCTCGACTTGCGCAGGCTCCCCATCGATCGCCCGCCCCCGGCCGACGACCGCGAGTCCGCAGCCGGTGACGCCGACCGCCGACCCGAGAAAGGCCCAATCTCATGACCGTGGGCTCGCCGATTGCCGACGCCGAACCCCCTTCTCTCTTCGGCGCGTACGCCCCCCACGCGAGCACGTACGACGAGGTCTTCGACTCCTCTGGCGCCGTGCGACCGACGCTTTGCCAGCCCCTCGCCGCGCTCCTCGCGGCTCGATCCGAGGAGATCGTCAGGGCCCAGGGCCTCGCCGAGCGTTCGCTCCTGAACCAGGGCGTGACGTTCTCGGTGTACAGCGACACGCGAGGAGCCGAGAAGATCTTCCCCTTCTGCCTTGTGCCACGCATCGTCCCGGCGAGCGACTGGCGCGCGGTCGAACGCGGCATCGAGCAGCGCATCCGTGCCCTCGAAGCGTTCCTGGACGACATCTACGGCCCGCAGCGCATCCTCTCGACGGGGTCGATCCCGCGCGAGGTCGTCCTCGGCGCGAAGCACTACCTGCCGCAGCTCCACGGGATTCGCCCTCCGCACGGCGTACGCATTCATGTCGCCGGCGTCGACCTCATTCGCTCGCCCGACGGCGTCTTCCGCGTCCTCGAAGACAACCTGCGCACGCCTTCCGGCGTGTCGTACGTCCTCGAGAACCGCGCAGTCACGAAGCGGGTCTTCCCAACGATCTTTGCTGCCGCCGGGGTTCGCCGCGTCGATCACTACCCCGCGCGCCTCGCCGAGACGCTGCGCGCCTCCGCGCCGCCAGCCGCGGGCGACCCGTTCGCCGTCGTCCTCACCCCGGGTCCGTACAACTCGGCGTATTTCGAGCACACTTTCCTCGCGCGCCAGATGGGCATCGAGCTCGTTCAGGGCTCCGATCTTTGCGTCGACGACGACAAGGTTTACCTGCGCACGACGCGCGGCCTGGTGCGCGTGCACGTCGTCTACCGTCGCATCGACGACGCCTTCCTCGATCCCGAAGTGCTCCGCAAGGACAGCCTGCTGGGCGTCCCCGGCCTCCTGCGCGCGTACGCGCGCGGAAACGTGACGCTCGCCAACGCTCCTGGGAACGGCGTCGCCGACGACAAGGCCGTCTGCGCGCTGGTACCCGAGATGATCCGCTTCTACCTCGCGGAAGAACCGGCCCTCGCGGACGTGCCCACGTACGTCTGCGCGCGCGAGGACGACAGGCGCTACGTGCTCGATCACCTGCGCGAGCTCGTCGTCAAGGCGGTCGACGAGGCCGGCGGCTACGGCATGCTCATGGGGCCGGACTCGACGGAAGCCGAGCGCGACGAGTTCCGTCGCCGCATCCTGGCCGAGCCGCGCAGGTACGTCGCGCAGCACCGGGTCGAGCTGTCGACGTGCCCGACCTGGGACACCGCGCGCGGCGCGCTCGTCCCGCGCCGCGTGGACCTGCGGCCGTTCGTGCTGACCGGCCCGGACGGCCCGTGGGTGCTCCCGGGCGGGCTGACGCGGGTCGCGCTGCGGGAGGGCTCTTACGTCGTCAACTCGAGCCAGGGTGGCGGGTCGAAGGACACGTGGGTGCTGCGG
>CALKVG010000033.1 GCA_937998045.1 uncultured Myxococcales bacterium
GAATGAGCGCGTTGGGGAACTCGGGCGAGTTCAGCGTCATGATCGCGGAGCCCGGGTAGGCTGGGTAGAGGCCGAGCATCGACCACACGAGCATCGCCGACTCGGCGCCGAGGTCGTCGTTGTTGTCCAGGAAGGCGGGCGTCCCCGAGAACACCGTCGTCCGGATCCTGTTGACGACGCTCTGGGCGTTGTACGCCTGCCCCGTGAAGTCGTTCCAGTACTGCTCCCCCTCATCCATCCCGTTGGCGAAGCAGGCCTGTGCGCTGTTGAATGAGCACGAGTCGAGAGCCGTGAAGTAGTTCGTCAGCGAGGTGTTGACGGTCGCGGCGCCCCCCATGGCGGTCATCAGCGCTTGCCGGTTGAAGGGCTGCGCCCACGAGTACTGCTCGGCGCTGCCCTCGACCATGCCTTGCGTGCTCGTCGGGCCGATGCCGGAGACGAACGAGCCGTTGAGGAGGCGAGGCGTGAAGAGGTTGGTGACCGGATCGAAGACGTTCTGCCAGTTCTGGGCGCGCGCGAGGAACTTGGTCGCGCTGGCGCTGTCGCCGAGCGCGCTCGCGAACTGCGAGAGCGCGAAATCGGCCTGCGCGTACTCGAGCGTCGTCGAGACGGAGCCGTAGAAGTTGCAGCAACCGTACGTGGCGTCGTCCGGGAGGTAGCCGAGGGTCTGGTAGAAATCGAGGCCCGGGCGGATGTTGTTCGCGACCGTCGCCTCGTTGATCATGTCGCCGAGGGCAGTCGCCGTATCGAACCCGGTCGCGCCGAAAGCGTAGTACGCCGAGAGAACCCCGTCCGCCGGGTCACCCACCATGTCGTAGGTCTCGGCGTTCGCGAGCGCCCACTTCGGTAGCTGTCCCCCGTTCTGCGCCGCGTCGTTGAGCATCGACTGCGCCGAGTCGCTCATCTGCTGCGGCGCCACCATCGCGCTGAGCTGCGCCTGGGAGTGGTAGATGTCCCACCCGGAATAGTTCGCGTACTGGTCCTTCTGCGAGCCCGACACCGTGTGCACGGCGTTGTCGAAGCCCATGTATTGCCCGTTGGCATCGCTGAAGAGGTTGGGGTGAAGCAGCGAGTGGTAGAGCGCCGTGTAGAAGAGGGCTTGCTCGCTCTGCGTTCCGCCGGCGATCTGAATCTGATTGAGTACGCTGTTCCACGCAGCGTGCGCGCTCGCCTTGATCGAGTTGAAGTCCCACGTCGGGTTGGGGTTGTCGGCGGCCCAGTTCGCGGCGGCGTTCGCGGCGCTCACCCACGAGATGCCGACCTTCGCCTGCAGGATCGGGCTCGTCGACGAGTCGAACGTCAAGAAGACGACGCTGTCGAGTGTCCCGGCGGAGTCCTTGAGGATCGACGAGCTCGTGAAGTCGTGATCGAAGACAATGTCGAAGTACACCGTGTACTGGTCGCCGGCGCCGCAGAAAAATCCGCTCGTCGTCGAGCCCTGCACCTCGTGAGTGCCCACGATGTTCGCGCTGCTGTTGACGCTGCCCGCCTGACTGCCGAGGAGCTTGAGGATCAGGTTGGCGTCGCTGGCGGTGCTCGTGGTCGGGAACGTGAAGCGCGCCATCGCGCTGCGCTTCGTTGCGGTGAGCTCCGTCGTGATCAGCCCCGAGGGCGGGCCGAGCTGCACGGAGTAGTAGCCTGCCGCCGCGACCTCGCCCGTGTGCGAGAACGGCTGCAGGAACGAGCCGGGATCTCCGGTCGGCAGGCCGCCGGTCAGCGGGATGATGGGAATGTCGCCGTAGGCGCCGCAACCCGGGCCGCTGATGTGCGTGAGGCTGAAGCCGCTGAGCTGCGAGTCCTGGTAGTTGTACCCGCCGCCGGAGTTGCGATCGGGGAACGTGTCCGGGCTCCATTGCACCATCCCGAACGGAACGTCCGGGCCCGGGAAGGTGTTGCCGCCGCCCGCCGTACCGAACGTCGTGTTCACGAGCGACGCCGGGTCTAAGATCCACGGTCCTGCGTCGCCTTCGCCCGAATCGCCCGCGCCCGAGTCGCTGGCGCCGGAATCGCCGCCAGCCTCTGGCGAGGGGCCGGCGTCCGCGCCGGCTTCCCCCGAATCTGCAGTCGCACCGGAATCCAAGGTGCCCGAGTCGTGTGCGCCGTCCCCGCCGGAGTCGCCCCCGAGGCTCCCGAGTCCGGTGTCCGCACCGCCGCTCGCGTCCATGAGGCCGGCACCTGTGTCCATTGGCGATCCGGAGTCGGTCCCGGGCGAGGCGTCATCGCCCTCGGTACCGGACGAGCTTGACCCACAAGCAGCGCAGCCGAGAAAGAAAACTATGATCCCACGTTCAAAGGAACGGTTCATCGTCGATCCTGCGAATAGAGGCCTCGCGCGCGCGTCCGTCTGTCGCGCGCGCACCAACGAGCGTGCAGCCCCCTCCCGGCAACGCGAGAGCTAGCATAGACTGACGCAGTCATGGCAGGGGCCTCATCGTCTCAAGACGTCGGAGACGCGTCGGTGTCGTCCGAGACAATGGGCCGATACGCACCGGTCGCGCGCCTCGGCGTGGGCGGAATGGCGGACGTCTTCCTGACGGTGGCGCACGGCCTTCAGGGCGTAAACAAGCTCGTCGTCGTCAAGCGGCTACGCAACGCGGAGGATCGCGCCCTCACTGAAATGTTCCTGGACGAGGCGCGTCTCGGCGCACGGCTGAACCATCCAAACATCGTGCATACGTACGAGGTGGGCGAAATCCACGGCGAGTACTTCATCGCGATGGAGTACCTCGATGGACAGCCGCTCAGCGCCGTGCTGCGGACGCTCGAAACGCGCTGCGAAGGGCTCCCCGAGCCGCTCGTCGCGTTCATCGCGATCCAGGTGCTCAAGGGGCTGCAGTACGCGCACGAGTTCTGCGACTTCGACGGCGCGCCCCTAGGCGTTGTGCACCGCGACGTGTCGCCGCACAACCTCTTTGTGACGTACGGCGGCGAGATCAAGCTCCTCGACTTCGGCATCGCGAAGGCCACGCTGAACGCAACGCACACCGAAGATGGCGTCCTCAAGGGCAAGGTCCGGTACATGGCGCCCGAGCAGGCGATGCAGACGGAACTCGACCGGCGCGTCGACATCTATGCGTTCGGCGTCGTCCTCTGGGAGATGCTGGCGCGCCGATCGCTCTTCACGGGCTCGGCGCTGTCGATCCTGACGCGCATCGTGAACGAGGATATCCCCGCGGTGCGGGGCGTGCGCCCGGACGTCTCGCCGTCGCTCGAAGCGATCGCGCTCAAGGCATGCCGGCGCGAACGCGAGAGCCGTTACTCGACCGCGGAGGAGATGCGCCTCGACATCGAGGCTTACGTGCGCGAGCGCAACGACGGCATCTCGGAGCGTGACGTCGCGCAGCTCATGAACGGGATGTTCGCCGACATTCGCGACGACGTTCGCTCCCGCATCAAGGCGTACGTCGCCACGATGCCGGCGCAGCCGCCCACCTTGCACGCCTCCGTCGGAATCACGAGCACGGGCCGGCTGCCGGTGCTCCCGGGCTGGAGCGGTCCGGCGTCCGCGCCTTCGTTGCCGGCGCCCGCGATATCGGGGTTCGATGCGGAAACCGCCGCGGCGCCGGCTCCCCGCCGCTCGCGGTGGTTCTTGGCGGTGATCGCGCTGCTCTTCGCGGTAGGCGGCGTGTCGGCGTTCCTCACGCTGCGCGCCTCGCTCTCGAGCCAAGGCGGGCGCCTGCCGGCCGCCACACCGACAGCCGTGCCGGCGC
>CALKVG010000034.1 GCA_937998045.1 uncultured Myxococcales bacterium
CGTTGATCACCATCTTGCGGTCCGTCGGCCCGGTGATCTCGACGCGGCGGTCGAGGAGGTCGCGCGGAAGAGGCGACACCGTCCAGTCGCCGGCGCGGATCGCCGCCGTCTCGGCGGAGAAGTCGAGCTGGGTTCGCTCGCGCCGGCGGGCGAGCAGCTCGGCCACGCGAGGGCCGAAGGTGCGGGCGAGGTCGGCGACGAACGCGAGCGCGTCGGTGGTGAGCACCGCCTCGTAACCGGGACGGGCGGGCCTTGTGAGCGCCACGCCGGGGGGCAGCGGAAGAGTCGATTCGATAGCCATCACCCGGTTTACAATTGAGCACCGCGTCAAAATGGTCAAGCTACTGAAAACACATCGCAAGTAGGCCACGTTGAGAACTGTCAATGACAAGCTGTAAAAGTGTTAATCTTGTGAACGCGTCATGACCGAAGAAAAGAAGGAAGCGCCGAGACTGGGAGCCAAGGTGCGAGCGCTGCGCCGGCGCGAGAACCTGAGCCAGGTTCAAATGGCCGACAAGCTGGGCATTTCCCCCAGCTACCTGAACCTGATCGAGTCGAACCGGCGGCCCCTGCCCGCCCCCCTCCTCATCAAGCTGGCGCAGACGTTCGGCGTCGAGCTCCACGTGTTCGCCGGCGACGAGGACGCGCGCCTCATCAACGATCTGCTCGAGGCCTTCGCCGACCCCGTCTTCGACGCCTACAGCCTGACCTCGAACGACCTTCGCGACCTCGCCGTGAACCACCCGCAGGTCGCGCGCGCCGTCCTCGCGCTCTACGGCTCGTACAAGAGCCAGCGCGTGGCGAGCGACGAGCTGGCGTCGCGCCTCGAAGGCAACGAAGGCGACGAGGGAGGCAGCATCGACCGCTCGCAGCTCCCGTCGGAGGAGGTGAACGACCTCCTCCAGAAGCACATGAACTACTTCCCGGAGCTGGAAGAGGGCGCCGAGGAGCTGTGGCGGCGCGCGAAGCTCGACGCCGAGGAGCTCTACCCCGGGCTGGTCCGCCACCTGGACAAGCAGTTCGGCGTGAACGTTCGCATCGCGCGCGGCGGCGCCGAGCGCGGCATCCTTCGCCGGTACGACACCGACAAGAAGATCCTCACGCTGAGCGAGCTATTGCCCACGCGCTCGCGCACATTCCAGCTCGCCCACCAGGTGGCGCTCCTCACGCAGCACTCGCGCATCGATCGCATCGTCGCGGACAACCACCTGACGACCGACGAGTCGCGCGGCCTCGCGCGCGTCGCGCTGGCGAACTACTTCGCCGGCGCGGTCATCATGCCGTATTCGCCGTTCCTCGAGGCTTGCCGCCAGGAGCGATACGACATCGACGTCATCGGCCGCCGCTTCCGCGTCGGCTTCGAGCAAGTCTGCCATCGCTTCACGTCGCTGCGCCGGCCCGGAGCCGACGGCGTGCCCTTCCATATGATCCGCATCGACGTCGCGGGAAACATAAGCAAGCGCTTCAGCGCCAGCGGCATTCGCTTCGCGCGCTTCAGCGGCGCGTGCCCCCGCTGGAATATCTTCGCCGCGTTCATGACGCCCGGCCTGATCCGCATCCAGCTCTCGCGCTTCCCCGACGGGACGACGTATTTCTGCCTCGCGCGCACGATCCACAAGGACTCCGGGGGCTACCACGCGCAGCAGCCGGTGCAGGCCATCGGCCTCGGGTGCCGCATCGAGCACGCGCGCGAGCTCGTGTACTCGGACGGCATCGACCTCGAGAACGCGCACATGGCCACGCCCGTCGGCGTCACCTGCCGCCTGTGCGAGCGCAGCGACTGCGAGCAGCGTGCGTTCCCATCCATTCGCCACCCGCTCCGCGTCGACGAAAACGTACGCGGCGTCTCGCTTTACGCGCCGGTGCCGCTCCGTGTTCTTCCGTAAACGAACCGGGCGACGAAGTTTCAGATGACGTGCTCGGGCGAGTGCTGTAGGAAGAGCGGGCTCTCTTGAATCCGCGATTGCCGCTGGCGAGCGCGTGAGGGTCGGCTTCCCAAGGACTCCGCGAGCAACTGCTGCCGCGTGAGCCGGGTACATGCACGCCGCCGGCGCGCGCGTCTTCGGACCCGCGGTCGCCGATCGAGGGGGAATCCATGCCGAGTACGAACGTACGGGCCTCGCTGCTGACCGGCCGCGAGCGCATCGTGAATCTGCTTGCCGATCTCGAAGAGACCGGTGACCGCGATTGCGTCGCCGACGTGATCGAAGCCGTCACCACGCAGCTCGCCGTCGAGGGGGCGGCCCTGCGCGCGCTCTCGGCGCGCGACGTCCACACCCACGTGCACGCGATCGAGCACGCGCGCGCGCGCTTCGCGCTCTTCCGGTTCGCGACCGCGCCGCGCGGGTCGCCGGCGTTTCGCCACGCCGCAGGCGACCTCCTGGACGCGTTCCGGGAGCGCCCCTACGCGCTGTCGCTCGTGCTCGCGGCCCGGCTCGAGGAGCGCGAGCAGGCTTCTCTGGCGGAGCGTCTGGAGCTCCTCGCGGCGCGACTGGCTCACCCGACGCGAGCCACGCGCGAGCTCGCGCGCACGCTCGAGCGCTGCGAGCGAACGCTGGGCTGCATGGCGAGACTCGGCGCGGCCTGACGGCGGGTGGCCCGCCGGGTGCCTCCAACGGCGAGGTCGGAGGCAAAACGACCATGCGTGAAGAGAATGAGAGGCGGCAGGGACGAGGAATGCTCGAGCAGATCGGCGGGCGGATCAAAGAGGCGTTCGGGCGCTGGATGGGCCACGAGCGCATGCACGCCCAGGGTCGCGCCGAGGAGCTGCGCGGTCGCGAGCAAATAGGGCGCGGCAAGGCCGCAGAACGGACCGAGGGCGCGGTCCAAGAGGTCGGCGGTACGGCCAAGCGAAGCGTAGGCGAGGCCATCGGCAGCGAGCGCATGGCTGTCGAGGGGAGAGCCAAAGAGCTCGAGGGCCAAGAGCGCCGCGAGATCAACAGGTAAGCGCCGCCGCCACACACCCTGTAGCAGTGAGGCGCGACAGCGCTTTCCGCGACGACGGAAGAGCGTTTCCACAGGAAGAGCTGCCCGCCCGCTCGAAGGGGGCGTACGCTTGAGCGAGGATGCTCGGGCGGACTGCGCCCTGGACGCTCGCGAGTTGGGCGGGCCCCGCGATCGCGGCTTGCGCGATCGGGCAGGGCAGCTCTACCAGCCAGTCCGGACCCCCGAGCCTCGCCGGCGACGGCGGCGTCCTCTGCACGGACCTTCGCTGTCGCCAGGTCGACTGCGCCTCGAAGGGCCTGCCGGACACCACGCTGAGCGGCGTCGTCTACGACCCTGCCGGCCGCCTGCCGCTCTACAACGCGTTCGCCTATGTGCCCAACCGGAAGCCGGACCCCATCCTCCCCGGCCATCCGGCGTGCACGGCGTGCCAGGCGCCCGCCTCGGGCTCGCCCGTCGTTTGGGCGTCGAGCGACGCGTACGGTCACTTTCGCATCGGCGGGGTGCCCGCTGGCGACGACGTGCCGCTCGTCTTGCAGCTCGGCAAGTGGCGCCGCCAGATCGTCGTCCCGCACATCGAAGCCTGCCAGGACAACGTCCTCGACGACCCGCGCCTCGTGCGTCTGCCCGCCAACGGCAGCGAGGGGGACATGCCGCTCATCGCGCTCACGACCGGCTGCGACGCCGTGGAGTGCTTCCTCCTCAACCTCGGCATCGATCCGTCGGAGTTCACGGAGCCGGGCGGCCCGGGGCACGTGCACGTCTACGCCGGGCGGTATCCGCAGGGGATGACGATGTCCGGCATCGGCGACGCGTACTCGCTATGGGCGTCCGCGGACCGGCTGGCCGCGTACGATGTCGTCGTCGCCTCCTGCGAGTGCGAGGTCTACGGCAGGGACGCCGAAGGCCCCGCGTACGAAGCGATGCGCGACTACGTCGGCTCGGGCGGAAGGCTGTACACGACCCACTTCCATTTCAACTGGTTCGCCCCGCCGACAGGCCCGACCGACTTCGAGCACGTCGCCGATTGGCTCGACGACTTTGCCCCGCAGGGGTTCGCGAACTTCTTCGTCGACACGACGTTCCCCAAGGGCCGGGCGCTCGCCGACTGGCTGGTCGCCGCGAACGTCGGCGCGACGTACGGGCAGATCCCGCTCTCCGACACCCGCGACAGCGTCGCCGCCGTCTCCGGCGCGACGCGCTGGATCTACGGCGCCGACTCGGAGGGTTCGTCGCCGTACGAGACGAAGTACCTGAGCTTCAACACGCCGCTCGAGGCCGCGCCCGCAGACCGCTGCGGACGGGCCACCTTCTCCGACGTTCACGTCGCCGGGCTGTCGCTCGCGCCAGGCGCCTTCCCCGCGGAGTGCTCGGCCATGGACGACCAGCACGCAGGGAACGAAGGCGCGCTCGAGTTCCTGTTCTTCGACCTCGTGTCGTGCATCCAGGACGACTCGCAGAACCCCGCGCCGCCCCCGCTCAAGTAGGTGCCCGTGTTGCTTCCGCACGGGGACACAGCCTCGCTCACGCTCGGCTAAGCCGTCGACGGCGTCCGGCGCACCTCGACGAGGACGACGAGGCTCGTCGGCGCGACCGCCACGGGCTCACCCGCGCGCGCGACCTCCCCGATGCGCGGCGCCTCTCTCGTGTCGACGACGACGCGCCACGCCTCGCCGAGCGCGGCGGGCGGCAAGACGAACGTCTCGGGCTCGCGCTCGCCGTTCATCAGGACGACGAACGAGCTGTCGCGCACGGCGTCGCGACCGGCGGCCGCGAGCTCCACCGCGTCCCCGTCGAGCCGCAAAGACATCGACGCGCGCGCCGGCTCCGCCCAGTCGGCCGCCTGCATCTCCGTCCCGTCCCGGCGCAGCCAGATGACGTCCTTACCGCGGCTGCCGTTGGCGGCCGTACCGCGGAGAAAGTCGCGACGCCGGAAGACCGGGTGGCGCTTGCGGAGCTCGGCGAATTGCCGCGTCGCCTCGAGCATCGCCGCGCCGTGCTCGTCGAGGCGCCAGTCGACCCACGTGAGCTCCGAGTCCTGGCAGTACGGGTTGTTGTTGCCGCGCTGCGTGCGCCAAAGCTCGTCGCCCATCTCGAGCATCGGCACGCCCTGCGAGAGGAACACCGTCGCCAGGAGGCTCCGGGCCGCCGTTCGGCGCCTCGCCAGGACGCGGTCGTCCCGCGCATTTCCTTCGACGCCGAAGTTCTGGCTCCGGTTGTCGTCGAGGCCGTCCCGGTTCTCCTCGCCGTTCGCCTCGTTGTGCTTGCGTGCGTAGCTCACCAGATCGCGCAACGTGAAGCCGTCGTGCGCGGTGACGAAGTTGATGCTCGCGTGCGGGTGACGGCCGTCGTCGGCGAAGAGATCGCTCGACCCGGTGAGGCGGTACCCCAGATCGGCGATGGCCTTGCGCTCGCCGCGCCAGAAGTCGCGCACCGTATCGCGGAAGCGGCCGTTCCACTCCGTCCAGAGGATGGGAAAGTTGCCGACCTGATAGCCGCCGTCGCCGAGGTCCCACGGCTCGGCGATGAGCTTGATGCGGGACAGCACGGGGTCCTGGTGCACCACCGAGAAGAACGCGGCGAGGTGGTCGACGTCGCCGCGGCTTCCGCGCGCGAGCGAAGGCGCGAGATCGAAGCGGAAGCCGTCGACGTGCATCTCGGTGGCCCAGTAGCGCAGGCTGTCGGTGACGAGCTTGAGCACCTGCGGGTGCGTCGCGTCGAGAGTGTTGCCGCAGCCGGTGAAGTCGACGTAGCGATTGGGCTCGTCCGGGTCGAGGCGGTAGTAGACGCTGTTGTCGATGCCGCGGAAGCTCACCGTGGGACCGAGCTCACCGCCCTCGCAGGTGTGGTTGTAGACGACGTCGAGGACGACCTCGAGTCCGGCCGCGTGCAGGCGCTTCACCATCTCCTTGAACTCGCGCACGGCGTCCCCGCCGCGCGTGGCGAAGCGGCGGTCGGGCGCGAAGTACGAGAGCGTGCTGTAGCCCCAGTAGTTCGTCAGCCCGCGCGCGACGAGCGGCGGCTCGTCGATGTGCTCGTGCACCGGCATGAGGTCGACGGTCGTCACGCCGATCGACCGCAGGTGCGCGACCGACGTCTCCGACGCGAGACCGAGGTACGTCCCGCGCAGCGCCTCGGGTATGTCCGGATGCAGCTTCGTGAAGCCCTTCACGTGCAGCTCGTAGAGCACGGTGTCGTGCCAGGGCACGCGGACCGCGCGGTCGCCGCCCCAGTCGAAAGCGTCGTTCGTCACGACGGCTTTCGGCTTGCCTGCAGCGTCGTCGCGCGAGTCGAAGACGGCGTCGTCCAGAACGCGGTCGTGAGGGTACGCGTACACGGGGGCCCCGTGATCGAATGCGCCGTCGAGCGCGCGCGCGTAGGGGTCGACGAGGAGCTTGTTCGGGTTGAAGCGATGGCCCTTGGCCGGCGCGAACGGGCCGTACACGCGCCACCCGTAGCGTTGCCCCGGACCGACGCCGGGCAGGTAAAGGTGCCACACGTAGAGCGATTGCCACGGCACGGCGATGCGCTTCTCCTGCCCCCGTTCGTCGAAGAGGCACAGTTCCACGGCGGTCGCGTGCTCGCTGAACAGCGCGAAGTTCACGCCGCGGCCGTCCCAGGACGCGCCGAGCGGGTGGAAACTACCGGGCTCGATCTCCAACGCGGGCATTTTGCCAGTCAACGGCCCGACGCGTCGACGAGCGCGCGAACGGCGTCGAAACGGGCCGCGACTTGCGGGTCTGCCTCCAGGTCCTCGACGGGGCGCGGCAGGCGCCAGGTCCAGTTCTGCGGGCCGACCGTCCCCGGTGTGTTGATGCGGTCGCGCCAGACGAGAAGCTCCTGCGCCAGGACGAGGGCGAGGTCGGACTTCGCGGTGTAGAGGTCGCGCAGGAGCGCCAGCGATCGCGCGGCGTCGTCCATCTCTGCCGTGACGCCCGCGCGCTGTGCGAGCACGGTGCGGTCCTCCGCCGGCAGCTCGTCCCACCACGCCACGATGGGCGCCGTATCGTGCGTGCTCCACGACGCGACGCTCAGCTCGGGGAAGGCGCGCGGGTCGCGGAACTTGTTCTGCTCGTCCTTCTCCCACGGCAAGACGCGATACCCGGGCATCCCCAGCTTGCGCAGCTCGTCGCGCACGAACGGCGGCACCATCCCCAGGTCCTCGGCGATCGCCCGCGGCGGCTCGATCGAATTTCCGTCGATCTCCTCGAGCATCGCGTTGAGGACGCGCCACCCGCGCGCCGACTGCGCGTCGGTGCCCTCCGGATCGAATCGCCCGCGCTCGGTGCGGTCGCTGCGCTTCACCCACTGCCGGAAGTATCCGACGACGTGGTCCAGGCGGAAGCGGTCGTACAGGCGCCCCGCATGGCGCGCCCGCGCGCGGATCCAGGCGAGGCGGTCGTTCTGCATCGCGAGCCAGTCGTACGGTGGTAGCCCCCAGTCCTGCCCGTCGGCGGCGTAGGCGTCCGGCGGCGCGCCCAGCGACATGTGCAGCTCGAACTGCGAGGCGCGCGCCCACACGTCGGCGCTCTCGGCGCCCACGACGAACGGCAGATCGCCCATAAGCTCGACGCCGAGCTCGCGCATGCGGGCGCGCGCGGCCTCCCACTGCTCGAGGGCCGTCCACTGCTGGTACCCGACTTCGAGCAAGCGGCTCCCGTGCCGCTCGCGCGCTTCCGCGAGCGCGCGGTCGTCACGGTCGCGCTCTCGGTCGGGCCAAGTGGTCCATCCCCAGCCGTCGTGCGACTCGCGAAGCGCCGTGTAGAGCGCGAAATCGTCGAGCCACTGCCGTTCGCGCTCGAGGAACGCCGCGAACCTCTTGGCGCGCGGCGTGTCGCGGGACCACTCGCGATCGCGAAAGCGCTCGAACGCGACGTGGAGCGCCCGCTCCTTCAGCGGGCGGACGGCTTCATACTCGACGCGGGGCGCCGCGCGGAGCTCACCCAGGGAGCGACGCCCGGCGTCGCCGAGGGCGTCTCCCAGCGCGGGCGCGTCGAGGTCCTCGACGGCGTCGACGTCCACGTAGATCGGGTCGAGGCCGAACGCGGTGAGCGCGCCGTAAGGGCTGGTCTCGCCCGCGGAGAGCTGATGGGGAGGGAGCAGCTGAAGCAGCCGATTGCCCGCGCGCGCGACCCAGGCCGCGCAGACAGGTAGGTCGGTGATCTGCCCGATGCCCCAGTCGCGCCGGGTGCGGATCGAGAAGAGCGGCAAGACGACTCCCGCTTTTCGCTTCATGGGCCTCCGCGCGACCTATATGCGAGCCACAAGCCAACGCAAGCACCAACGGAAACCCAAGCAAAAGGCGCTTCGGGGTACCAAAATGGCGACACCTCTCCCCGCTCCCCCCGCTCCGAAATGCACCCGTCGCGCTCGCCTCGACTCCTCCCCTTCGCGCTGCTCAGCCTCGCGCTCCACGTCGCGGCAGCCGGCGCCGTCCACCGCGTGGCGACGGGGCCGGCGGTCGCGTTCGACGGGCGCGGAGACCACCCGGCCGCGCTCACCGGCGACACCCTCGACGTGGAACCGGCGGCGCTCCCTAGCCCGGACGAAGAGGCCTTCGAGGGCACAGGCGAGGCGCCCACGGCCGCGCGCGCGCCGTCGCCGCGCGCGCCGCGCGAGCCCGCGGCGGCTGCCCCCGCCGCGCGCGCGCGACCGGGCGCGGCGGCCAGCGCCGCCGCCGCGGAGCCAGCGCTCTTCGGCGCGGTCGGCGTGCGCTCGGCGACGGACCTGGCGACGACCTTCACGAAGGC